>JBBDNV010000126.1:0-17699 GCA_040877415.1 Pirellulales bacterium
GAAAAACGGCGGTCGCGAGGTGCCTGTCCCAGTTTTTCAACACGCTGTTAGCCCCCGGCTTGGCCGGCGGATCGTTGATACCACCGCGCTCGAATGGTAATCATCCTTCGCAAGCGCGGAATCCCCCGGCAAAGCCGGGGGCTTAACGGTTGGCGGCAACAAGCGCTTGGAGCCAGTACTCCTGCCTGCCCCGTATTACGAGTAGCCAGACGCCCCCGCCAGCCCGTATGCTGTTCGTCGGGCGGCCGGGCCGCCGGGGGTGGATCACCGAGTTCGACCGAGGAGAAATTGCCATGACGATTCGACGGTTGCTAGTTGGCTAACCTGATCGACATCAAATAACGGCCGAAGCCCAGTCATTTGGCCCGAGGGCCTTCGGGCAGGGCGCACACCCGCGGAAATGAAACGGCGCTTTGGTCTTCAGCCGAGCAACGCCGTAATGGGCGTCCCGGCGTAGACGCGGATGGGGCGGCCGAAGCGATCGTCGGCGGTCGTTGCCTCGGCAATGCCCAGGGCGTGCAGGATCGTGGCGGCGTAGTCTTGGGGGCTCACGGGCGATTCGGCCGGGTAGGCCGCGTGCTTGTCGCTCTTGCCGTATACGGCGCCGCCCTGAATGCCCCCGCCGGCCAACAGCCCGCTGTAGCAAAACGGCCAATGCGCGCGGCCGCCGTCGCCGGCGTTGCCCGCGTCGATTTTCGGTTGCCGGCCGAACTCACCGACCCAGGCCACGATCGTCTCCTCGAGCAAGCCCTGCGCGTCGAGATCTTCCAAAAGCGCGGACAGCGCCTGGTCGGCCGGCGGAATCAGCTCGTTCTTCAATCGCGAAAAGTTGTGGCCGTGCGTATCCCAGAAGTTTCGCCCGTCGTTGTGCCAGTTGACGCTCACCAGGGGAACGCCGTGTTCCACCAGCCGCCGCGCCAATAGCACGCACTGGCCGTGGATGTTTCGCCCGTAACGATCGCGCACCGCGTTGGGCTCCTGGGACAAGTCAAATGCCCGGCGAGCGTTTGCGGATCCCAACAGTCCGAACGCCTGCTGCTTCAGTCCGGTCACGTCGGTCGAATCGATCTCGGCGCGCTGCCGGTCGATTTCGCCGAGCAACTGCCGCCGCGAGTCGATCCGCTCGTAGCTGATCGTGTCGGCCAGGCTCAGCTCGTCGATTTTCCAATCGGGCTTATTAGGATCGCCCGTGACCAAAAGCGGGTCGTACTTGTGTCCCAACCACCCGCCGCGCTGCCCCGGCGCCTGCCCGCCCGGCGCGGAAGGATGGTAGGCAAACCACGGCAGCGTGACAAACGGCGGCAGCGTGCCGGGCGTTTTGCGCAGCCGCGCGAGCAGCGAGCCCAGGTGCGGCGTATCGCGGTCGCCCGGCGGATCGGCGTCGCTGTTGACTTTCGGCGCCAGATGCCCGGTCAACGTCGCATGCCCGCTCGAGAGATGCGCCGGGTCGGTGTGATGGAGCGAGCGGACGACGGCCAGTTTGTCGGTCAAATGGGCCAGCCGCGCAAAATGCTCGCAGATTTGAAGGCCGCTCGTGCGGGTCGAGATCGGCCGGAACGGTCCGCGGATTTCCGCCGGCGCGGCGGGCTTGAGATCGAACGTGTCGAGCTGGCTTGGCCCGCCCCACATGAACAGAAAAATGCACCGCTTCGCCCGGCCGAATCCGGCCGCGCGGCGACTTGACGAAACGGCCGCCTTGGCCCCGGCGGCCAAAAACTGCGGCAGCGAAAGCCCCAGCAAACCCAGCCCGCCGGCTTGCAGCACCTGGCGGCGGCTAGAGAGCACCGAACGCTGCAAATCGGCGCATCCCAGGTCGCCGAAGTCTCGCGCACGTTGCTGGCGAAGGTGCGTCAATTAAGTACGGCTCTCAAGAGAATCGGGGCGAGTAGTTAGGCGGGAAAACGCATCGGCGTGCGTGCATGTATTGTAGACGCTTTCGTCAGCTTTGAAAACGCTGATTGACGCCCTTTCTGTTGATCACGAACAGCCAGCCTCGGGAGCAGCGCTCGTCGGGGCGGGTCGATTCGATGAAGTGGTAGTGCGGCAGGTTCAGCTCGCCGACGCGGTCGACGATGGCGCGCAAGTTCGGGAAGAGGTCGTTGTTGGTGTCGTGGAAGAACAGGAAGCCGTCGTGCGCCGTGATGCGCAGGTACTGGTCGACCCAGGCGTGGCTGCGAAAGTGGTCCGCGTCGGAAATGACAAAATCATAGGCGTCCGCTGGTGCGGAACGGAGAAATCGCTCCTCGTCCATGGGAGCGACGACGCGGACGCCCGCCGCGCGGATCTGCTGGGTGCCGTCGGGCTCGCGGCCGCCCCAGTCGTGCCAGTTGTCGACGCAGGTCAACTCGCCGACTCCGTTGAAACCCAGGGCTTGAATCACCGAACCGGTGACGAAGCCCGTGCCCATGCCCATCTCCAGCACGTGCCGCGGTTTTCGCGCAACCAGGCAGCCGATGAGGAACAAATTGTGGGCCACGTCGACGGCGCGTTCCTGGCCGACGAATTTCCCGACGAGATCGAAATACCGGCGCAGGTTTTCCATCGGATGATCGAAGGCCCCCATGGGAATCGTCGGTCGCTTTCTCGACCGGCGATTCCCGACTGAATTGAGCCTCTTATCGATCCCGACCGCGGATCGATCGCCATCCTAACCAACCCGGCCGCGCCGGTCCAGCGCGCGGCGAATTCTCGCGCCGGTACGTCCCTCGCGTGTGCCCCAGACAGATGCTAAAGTCGAGCGGTTGAGTCGTTCGTCATTCATGGCACACGCGGCGGGGGGCGCAGCGCACGTGGAACTCTCCTTCGATCCCGTCAAAGCAGTGGCCCGCTTGAGGCGCGTCGACCGCGAGTTGGGCCGGGTGATCAAACAGGCCGGGCCGTTCACGCACCGGCCCGAGAAAGTGCAGAGCCCCTTTCAGTCGCTATTCCGCGCAATCGTCTACCAGCAGCTCTCGGGCAAGGCGGCCGCGACGATCATGGGGCGCGTGATGGCAAACTATCCGAAGCGCAGCTTCTCTCCCAAAACCGTTCTGGCCATGTCCGACAAAGTGTTTCGAGAAGCCGGCATGTCGCGGGCCAAGGTCTTGTCGGTCAAAGACCTGGCAACCAAAACGATCGACGGCACCGTGCCCGGGCTGGCGCGGCTGGTGAAGATGGGCGACGAAGAAATCATTTCGCGCTTGATCGAGGTGCGCGGCATCGGCGTGTGGACGGTCGAAATGCTGCTCATCTTCCGCTTGGGCCGGCCGGACGTGCTGCCGGTGAGCGACTTCGGCGTTCGCAAGGGATTCATGTTGACGTACGGCTTGAAAGATCTGCCCCACGCCAAGCAGATGCTCGATCACGGCGAGCGCTGGCGGCCGTTTCGTTCCGTCGCCAGTTGGTACCTGTGGCGGGCGGTCGAATTGTCGCGGAACGCAGAAACCAACGGCAAGAAATCCTCCGGCAAAGCCGGAGGCTAGTTATGCCAGCATCTTCTCGACCACGTTGCCGCCAACTCGGACGCGAACTGTCCGATGCCCGCCAGAAGAAGAGACAGGATGAACAGGACTAACAGGATGAGGAAAAAAGTGACTCAGATTTCATCCTGTCCATCCTGTTCATCCTGTCCGAAAAAACAGGATGCGGCGTAGCGTCCGCTGACCTATGCCAGCATCTTCTTGACCACGTTGCCGCCCACGTCGGTCAAGCGGAAGTCGCGGCCTTGGAAGCGATAGGTGAGCTTCAAATGGTCGAGGCCCAACAGGTACAGGATCGTCGCCTGCAGGTCGTGTACGTGGGTCGGTTCGTCGACGGCGTAGTAGCCCAATTCGTCGGTGGCGCCGATCGTTTGCCCGCCCTTGATACCGCCGCCGGCCAGCCACATCGTATAGCCGTCGACGTGATGATCGCGGCCGATCAATTCCCGCGGCTCGCCCATCGGCGTGCGGCCGAACTCGCCGCCCCAAATCACCAGCGTGTCGTCCAACATGCCGCGGGCCTTCAAATCCTTCACGAGCGCGACCGCCGGCCGGTCGGTCTCGCGGCAGCGCTCGTCCAGCGGCTCGCCCAGGTGCGTGTCCTTGTTGCCGTGATGGTCCCAATCGGTGTGATAGAGCTGCACGAAGCGCACGCCGCGCTCCACCAACCGACGGGCCAACAGGCAGTTGTTGGCAAACGACACCTTGCCCGGTTCGGCGCCGTAGGCTTCCAGCGTTTCCCTGGATTCGCCGGCCAGGTTGATCAACTCGGGGGCGCTCGATTGCATGCGGTAGGCCATTTCGTAGGCACTGATGCGCGTCGCGATCTCCGGGTCGCCGACCGCGGCCAGGCGCTCGGCGTTGAGCTTTTGCACCGTATTGAAAAACTCCGTCTGCCGATCGCGGTCAATTCCCGGCGGATTCGCCAGGTTCAAGATCGGCTCCGGCCCGGGCAGCAGCGGCACGCCCTGATACGACGTGGGCAGAAAGCCGCTCCCCCACAGCGGGTTTCCGCCGCGAGGGCCCCGCGGACCCGACTGCAGCACGACGAAACCCGGCAGATCGCGCGACTCGCTACCGATGCCGTACGTGAGCCACGCGCCCATGCTGGGCAAGCCGAAGCGGCTCGACCCGCTGTTCAGGAACAGCTTGGCCGGACCGTGATTGAACACGTCGGTGACCATGCTTTTCAGCAGGCACGCGTCGTCGACGATCGTGGCCAGGTGCGGCAATAGCTCGCTCAACTCGGTGCCGCACTGGCCGTGGCGCGCGAACTTGCGCCGCGTGCCCAGCAGCTTGGCGTCGCCCTTGATAAAGGCGAACCGTTTGTTTTTCGTGTACGAAGGGGGAACGACCTGGCCGTCGAGCGCTTGCAGCTTGGGCTTATAGTCGAACAGCTCCAATTGGCTGGGCCCGCCGGCCATGAAAAGAAAAATGACGCGCTTGGCCTTCGGCCGAAAGTGCGGCGGCCGCGGAGCCAGCGGGTTTTGCAGGTTCGGCGGCTCGATCGCCGCGCGCCCCTCTTCGGCCAACAGCGACCCCAGGGCAATCGCGCCCAGACCGACGCCGCAGTGACCGAAGAAATGTCGCCGCGTGACGGCGAGCAACTCGTCGCTGGCGCCAAATGGGCCGTTTCGCATCGTCCTACTCCCGAGTGACAAACTCGTCGAGGTTCAACAGCACGCGGGCCAGCATCGTCCAGGCCGCCGCTTCGGCCGGGTCGGCCCGATCGGTCGCCGCCGGCGCGACGTCGGCCGCGTCTTTCAGGCTGGCGGCAAAATGGGCCCGCTGCGACTGGAGATATTCTAACAGGCTCGCCAGCTCGCTGTCGGACGGCCCGCGCGCGAGCGCTCGGCGACATGCCAGGCCAATCCGCTCCCGGTCGTCCGCCGCGTCCTCCTCCAGCAGCCGCGCGGCGAAACCCTGGGCAAACTCGAAAAAGGCCCGATCGTTGGCCAGCGCAAGCGCTTGCAGCGGCGTGTTGGATCGCGCGCGGCACGTGCAGGCCACCACCGCGTCGGGCACGTCAAACGTTTTCAAGAACGGATAGGGGCTCGACCGCCACAAGTAGATGTACATGCCGCGCCGATAGCGGTCCGCGTCCTTGTTTTCGCCCCAAAACTTCTTTTGTTGCGTAAAGGCGTAAATGCCCTGCGGCTGGGGCGGATAAACGCCCGGCCCGCCGATCTCGCGCGCCAAAAGTCCGCTGGCCGCCAGCGCTGAATCGCGAATCGTTTCGGCTTCCAGGCGCAGCCGCCGCTGCCGGCCAAGCAGCTTGTTGTACGGATCGGCCGCGGCCACTAGGGCGCGTGGGCGCGACTCCTGGCGATAGGTATTGCTGCTGACGATCAGCCGGTGCATCGCCTTCAGGCTCCAGCCGCTGTCGATCAATTCCCGCGCGAGCCAATCGAGCAGTTCCGGGTGCGTGGGCCTGTCGCCCTGCAGGCCGAAATCGTTTTCCGTGGCCACCAGCCCCGCGCCGAAATGGCGCTGCCAGATGCGATTCACGGTCACGCGCGGCGAGAGCGGATTGGCGGGGTCGACGAGCCAGCGTGCAAAGTCGAGCCGATCGGGCTTCGGGCCCCGCGCCTTGATCGGCGGCAACACGGCCGGCACGCCCGGCTCGACCCGCGCGCCGTGACTGAGAAAATTACCCCGCAGGTGAATGAACGTCTCGCGCGGCTCTTGGCGCTCGCGCATCACCAGCGTGGTGGTGATCTTGTCGTCCATCTGCTTTTGCTGCTGTTTCAATTCGGCGATGCGTTTCGTCAGCGGCGTGCGCTCCGGGTCGACCTGCTGATAATACAACTTCACAACCTCGCTCTGCTCCTTCGTCCGCTTGTCCGGCGCAACGGCCAGCGCTGCTTGAACGTTGCTCGGCGTCTTGAGCGCTTCGCGGTCGGCGGCGCCTACCGAGACGCGGAACCGCCCGATCAGATAGCGCGGCTTTTTGTAGTGTTGCTCGATCGAAAGCGTCAGCTCGCGCGCGGAGGCCGGCAATTCGTCCCGCAGGAAAAAAATGGCAGTCCGCGGCTGGTTAAGATCGTTGGCGGCATGAATGTTCCAGCCCGTCTCCGGCTTGCCGTCGATCGCATGGCTGACCATTCCGTCGGAAGGGGAGTAGTCGGCCACGGCCTGGTCGAACACGACTCGTCCGTCCGCGGCGGTCCCGGGTCCGGTGGCTTTGAGGACCAGCTCGCTGAGCACGAAATTGCCGTTTTCAGCAAGTCCCGGGCCCCGGTTCGGCAAACTCTCGTCGGTGAGCACTTCGATTCGCACGGCGGAAACCGGCCGCTGGGCGAGCGTTGCCCTGAGCGTGTAATCGTCGTTGGAAGGAATCTCGCCCCCGACCAGAATCGAGCCGTCGTCCAACTTCGCAAACGTGGCCCCGCCTCGCGATTGGGCCTCCACGTCGAGCACCGTCCAATCGACGGGCAGCTTGCCCGTGAATCGCGATTCCCAGTCCGCCTGGCGACCCGCCGCGTTGTCGTCGACCATCGCCAGCCGCTCCTCGGTCTGTTTGATTTCGGCCACCAGCGCCGGCGTTTCTTTGGCTTGCTGATCGGTGGGCACTTGCAGCGACGGCTCGTCGGCGCCGTTGAAGATGGCAAACACCTGGTAAAACTCGCGCTGCGAGATCGGGTCGTATTTGTGGTCGTGGCAGCGGGCGCAGCCCAAGGTCAGCCCCAGAAACGCGGCACCCGTAGTGTTGATGCGGTCCACCACCGCTTCCACGCGAAACTGCTCCTCGTCGGTCCCGCCTTCTTCGTTGACCATCGTGTTGCGGTGGAACCCAGTCGCGATCTGTTGATCGAGCCCGGGATTGTCCAGCATGTCGCCCGCCAACTGCTCGATCGTGAACTGGTCGAAGGGCAGATCGCGATTCAAAGCGTCGATCACCCAGTCGCGATATTTCCAGATCGAGCGCCCGCTGTCGATGGTGTAACCGTTCGAATCGGCGTAGCGGGCCAGGTCGAGCCAATGCCGCCCCCAGTTCTCGCCGTAGTGGGGCGACGAGAGCAAGCGGTCGACCATCCGCTCATAGGCGTCGTCCCCCGCGTCGGCCAGAAACGCGTCCACCTGTTCGATCGTCGGCGGAAGGCCGACCAGGTCGAGGCTTGCGCGGCGAACGAGCGTCGCCTTGTCGGCCTCGGGCGACGGCTTGAGGCCGGCGGCTTCCAGCCGCGCGAGCACAAAAGCGTCGATCGGATTGCGAACCCAGGCCGGATTTCCCACCGCGGGCGGCTCGACGCGCGCCAGCGGCTGAAACGCCCAATGGTCGCTCTGGCGTCCACTTGCCACGGACTCTGAATCGGCCGGAGCTTTCGCCCCTTCGTCAATCCAGCGTTTCAAGAGCGCGATTTGTGCGGCCTCGAGCGGCGGTCCCTCGGGCGGCATTTTGGAAGTTTCCTTGTCGTCGCCCGCGACGGCCTTGATCAGCCGGCTAAGGGCGCTGTTGCCCGCGACGACGGCCGGTCCACTGTTGCCCCCTTGCAACAGGGTCGACGTGCGATCGAGCCTGAGGCCGGATTCCTGCTCATCCTCGCCGTGACACCCGAAGCACCGCGCCGCCAGGATCGGCCGGATATCGCGCGCAAAGTCGACCGGCTCGTCCGCCGGCACCCAGTGTGACCAAAGTGCCGCGCACGCGGGACCGGCAAAGCGCAGAATGCGAAGGCAGGCTGACATCGACATCATGGTCGCTCAGGCGAACTCGGCCAGTGACGGCTCGGCCGCTGCCGGGTGGGGATTTTGGTGGGCCTGGCGGCGATCGCGCGTCGCTTTCGTATACGGCAAACGGCTCCCGACATCATAGACGAAAGGCGGGGCCCTGAAAACCACTTGCCAGCGGCGTAAGTGGGGAGTTTGAGCGGGTGCGGAAGCCTCAAAACCCAGCCACGTTCCGCCATAAAACGGCCTGCCCCCGTGCGCTCAACAGCTCGACGTCGGCCGGCGGAACCAAAGTCAGTCGCTCGGTGAGCCCCAACTCGTCGAGGGCCGCGCGATAGGGCGCCTCCAAGGGCGCCGTCGCGCACAGCACCAGCGGCAATCCGGCGGACCGGGCTCCCGACAGGTACGCCAACTCGCTCCCCAATAGAACGCCGCTTAAGAACGCCCGGTTGCTCGCGCCCGGCGCCTTGTCGAGCAACTGCCGCGTGCGGACCCGGAAGAGCGCCGCCGCCAACGGAATCGATCGACCATGGCGGACGCCGGCGCGCAATTCAGCCGCGGCATTCGCCGCGGCTGGATCTACGAGCGAATGTTTCAGAATGCTGTGCTGGCCGAGGACGTCGAAAAGTTCGCCGGTCATAAACGCAAACGGAAGCGCGTCGTCCCCCAATCGCAATTGACGATCGAGCCGGACATGATTCATTCTTTGGGAAGGAACGGGGTTCCAGGCGCACGGGAGGCGACGAAGCCGTAGTTTCCAAACCCCCCTATTTTCGCGAGTTTTACAGCATCGCTGGCAAGATACCTGGTCTTTGGGCGGCAAATTGCACACCTTGCCGGCGAAACTTTGGACGCCCGCCGGGGTATGAATAATGATGGAGTCTAGCCGGGTTTTGTAAACCGGCCAACTATTGACACTTAAGCCGCCGTAGGGGTTTGGCGATGACTGCCACGAATCGGCCGCTTCGCGCCGGCCTGACCCTCATTGAATTGCTGGTGGTGATCGCCATCATCGGTCTTTTGGTGGGCCTGTTGCTGCCGGCCGTCCAGTCGGCGCGCAACTCGGCTCGCCGCACGCAGTGCTTGTCGAACTTGCACAACGTCGGCGTCGCGGTCGAGCACTACATGGACACTCGCGGAGAGCGGGCCCGCTTTCCCGACTGCGCGCGGATGCCGAGCATCTCCCGTCGCGCCAGTATGGTCACCTCGCTGGGGCCGTACATCGAGCGCGGCGGATTGAACGTCGACCGGACGCCGGTGACAACGCCAACCAGCGTCACGCCCGATCCGATGGTTCCCGCCCCCGACAAAATGCGCGTCATCGAAGCCGACCCGGTCTTCAGTTGCCCGGGCGACGACATGGCGTACCGCGACGCCTCGCTCCTGAAAATCACGAAACCGCCGGAGGGAAAAAGCTACTACGAGGCCGAAGGCACCAGCTACGAATACAACGACCGCGACCTGGCATGGAAAACACGGCAGCAGGTCGTGATCTATATGCGGCACGGGGTTGAGGTGCACCGCAGCAGCGCTACGGTGTGGATTGCGTACGACTTCGAGCCGTTCCACGGACCATCGGGAGAGGACGGTTCGCGCTGCTTCGTCTACATGGACGGGCATGCCGATTCATCCTGACCCCAACTGAATGTGAGCCGGCGCTATGAGCAATGCCAGGGCCATCCGCAGGCCGGGTGCACGACCGATGGGCAAGACGGCGGACGAAAAGTCGTCCGGCGGGAAGAAAAAATGGATCATCGCGCTCGTGATCTTCTTGTTGACGGTCGTCGGAGCCTGGGCATTTTTCCCTGCCGGCGAAGATCCCGCCCTGGCCAGGATTCAGGATCTTCGCGACCAGATGGAAAACGCCCCCACCGAAAAGCGCCGCGAACTTTGGGGAAAGATGCGCGAGGAGTACCGTAATCTTCCGGAGGAAGCTCGCGAGCAACTGTCCGCCCAACGCCGACAACGCTGGGAAGCGCGCGAACAAAAATCTCTGAACGACTTCTTTGCCCTGACGCCGGCCGAGCAGATCGCCAAGATGGACGAACAGCTCAAGGAGGAGGAAGAGCGGCGCCAGCGGTGGGCTCAACGCCGAGCTCAAGGAGGCGATCGCCAGGGGCGCGACCCAACACGCGGCCGTGGCGACGGCGGCGGAGGCGGCGACAGAGGCTGGGGCTCTGGCCGTGGTAGTCGCGACTCGCTCGAGCGCCGCAAGGGTTACCTCGACAACACGACTCCCCAAGCCCGCGCCCAGCGGAGCGAATTCCGCCGCATGCGCGAGGAACGCCGCCGGCAGCTCGGGTTGCCGTCGCGGGATCGGCGATAGCGTCCAAACCCGTGCCCGTTTGCCGTTGACCCGGCGCGCGGCGCGCCGCTAGACTCCGCCCCCCTGGTTCGCTTGCACGGCGGCCGGTGTGCCCTGATTTGAAATGGAATTCATGGGGAACATCACATGAGGTTTCTGCTTTTCCTGGCGGCCCTGGTCCTGGTCGGTCTGATCATCACGGGCGCCATCACGCTGGGGCGTTCCGACGACCAGACCATCACGATTCAGATCAACGAAGGACGCGTGAAAAAAGACGCGGCCGCCGCGATCAAGAAAGGCAAGGAAGTGCTCGGCGGGGCGCAATCCAGACTGCGCCAAGCGACGCGGGACACCAACACGAACTGACGTCGACCCAACCCCGTCGTCCCGCGTCGGTTAAGCGCCCGCGGGCGTTCGTTCGCCGTCCGGCGTCGCGATGCCCAATCGCCCGCGCTCCAGCGCGATCGTGCCAAGCCGCGGACGTCGGCGCTGGTCTTTTGCCGCGTCCCACAGTATCCTATCCGCAGGCGGTTTTTGGGGCGGGGCTTGGCACACCAGCGTGCGCGAGCGCCAAGAACAGCTGCCGGTTCCTGGGGAGATGGCATGGCGATGCAAGCTCCGTCGACGCGCGGGCGAGGACGTCGGTTCGGCACGATGCGCCGCCGACTGATCCTCGAGCCGCTCGAGGAGCGCCGCCTTTTGGACGCCGGCCTGGCGGACGAGATCACCCTCGCCCCGGCCTCGGTCGACGCCCCCTGGCAAAACCCGGTATTTCCGCTCGACGTGAACGACGACTCGCTCACTTCGGTGCGCGATGCGTTCACCATCGTCAATCGCATCCTCGGTGCTGGATTAGGCGACCTGCCGGATCCTGGTCCCGGTGGGCCGCAGTATTTCTACGACACGAGCGGAGACAACCGGCTCACGGCCGTCGATCTGATCCGCGTCGTCAACGCCATCCTTTCCCCGCCGACGGTGCACCTGACGTCGTTGACGCCGTACACCGTGGACGTGACGCCGCTGGTGACGGTGACGGCAAGCGGCCCGACCGCGGTGCCTGACGGTGCCGTCGTGGACCTGGACGTCGATCTGAACAACGACGGCGACTTTGCCGACCCGGGCGAATACAGCCATACGCAGTCGACGCTGTTCGACGGCTCGTCGACGTTCCAGATCACGCCGGCGCTTGCACGAACCACGGAGTTGTACGATGTCCGGTTACGAGCCCGAGTGAAAAATGCCAGCGCCGTGCCCGGCTCGAGTCCCGTGTTGAATCTGGGCGTCGACACGCTCACCTCCGACGCGCTTGAAAACTACGTCTACCACTTTGACGCGATAGACGCGTCGTACTTCTGGGAGCCCATCAGCAGTGAAGACAGTGGGGCATACACGTATCACGTGCTGCGAATGCGCAGCCAGACCTGGCGCTCCACGGCCGACGTGAATATTCCCGAGTGGTGGCACTACCTCGGGGTCTACGTCCCCAACGGCGCGATCGGTACCACGGCCTTGATGCTGATTGACGGCGGCCGCAACACGAGCGATCCTCCCGCCAATTCGCCCGACGATCTGGGTTTGTTTGCCGCGATCAGCGGGACCGTTGTGCTGCAATTGAGGACGGTGCCCAACGAGCCGGTGATCTTCACCGACGAGACGATCAGCCGCACCGAAGACGAGATCATCGCCTACACCTATGACAAGTTCCTGGAGAATATCGGCCAGCCGGGCAATGAAACCTGGCCCCTGTTGCTGCCGATGGTCAAAAGCGCGGTCCGGGCGATGGACACCATCCAGGATTTCGTTCCCACGGTACGAGAGGGCGCATCGGTCGACGAGTTTGTCGTCTTCGGCGGTTCGAAACGCGGATGGACCACCTGGCTCACGGCGGCCGTCGACGATCGGGTGCGGGCAATCATGCCGGGCGTGATCGACCTTTTGAACCTCGGGCCGCAAATGGTCCATCACTACAGCGTGTACGGCTTCTTCTCGGAAGAGATTCGCGACTACCAGGATCTGCAGATCTTCGACCGCCTGCTGACGGATGAAATGCGCGAGCTCTCCCGGATCGTCGATCCATACCGCTATCTCCACAACGGCCGCTTCGACGACATGCCCAAGTTGCTCGTCAATTCCGCCGGCGACGAATTCTTCGTCTCCGACTCGGCGCAGTTCTATATCAACGACATCCCGGGCGACCTGACTCGTCTGCGGTACTTGGCCAATACGGGTCACGGTCTCGACGACGACGGCCAAAGAGTGATTCAAAGCGTGGCCAGTTTCTACGGATCCGTTTTGCTCGGCGCTCCGCTGCCTGAGTATTCCTGGACCGTCGAGCAGAACGGGGAGATTCACGTGCAAACGGCGGACGCGCCGACCCAAGTGCTCCTTTGGCAGGCTACGAATCTTCAGCGGCGCGACTTCCGCCATGGCTATAACCCGCAAATCATCTGGACCTCGACGCCATTGTCAGACCAGGGCGGCGGGACTTACGTCGGTGACGTGGAAATGCCCCCGGAGGGTGCCACGGCGTACTTCGTCGAGCTGACCTTTGACAGCCCGATCCCGGGATTCCCGCATGTGTTTACCAGCGAAGTCCGCGTGAAATCGACATTCGATCTGTACCCCTGGCCTTTTGGGGCTCCCGATGTGCTCGTCAGCACGTTGACGCCGGACACAATCGACGTGACGCCGTTGGTGACGGTGACGGCGACCGGCGCGGCGGCAATTGACGACGGCACCGTTGTGAATCTGGATGTTGATTTGAACAACGACGGCGACTTCAGCGATCCGGGTGAATTGGGCCATACGCAGTCGACACTGTTCGACGGATCGTCGACGTTCCAGATCACTCCGGCCTTGGAACGAGCGACTCAGTTGTACACGGTCAACTTGCGGGCCCGTGTGACAAACTTCATCGACTTGGAGGGCATCAGCCCCGTCTTGCCGCTCGAGGTCGACACGCTTACTTCCACCGCGCTGGAAGACTACGTCACCGCGCCAGACCCGGCCTTTTCCGTCTCCGCGGCGCCGGTGAGCACATTTTCCGGGACAGACTTCACGGTCTACGCGTTCGACCTGAAGAGCCAGACGTGGCGCTCCGCGGACGAAGTCGACCGGACAGTCTGGCAGCACTGGCTGCAGCTCATTGTTCCCACGGAGGTGACGCAGTCCACGGCGCTATTGAATATCGATGGCGGCAACAACACCGTCGACCCACCCGACTCGATCGACGACGACGGATACGTGGCCGTCCTGGGACAAATCGCCGCTGCCCTGCACATGATCGTGGTCCACTTGCCGCAGGTCCCCAACGAACCGCTCCAGTTTCCAGACGATCCTCCCGGATTCACTCGCCATGAAGACGAGATCATCGCCTACACGTTCGACAAGTTCCTGGAGAATATCGGCCAGCCGGGCAATGAAACCTGGCCGCTGTTGCTGCCGATGGTCAAAAGCGCGGTCGCGGCGATGGATGCTGCGCAGATGCGGGATACGACCGTTCCCGGCGGCGTGGACATCAACGACTTCATCGTCACCGGCGCTTCGAAGCGCGGCTGGACCACCTGGCTGACCGCCGCCGCCGACGACCGCGTTCGAGCCATCATCCCGGCCGTAATTGACGTTCTGAACATGGCACCGCAGATGGTCCACCATTACGGCGTGTACGGATTCTTCTCAGAAGCCATCGAGGATTACGAAAACCTGCAAATCTTCGATCGTTTGCTGACCGACGAAGGGCGGGAGCTCTCTCGAATCGTCGATCCTTACCGCTATCTCACGAACGGCCGCTTTGACGACCTGCCCAAGTTGCTTTTGAATTCCGCCGGCGATGAATTCTTCGTCACCGACTCGTCGCAGTTCTATATCCATGATCTGCCCGGTGATCAGAACTACCTGCGGTACATCCCCAATACCGGCCACGGACTCGACGTTCGCGCAGTCGAGAGCTCGCTGTCATTTTGCGACGCCGTGTTGAACGATCGACCGCTGCCGACTTTATCCTGGACCGTCGAGCAGAACGGGGAGATTCACGTGCAAACGGCGGACGCGCCGACCCAAGTGCTCCTTTGGCAGGCTACGAATCTTCAGCGGCGCGACTTCCGCCATGGCTATAACCCGCAAATCATCTGGACCTCGACGCCATTGTCAGACCAGGGCGGCGGGACTTACCTAGGTGACGTGCCGATCCCCTCGGAGGGAGCAACGGCTTATTTTGTCGAGCTGACGTTTCCAAATCCGGTTCCCGGGCTTCCCGCGTACGTGTTTACGACCGAAGCGCGCGTGAAATCGACATTCGATCTGTACCCCTGGCCGTTCGAAACCGGACGTCCCGCGCCGCGCACAGCCGCCGCGGCGGTCCCCGCCGCCAACGACGAGGCAAGCCGTAGTGCCGCCGCTTCGGCGCTGGCCTTGCAAAGCCATGTTGACGATCCGCCCGTCGAACGATTGACGCCCGGCCTGTTTCCCGCCGAGCCCGAGCCGCCACCGATTGTCGATCCGTCCGGCGGTCCCCTCTTGATGGAAGCCCCCGTCGCCGAGAAATCCGGCATGGCAGAAATCGACGCAGAGTTGGTCGATTACGTCTTCGGCTCGACGTTGGCCGAATCTCTCGAAGCAGTTTCAAAACCCTGTAGCCGGGGTCAGTGACCCCGGATGTGCGGAATCGAGGCCGGCCAACTCAGAAGACCGGCCTCACTGAGGCCAGCTACAAATTGGCGTCGCGCGAGCGGCGCCGTCACTAACCGCTCGATGCTTACCGCGATTCAACCGGAATCGCGAAATTCCCGCCCAGGCTGTGCCACACGCTGTGGATGTGATTGGCCGGGTTGCCGGCCGAGTCGGGTTGCGTGTTGTTGAACTCGATCAAGAACGACTTCCCCTGAACGCGGTAGTCGTGACCGGCTCCGGCTTTGTCCGCGCCGGCCCAAGCAAACATGATCGCGTCGAAGCCGTCTCGCTCGATCGTCGAAAGCCGCTCTTGGGCCACGTCGTCCGGCAGGTTGTGCGCGTAGGCCTCGACGAGCGACCGCAGGATGGCGACCTGCCCCGCCGTCATCTCCCTGGCCGCCAGACCCGCGGCGGGCGAACTGGGCGGCGAAGCTTTGCCCGCGTCGCGCACGTCATTGGGTGCCTTCTCGGCCACGATCGCCTTTTTTCGCTGCTCGGCCGACAGCGAATTCAAGAGATCGAAGGCCAGTTGTTCTTCCTTGGCCAGAACGCGCAAACCCTTCTTGAACTCCGGGCCGTAATCGGCCATGAGCAGCGCCGGATTGGCGCCGAAGAACGTCGGCGTCGAGGATATCACCCGCTTGCGGTCGATCACGAAATTCAGCGACAGGTGATGTCCCTCCACGCTCAAACCCCACCGCTCTTCGCCGCCGGGCTCGCCGAACAGCGTGAAGTAATAGCGCTCGGGGTCGCGAATCATGCCGCCCATGCGGGCCTTTTCCAGCTCGTGCAGGATGCTCTCCAGCTGCATGATCTTGCGGGCCTTGCCGTAGCCGACCGCGCTTAATGCGCTACTGAGCAATTCGAACGCGGCCTTGCGCTGCGCATCGTTCATATTCCGCACTTGCAGCCCCTTGCGCGACGGCTTGGGTATGTAGTGCCAGTCGGTGCGCTGGGGTCCGTCGTAGGCCAGGATCGTTTGGGTCCGCTGCTGGGGCGACAGGGTATCGACGAACTTTTGCGCGGCCGAGGTCATTTCCGCGCCGCTGGACTCGAGTTTCAAGCGAGTAAAGCCAACGGCGGCGACAACCGCGACAAGAAGCACTACAAGAAGTTTCCGATTTGATTTCATAGTCGCATGATCCGCATGACACGGCTTTGATTTGTTGTCACGTTTTCCTTGCCAATGCCGCCGCAGAAAGGAACTCCAGGAGAATCGGCTCCATTTCCTGCCACAGCGGTTCGTAGTACGTCCTCAGCCGCGACTTTAGTTCATCCCGGCCGGTCGCGGTTACCCATTGAATATAGTGTTCGCGTTCAGTGAACCAGAAGTATCGATGACGTGCGACGTTCGATTCGCCGAGCAAACTAGGGACGTTATGCAGAAGTTCTATTTCAGCCTCAGCCCATTCATAGTCGCGCGCACTAACGGCTTGCCGCAGAGCAATGAACCCAAGCATCAAAAACCGGCTATATAGCGTGTCCAGCTCGTTCATCGATCTCCTCATTTCGCTTCAAACACAAAGGCGGGAAGCGTTGTGATACCTGCTCGACGCGCTGCCTCTACACGGGTCATCCCGTCCTGGATGATGAGCATTCCGCCATACTTCTCGACGACGATTGGTGTGTACTTTTTCCAGTCAAATGCGTCCATCCGTTGAAGCTTTCCCGGATCAGCAACCGGTCTGGTCGCTGGTGGACTTAGGCTGGCAATGTCAACGTCGGTTGCTTCCATCCCCGCCATTGTTGCAGTGGGTCTGAGTCAGCGACTCGCAGCCGCCTGTAGTGCAATCTCTTGGGCTTCTCCTTGGAAGTATCGCGTGAGTCTTGCACGAAATCTAGTATAACGTCCGCCTGGTCCAGGGCCACCATGCTGCGGCGTTTATGCCCAGTTCGGCCGAGAAGGGCGAGGCCACGTCAGTGCTCATGATCGTCCGCGTGCGGGTCGGCTCGATGATGCCCGCCGTCGAAATGCACGTGCACGCCCGGCAGCCCTTCGACGAGCCTGCTCATCCCAGCGTCGGTCGCCCGAGTACCGTCGAGATAGAGCGACTCAAGATCTTTGAGCTTTTCGAGGTGCTCCAATCCCGCGTCGCCGATCGGCGCGTCGATCAAATGCAGGTGCTTAAGCTCCTTGAGCTCCGTCAGACATGCCAGCCCCGCGTCGGTCACCCGATCGCTGGCCAGCCGCAATTGAATGAGCTTCCGCATGTGGGCAATTCGCTCAAGCCCGGCGTCGGTGATGTCGCTGTGCGAAAGATTGATCCGTCGCAGCTTGTCCTCCAAACCGTCGAGCTCGTCTAATTGTCGGTCGCCGACCGACGTGTGGTCGAGCCGGATCTGTTCGCTTCGTCCCTCGCGAACCGCCTCGGCCTGCGCCAAGAAGCTCGGCTCGGACACGGGTGATTCGTCCCCTTGCCGCGGTCCGCACGACGGTAGCGTCACGACAGCCATCGCCGCTACAACAGCCACCCAGCGCGAACATGCCGCCCGCGCCTCCCGTTTATCCTTCTGCCTTCTGCCTTCTGCCTTCATCCTTCATCCTTCTGCCTTCATCCTTCTTCCTTCTGCCTTCTGCCATCTTCCTTCTGCCTTCT
>JBBDNV010000127.1:0-17472 GCA_040877415.1 Pirellulales bacterium
GGGTCTCGCCGCGACGTGCTCGGAGCCAGTCCCATTTTTCAACGGCCTGCTAGCCTGTCAGAACGCGCTTCCGCTTCAAACCCAGGGAAGGCCTTCCCTGGGCTTCAACTCATCCCCAGCCACCAGCAGAAATAGGCGACCGGGGCGGCAAACAGGATCGAATCCATGACGTCCAACACGCCGCCGAAGCCGGGCAGCCAGGTGCTCGAATCCTTGCGGCCGGCGTCGCGCTTCACCAGCGACTCGGCCAGGTCGCCCAAAATGCCGGCTATGCCGACGGCCAAAGCGAAGACCAGCCAGCTCCACGAGGCCTGAGCGAGCGTGTGGTCCATCGCCCTTGGCAAAAGGTGAAAGGCCAGCCAGGCCCCCAGGCACGCGAACACGATCGCGCCGGCGGCTCCTTCCCAGGTTTTGCCCGGGCTGAGCACAGGGGCCATTTTGTGGCGGCCCAACAGGCGGCCCACGGTGTACGCCCCGCTGTCGCCCATTTTCACCACGATCACAAGCGCCGCCAGCGCCACAATGCCGTCGGACGGGCCGCCCAGGAGCCGCAGTTGCACGGCGAAACTCAGCGTGATGCCGACGTAGGCTACGCCCAGCGCCGCCAACGCCACGCTGGCCATCACGCCGCCCGGTTTTTCGTAGCGGCGCATTTCGCCGACAAACGCGGCCAGCAGGGTCACGGTGAAGGCCATAAACGGCCACGCGAGCCTCTCTAGGGCATGGCTCTCGCCGACCGGACGCCAGATGGTTCCAGCGGCGTTGGCCGCGATCACCAAAAGCGTGCCGCCGTAGATGACGCCCGGCAGCGGATGGCGGCCGCCGGCGGCCAACATCGTCACCAGTTCGTGGGCCGCGGCCAGCCCGACGGCCACGGCAATCACCAGCAGCCAGGCGCCGGGCGTGCTCGACCGCTGGTCGAGCACCATCAGAGCGGCCAGCGCCGCGATCAATCCGGTCCCCAACAAGATCCGCCAGCGCAGCAACGTGGTTGCTCCTTAGATTTGTGGCTGGCCGCTAGGAGGACGGGGAAAGTTCGGGGTCACTGACCCCGGCTACAAAGTACTCGATCAGATCAACCCGCCAAACCGCCGGTCGCGAGCGGCGAAGTCGCGAATCGCCTGGTGCAGATCGCTTTCGCGAAACTCGGGCCAGAGGTGCTCGGTGACCCAGATTTCGGCGTAGCTGATCTGCCACAGGAGAAAATTGCTGACGCGCATCTCGCCGGCCGTGCGAATCACCAGGTCGGGGTCCGACATGCCGGCGGTGTAGAGGTGGCGGCGAACGGTTTCCTCGTCGATCACCGCGGGATCGAGCCGGCCGAGCTTTACCTCTAGGGCGATTTCGCGCACGGCGTCGACCAATTCGAGGCGGCTGCCGTAGTTGATGGCCAGGCACAGCCGCAGTCCGGAGTTGGTCGCGCTCATGTCGATCGTCTTTTGCATTTCCCGCTGCACTGCCTCGGGAATCTCGCTGCGCCGGCCGATCACGCTGACCTTGATATTTTGCTCCATGATCGTCGAGCGCTCTTCGATCATGTACTGCTCGAGCAGGTGCATGAGAAACTCGAGCTCGCGCTGCGGCCGCTTCCAGTTTTCGCTCGACAGGCAGTATAGCGTGAGCTGCTCGATGTCGAGCCGGGCGCACTCTTCGGTCGTGCGGCGGACGCTGGCCACGCCGCGCCGGTGCCCTTCGATGCGGGGCAGACCCTGGCGCTGCGCCCAGCGGCCGTTGCCGTCCATGATGATGGCAATATGTTTGGGGCGCGCCTCGCGCGGCACGTCCAGAAGTTCAACGGTCGTTGTCGAAGACTCGGCCATGGTTGTTGCCCCGCAGTTAATACTAACCCGAAGCGCAAGCGAGCGTGGCGAAAAAATCGTCGCAGTATCCTTCACTTGCGCTTCGGGTTAGCGTATAAGGCACTAGCTTTTACGATTGGCAAAGATCGTTTGTTCGCGGTCCGGGCCCACGGAAATCACTTCCACGGGCCGGCCGATCAGCTCGCTTAAGCGCGACAGGTAAATGCGCGCGGGCTTGGGCAGATCGGCCAGCGTACGTATTTCGGTAATATCCTGCCGCCAGCCGGGCAAGGTCTCGTAGACCGGCACGGCCCGACGCAGATCGTCCACGTGGCTGGGGAAATCGGTGACCCGCTTGCCGTCGAGCTCGTAAGCGGTGCAGATTTTCAGTTCCCCTAGCTCGCTGAGCACGTCGACGAGCATCACGGCCAGCGCGTCGACGCCGCTTAAGCGTGCGGTATAGCGCACCGCCACGGCATCGAACCAGCCGCATCGCCTGGGCCGTCGGGTCACCGTGCCGTACTCATTTCCCCGGTTGCGGATGTGCTGGCCAATGTCGTTGTCCTGCTCCGTCGGAAACGGCCCGCCGCCGACGCGCGTCGAATATGCCTTCACCACGCCGATCACCTTGTTGATCCAGCGGCCCGGAATGCCCGAGCCGCTCGATACGCCCGCCCCCGAGCTGTTGCTGCTGGTGACGAACGGGAAGGTGCCGTGATCGACGTCCAATAGCGCCCCCTGCGCTCCCTCGAACAGGATGCGCTTGCCCGACTCGACGGCGTCGAGCAGGTACGCGGTCGTGTCGCGCACGTAGGGCTTCAGGCGCTCGGCGTAGCCGATGTATTCGCCGACGATTTCCGCGGCGTTGAAGGGATGCGGGGCGATGAGGACTCCGATCGTGGCGTTTTTGGCTTCGGCGATGTACTCGATCCGCTCCTTGAAATTGTCGCGGTACAAGTCTCCCAATCGCACGGCAAACGCCCGGGCCACCTTGTCGCGATAACAGGGACCGATGCCGCGCATGGTGGTGCCGATGTTCTCGCCACTGGAACAGCTCTTGTCGAGGATGGCGTCTTCGGCGATGTGCCAGGGGAAGATGACGTGGGCGCGGTCGCTGAGCATCAGGTTGCTGCCGACCTTGATCCCTCGGGCCACCAGGGCGTCGATTTCCTGCAAGATGCTGGCCGGATTCAGGACCACGCCGCCGGTGACGACGCACTGCACGTGGGGGGTGAGAATGCCGCTGGGAATGAGCGACAGCTTGTAGGTTTGTCCGGCGGTGACGACGGTGTGTCCCGCGTTGCTGCCCCCCTGGTAGCGGACGACGATTTCGTGCTCATCGCTCAACAGGTCGACGAGCTTTCCCTTGGCCTCGTCGCCCCATTGCAAACCAATGACGCAGGTAACGCTCACCGTCCAAGCCTCGAAGGAGCGCAACGCAAGCATCGCGGCCGGGACCGATCCCAATGACCGGATACCGCCGCGTCCAAACTCCCAAGTGTAGGGCGGCTGCGCGGGCGCGGTCAAGGCGACCAGGAGAAGGATCGTGACGGCGATTATTCGGTTATCCACGTGGGAACTGCCGGCAATACTCGTAAAGTGCCATGGCGGTCGCCGTGGCGACGTTGTAGCTGTAGGGCAGGCCGTAGACGGGGATTTCGACGGCGTGGTCCAAGAGCGCCAATACGTCGTCTGTGAGCCCCGCGCGTTCGTTGCCGACGACCAGCACCGTCTTGCGGTCGAAGGGGAAGGTGTGCAGGCTTTGGGAATTCGTCGTCTGCTCCAGGCCGACGAGCTGGTGGCCGTCGCGCTTCAGTTCCTTGAGCACCGGCGCGAGCGTGCGGTGGACTTCGACATGAATCGTGTCGGCGCCGTCGCGGGCGATTTTGTCGATCACCTTGGCCGTGCCGCAGGCGATCACGCGCAGCACGCCCGAGCAACTCGCCGCCCTCACGATGCGCGACAGGTTGACGTTCGAGCGCAATGGCGCGCAGGCGACGATCAACTCCCGCGGCCGCTCGAGTTCGGCGAGCGGCTTGTGACGCTCGTGGACGAATTCCGACATGACACCATCTTATCCAAACGGACGCGCTTTGACGCTCCGGCACCGGGCTGGTTAAACTGGCGGTGAAGAACAAGTATTCGCAGCGCGAGCACCGAGCATGACCACTCGAACGAAATCCATCTCGGCCGGACTGGTCTTCTTGCTTTTAGCCAGTTGCGGGTCGTCGGGCACCACGTACACGAGTCCCAACAAAGCTACGCCCCAATCCACTGCGCCGGCCTCTGTCGACACAGCGTCCACCTCCGAAGCCGGCGACGTCGAATTGTCAATCCTCAGCTTCGACGAGATCGGCGAGCTGATCGCCGGCAAGCGCGGCAAAGTGGTCGTGATGGACGCCTGGAGCACGTCGTGCGCGCCGTGCCTGAAGGATTTCCATAACCTGGTCGAGCTCCACAAGCAGTACGGGCCCGGCCAATTGGCCTGCATTTCGCTGAGCTTCGACTACGAGGGCGCCAAGGGCACGACGCCCGAGGACGTGCGCGAGCCGGTGCTCAAGTTCTTGCGTTCGCAGGGGGCGACGTTCGACAACGTCGTCTCGAACGAGGATTCGGACGCGCTGTATCGCAAGCTCAAGCTGAACTCGGTGCCGGCCATTTTTGTTTACGACCGGGCCGGAAAACTGCGCAAGCGCTTCGAGGATGAAGGCGCCTACGAGCAGGTTCGGCCGCTGGTGGCCGAGCTTGTCAAAGAAAGCTCGCCGGCCGATCACTCGTCCGAGCAGCCGTAGCCGCCCGCCGCGCACGGGTGATTTGGATCGGCCCCCGGCGCCGCCGGCGGCGCACTTCGTTCGCGCGGGTAGCGCGCGGATTCAAGTCGGAACGTGCGAGAGCATGTAATCCTCGAACCGAATGCGTCGGTTTCCCTCGGGCATCGATTCGAACAGCATGTCCAACAGCGTCGAGAACTGCCGGGTCTTCAGCCCGTAGTAGTTGTGCTTTCCTTCGCGGCGGCGCTCGATCAGTCCCGCCACGCGCAACAGCGCCAGGTGATGGCTCACGGCCGGCTGGCTTTCGCCCAATAGCTCGCACAGCGCCCGCACGTGCAGCTCGTTGCGCTGAGTGAGGTAGTAAAGAATCCGCAGCCGCGTTTCGTCGGAAAGCAGTTTGAAAAGTTTGACCAGATTGTCGATCAAGTCGTCCGAGACGGTCAGTTCGGACGAGTCGCGCGAGACTTGCGCTGGTCGGGTGTTTACGGTTTGCATCACAGCCTTCACGATTTGGGTCCTCGAAGAAAACAGCGCCGCAACCCGGTGGCAGACCGCCGGGAATTCGGACAAGAAAATGTGTCAAACGAAATTCATCCGTCCCGGGACAGACCGTCCTGGGACACGCCCGCTTCAATAAATGTTGTCAGACCGACAGTCGAGATGAGAATCTTGATTTCGTCCCAGTGGCGCCGACGCCTCGCGCGGAACGCGCAAATGGGCCTGGCGACGGCATTCTCCAACGGGTTCCAATCTCGGGCCCATTGTAACGGTTCGGGCCCGAAAAGGGAAACACTTTCAACGTCTGGCCTCGGGAATTAACGGCAAGTCTGAGGGCCGCCACGCATCAACGAAGCTTCACGTCTGGTTCGCGCCAGAACGATTTCGCCCACGCGCGAACACCCCGGCCAAACGGGTGGCGGAAAGGAGGGGGCAGGCGAAGGTGGCTCGATCGCCGCAGGGGATATCGCAGCGGGGCCGTTTGGCGGCCGGGACAACTCGCTCAAACGGCGGCCAGATCGATCGAGTGGCTGCTAGCAGTGCGCACTTCGGCCGGGTCAGCTTGGGTGCCTTTCCGGGGTGGGTGGGCGCGTCCAAGATCGCATTGACACGACGAGGCGCGATACCTAGTATCGCCCGGCTCATCGGGGCTTCACGTTGCCCACTCATCTTAAGCCCGCTCACAAGGACTACTGCTGTGCGCAGGGTAGTCAAAATCACGTCGATCGCGACGGCCGTCGTGCTGGTGGTGGCCGGTTTCTTGCTGTTTTCCATCTACAAGGCTTCGCAGCGCGTTCCCGAGTTTTACCACGCCGCCATCTCGGTCGAGCCGCACGACCAGGCCGACGCGCGCGACGCGTTCGTCGCGCAGGCCACGGCTCTGGCGAGCGATTTGAACCGCGACGGCCATTGGCAGACGCTGTTCACGGCCGAGCAGATCAACGCCTGGCTGGCGCTCGAGCTGGCCGCGAACTATCCCGACATCCTCACCGGCCCCTTGCACGACCCGCGCATCTCGCTCGGCGAGAACGAAGCGACCGTCGGCTGCCGTTATCAAGCGGGCGACCTGGTCACGGTGTTGTCGCTCTCCTTTGACGTTTATTTGCACGAGCCGAACGTGGTGGCGCTGCGCATTCGCCGGGCCCGGGCGGGCGCATTGCCGGTGCCGCTGGCTCAGGTGCTGGACAGCATCTCGCACGCGGCCGGGGAATTGAATCTGCGGCTGGAGTGGCGCAAATCGCACGGCGATCCGGTGGCGCTGGTGACGCTTCCCGAGCCGCGCGACACGCGGGGGGCGGCCTTGCGGCTCGAAACGCTCACGCTGCGCGACGGCGAACTGTTCGTCTCCGGCACGATCGGCAAAGCGAAGATCGATGCCAGTCCGGTCGTGCCCGAGCCTTTGCGCGTCCCCACCGCCCATCGCGAGTCGCCCGAGGACGATCAACCCTTGGTGGGCGCGGCCGACACGGAAACGCGCCAGAAATGACTCCCGTCCCCTTTCCTGGCCAGCGTCAGGCGGCCATCGAGCCGGCGGCCCGTCAGGACGACGGTCAATCGATCGAGTGTCTCGCGCTCCAGGCGATATTGTCCTTCGTCCCACCGCGTGACCGAGCCGCGGTCGCCCGAGACGGGCCCTTCGTATTCGAGATAGATCGATCGATGGTCGCACAGTTGCTCGGCCTCGCAAACGAGCCCCGGCTCCGGCTCGCCGGGCAAGGCCCAAGTGCGCAGCGCGCCCTCCCGCTCGAGCATCAGATCCCAATGCGTGGCCCGCTTGTGATCGGGCGGCATTTCGTGCAGCAAAATGACGTAACGCGGCATGGATTTGGGCCAGAATCGACGAAACGAGGCGTCCGACGGTCGACGGCCGGGCTACTGTCACCCTACCGCGACTTGTTTCGCGCGCCCAGCAGGCCAGGGCCGCTTATCGCAAGACTTCGGTGGTTTGTTCCGCCGAAATCGGCCTGGCTTGTCCCTGGCTGGTCACGTCGACTTGCACCCGGCCGGTGCCCGGGCGAGCGCCGTTGAAGCGCAGCTCGAAGCTCCCCTTCTCGCCTGAGCGCAGCTCGCGAATCGGCGTAAAGCGCACGACTCCCGCACTGACCGAACCCCGCACGGGACCGTTGGAGCCTTCAAACCGCAGCTCGTCGCTGAATTTGACGGACACTTCCACCTCGAACGCCGACTGCTGGCCCTTGTTGGCCAGCACGATCTGGCAGGTCGTCTGGCCGTCGACCTTGATCGGGTCGGCCGTATCGGCGATCGACACGGTCATCTCAGCGCCGGCGGCCGGCGCCGCTTGGGCGTCCGCGGCCGGTGGCGATTGGGCGTCCGCGGCCGGTGGCGATTGATCGCCGTCGCCTACGATTTCCAGGCACGCTTCGTCGGCCAACGGCTCCAAACCCGGCGCGGTGACCGTCACGCGATTGCAGCTTCGCGGAGTGGGGCGCAGGCATTTGAGCTCAATCTCGCGGCGAACGCGGCCGCCGGGCGCAAGCGAGGCAATTTTCCATCCCAGCGCGTTGCCCTCAAACCACTGGGACCCTTCGGTGGCGCGGCTGGGCTCGAGACTGGTTTCGAAGTTGTCGGCGATTTGCAAGTTCTCGATCGCCGCCTCGCCCTGGTTCGTCACTTCGATCACGAACAGCGCCGTTTCGCCGACGCTCCGCCGGTCGGGTCCTTTTTTCGTCACGCTCAGTTTTGTCGTGGCCGGCGTGGGCGCTACGGCCCGCGGCTCGGGCGCGGCCGGCGGCGGTTGCTGCTCGAGGGTTCGCGGTTGGGGCTGGGCGGATAGCGGCGATGCGGTGGCCGTGATGCAGCTACGGGCCGTGGCTCGCACATCGCCGTCGGCCGTCACGGTAATGTCCTGGCACAACTGGCCCGCGCGGCTCACGTGGAACGTCGCGGACAGTCGGCTCACGCCGCCCGGCGGCAAGTCGATCACGTCGCGCTCGATCAGGCCGCTGGCCTTCGCATGCTCCAGACCCGGGTCGAACCGGTTGCTTACCAAAATGTTCGTGGCCGGCGCGGTGCCCCGGTTGACAACCTGGATATCGAACTGCACGTCGCTCTCGACGACCGCCGTCGTGGGGCCGCTGATCGTCACCTCCAATTGCGCCCGTCGAGCCGGCTCGGCGGGCGGCTGCGGCTGCACCACGGGCGGCTGCGGGCCGACGACCGGGGGCTGGGACGGCCCGCTGTAGGGAAGGGGCTGTTCGCCTGACGTCCAGGTCTGGAAAGTCGCCCCGGTTCCGATGGCGAGCTGCCGGTTCGGACCCGCCGGGCCCGCCGGACTGATGACCTGAATGTTGATCTGGTTGGTGCCGGCCGCCGCTTGCCTCTGGAGGATTTCGGCGGGAGCCTCGCCCGCCGGGCCAGTCACAACCTCGACGGCCGCCGCCCCGTCGGGCGCAAAGCCGGCCTGCGGGCCGCCGGCGACTTCATACCGCACCACCCAGCCGGCCAAGGGCGAATTGTCGGTAGAGCGCGTCACGAGCGTCGTGAGCGTATTGCGGCTGCCGGCCGCCGAAATGGCTGGCGGCGGGAATCGCCACTGGGCATCGACCCAATAGATCGACGCGCTCTGCTGGCGCCGGTCCCAGCCGGTAATGCCCGGCGCGAAGACCGTCAGGCGGCTCGTGCCTTCAGTCGGCGACGTAACGCTCACCCAGGCCTGTCCGTTTTGGACCAGAATGTCGTCTGTGGGTGTCGGAGTTCCCCGGTCGAGGGCCGTCGCCGCGGCAAGCGTCGTGTTGATCGCGTAGCTCGTGTCGACCTTGCGGGGCAAACCGCGCAGCCAGTTGAGGACTTCCAGCGGCCTTCGCTCGCCGGGACTCACGAGCTCGCCGACGCCGTCGGGCGCGAGCATCCATTCGACCCGTTCGCGCGAGAGCGGGAAACCCTCCGGCCCCATGATGGTGGCGATCATCACCACCTCGCTGCCGACCGGCGCGATCACCTGGCTGGGACTGACGGAGATGCCCCATTGGCCCGGTGGCGCGGGCATTCCCGGGGACGGGGGCAATGCGCCGGGAGGCACCGCGGCGCTGCCGGGAACCAGCAGCCGCTCACCCGTCGGATCGATCCTCGGCAGGCTCCAATTCGCGCATCCGGCCGTCAGCGGCGCGCAGAACAGCCAAAGCCAGAAACAAGTCCTGACCGGCGCGCAGCAGAAACGGCTCAATCGGTGCGCGGACATGAACACCCAGCGGCGGCACGGGGAGCGCGAAAACATTGCGGTTCTATGAAAACGTACCATGCACTTTTCGCAACATGGTGCGTTTTCGCCACGCAAGCACAGTCTTCGCCGTCGGCGCGCGCATTACAACCGGCACCATCGCACCCGGGCCGCGGCCGTCCGCCGGCGCCCCCGCTTTCGAGGCTGATCCGCGCCGGGATGCGGCCGCCTTTGTTCCTGTGAGTGGATCGATTCTCGCGCGGGGCGCAAATTCTACCGTCGCCGCCGGCCGAAAATGCCCGTGGCATACCAGATGCCGTTGCGGCCCCGCTTGATGTCGTAGCCGAACAGCGGATGACGCGAGCGGACCGCGCCCCAATGCCCGGGGCTTTGGCGCCAGCTATCGACGCAGTCGACGCAGGCTTCGACGAGGCTCTCGTTGGGCCAGCTTTCGGCCACGACTTCCTCGGCCAGGACGTTATCCGGCAGTTTCGCGTTGATGCGCTGAAACCGCGAGTCCCAGCTTTGGTGCCCCTGAACTTGAATCGACGCCTGGTAGTAGGCGTGCGAGCTGGCCTCCTCGGCCAGCACGTTGTGGAATTGTCCCTGCGTGCTCGCCGGGTGCTCGGGATGGACCCGCACGGCATAGATCATGGTCCGCTGCGTGAGCGAGCCGGGCGGAAGATCGAGGATGATCGAGAAAGCCTCTTGGCGATAGTACGTGCCGGGCGTGAACGGAAACGTGCTGACCACGTGTCCATAGTACTGGGCCTGCGCGTGGGCCAGGTCGATCACGGCCACCCCCGGCCGGTCCAGCATTTCGGCGAACGCCGGATGCGAAAGCAACACCAGCGGCTGGCCGTCGATCGTGGCCCGGGCGTCCTTGGGCAACTTGACCACGACGTATCGTTTGAGCTTTTCCTGAATTTCGAGCTGCGAGAGCGTCAATTGCTCGAAAGCCCGCCGGGCCCCCGTCATCCGCGGATCGTAGAAATAGATGAACATCATTTTGCGGCTCTGGACGGCCTCTTCCATCGCCTTGTTGTAGTCGGTGTGCACCCCCGGCGCCGTCGGCTCCTGCGGGGAATCGGCAAGCGCCTGCGGTGGCGACTGACCATCGCGCGGCGAGATTTCCGCAGTGCCGTTCGAATTGGGTGCCTGGTTTGGGCCGGCCTCGCTTTGCGCGATCGCCCCCTCGGGCAACCGGGCCCACGCCGTTTCCGCGTGAAAATGAACCCATGCAGTCAGTCCCAGCAGCAACAGATATGATCCTCGAACCATCGTCCAAGTCCTCCAATTGCGGAATCAATCGGCAAACGCGCGGCGCGAGTCATCGGCAGCCGGCGTTGGACCGGGCTTTCCCAAGGCACCAGTCCGTCAGGCAGGATTGCATGGGGGGTGGGTTGCTCGTCGAGCGAATTGGGACGCGTATTGTTGCCGGAGTGCTAGCACGATGGCAATGGGTCGGACGGGGGTTATTTTCAGATTAACTAGAAATTTCCAATCAAGTGGAATAAGAGGTATCAGTAATGTGAGATTAAAAAGTAGAATAGAAAATATCAGTAAAATGCGATGAATATTTCGGCCATCGTACATAAGACGTAGCCGAATAAGGCTTTTTGTGTTATCAAGTAGGCCCAGGAGACAAACGGATTCTTCTCGAGCCAAGGAGGTTTGCCATGCGAGCCCAAATTCGCTTCCTCGCAATCGCGACGGCCCTTTCCATAGCCTGCTTATATTCCGCCCACGCGTGGGGGGACGAGGCACCGGTCCGCGCCGCGCTCGGCAAGCTGGAATCGTTTTTGGGCTCCGGCAAAAACGCCGAGGCCTGGGCAGCCTTTCTGAATCTCGCCGAGCTGCGCGCCCAGCTCGAAAAGGGCGACCAGGCCGACGCAAGCGCCGCCCGGGCGGTCCAGAAGCAACTTCATTCAAGCGCCAAAGGCTTGGAGCTCGAACCGTTTGCCAAATTGCGCGAGGCCGTCGACGAGTGGTCCGAGGAGCTCGTAATCCTTAAGGCTCCGAGCCTGAGCGAAGCCGCGCTCGGCGCCCAAGCGCACTTTCGCCCGATCACCCAGGCCGACGTCGCCCTTGCCAAGTCGGCTTTGCAGTCGGCGGTGGCGAAACTCAATCGATTTCTCTCCGGCGCCAACGGCGCGGCCTGGAAAAAATATCTCGGCTGGCAGGATCTCGAGGCCCAATTGAAGGCAGAGAGTCCCAACGTGGACGCGTTGTCGGCCGTCTATCAAAAGCTCACGGCCGATCAGGTCGGATTGGAGATGCCCGTCTTCGCGAACGTGGCCGACTCGCTGGCGCGCTACGTCAATAACCTGACCGGCCACAACGACCAACTGAGCGGACAATTCGCCGAACAGCTCAAGAGCCTGGCCGGCGCGCTGGCACAATACGCCCAAGACCCGTCGCATGAAAATGCCAGCGCCGTTGGGACCGCGCTCGGCTGGCTGGAAAGCATGCGGCAAGCCCCGGCCCTGGTCCGCGCCATTCGCAATCGTTACGCGCAAGCCAATCTGTACGTCGTCGCATCGGCCCGGCTGGTCAGCGCGGGAATCGAGCAGCAGTTGGATGAAGAAACGCCGCTGCGCGACTACATCCTCGGCACGGACATTCGCGGCACGGGCCATACGGTCGCTAAAGTAAGGGCCGAGCTCGTCCCCAGCGACCAGAAGGCGATCCTCGACACCATGCTGGCCGGCACCGTGCAGAGTCGCACGGTAGGACACAACGGACCGGCCACGATCTATACCAACGGCGCCACGTCGATCGCGGGCCGCAAGCGAATCGTGATCGACGAATCCGGATTCGCCAGTTATCCGGCCACGGCCGCGGCCAACACCAGCACGCGCATTACGGGCATCGGTGGCCGCGCGATCGTACAGCGGGTCGCCTGGAAACGCGTCGGCGAGCAGAAGTCCGAGGCCGAACGAATCGCCGCCGATCATGCCGGCGATCGCGTGCGGGTGCGCATGGACAAGCAAGTCGGCGAGCAATTGAGCAAGGCCCAGGGCGACTATCTGCGAAAGATCCGCAATCCCCTCGTGCGCCGCCGCGAATTCCCCGAGCTCGATTTCCACACCACCAAGGACCTGCTGTTCCTGACGGGGCTGGCGGCCAATCGCAACCAGATCGCCGCGCTCTCGACGCCGCCGGTGGTCAACGGGGAGAACGACCTGGCCGTGCAAATTCACGAATCGATGATCAACAATCTGACCGCCGCGATTTTGAGCGGTCACACGTTGACCGAGCAAGAGCTTCAGCAAAGAGCGACCAACCTGCTCGGCAAGTTGCCCGACTCGCTCAAAAGTGAGGAGGACCGCGACCCCTGGTCGATCACGTTCGCCCGCTCCCAGCCGGTAACGGTCAAATTCACCGACGGCGGGATTCAAATCACCATTCGCGGGCAGCGCTACACGTCGGGCGATCGTGAATTCCGAGCCATGAACGTGACGGCCGATTACAAATTCCAGATCGACGGTCCGGGCATCAAGCTGACTCGACAAGGCGATTTGACGATCGTTCCGCCCGGTAAGCCGCGCGGGTTGTCGGGCAGGGAGATCACGCTGAAGACGCTGTTGGAGAAAAGATTCGGTAAAATATTTGAGCCCGAGGTCAAGTACGAAGGCCTGATCCTGCCCGGCCGCTGGCGCGAGGCCGGCATCCTCGATCTGAAACAGGCATCGGCCGCCGGCGGCTGGATGGTACTCGCCTGGATCGAAAGCGGCGTGCCCGCTCCGCCCGAAGAAAAGAAGGAAGACAAAAAACCCGACAGGGTCACTCGAGCCGCGCGCCGTTGAGCGCGGCCTCGAGCCGCCGGCGATCTCGGCGGCATTCGAGGCGCTAGCGCGAGCGAGGTGCCGTGATGAGCCGATACGTCGAGATCGAATTTGACTGTCTGCCGCTGCGCTCGGTGGGCCGCCTGGACATCCCGATCGATGCCTCGCCCAAGTACCGCGAGCGCTGCGAACGGATCAAGCACGCGATCCAGACTCACGGTTCGCACAATACCTATTATCTGCACAACGCCCGGTGCACGTTTCACCTGACGAACAACGTCGAATTCGGGATGATCGAGTATCGCTTCGAGGGAACCGTTTTGACCGACCCAACCGACCAGAAGACGGTGCGTTCGGATCTCACGGTCGAGCTGGTGCGCGAGTCGTGCGACTGGCTCACGGCCCCGGCCACCGCCTGGCTGGCCGAAAGCGTCTCCAAGGCGGTCGAAGTCGAATTTGACCGCTATATCGCGACGGGCGACCTGGCGCAAACCGTCAAGCGCGTCGAGCAACTGCAGGCACAGTGCGACGAGCACGGCGGCTTCGTCGGCATGTACCTGTAGGTGCTTCTCTTAATCGCGCGCCAGATTCACCAATATGCGCATGACCCCCTTTTTACCTGGCGAATGATAAACTGAAAATTATGCGCCGACTGAATAGAATAAATGGATTCTTCCTGTGAAACAAATCGTGCTCATTAGGCAGAATCCTCGAAGTTTGACGATCGCGCCGTCGATACCTTGCTCTGCCGAAATCCTCGCTCGGGGTGCAAGCGCAATTGCGCAAGCTGCCGGCCGGGACGAAATCGGTGTGTGGACGGGGGGCGTCCAGTAGCTGCCAGCCGACCGCTGTCACGAGCTTTGGCCGTGCCGGCGCGGCGACAGAGCGTGAGAGGGACGAGGCAACCCCCAAGGTCGATTGATGAAACGGCGTGTCCACACCATCTGGGCGATTCTCACGTCCCTGATGATTGCGCTGGGCGGCTGCCGCCCACAGCAGCCGTTCTACCTGCGCGAGGACGGCGACTTGTCGCACTATCTCGACGTAGCCACGGACATCGACTACCCCGACGTGGAGGCATCGCCCCTGGCGGAAGTGACCGAATCCCTGCCGCCGTACACGCTGGAAAACGTGAAGTTTGCCAGCTATTGGGACCTGACGCTCGAAGAAGCCATCCAGACCGCCCTTTGCAACTCCAAGGTGTTCCGGACGTTGGGCGGTCGATTCGTCAGCTCGGCCTTCAACAACCGCTCGCAGACGGGCGAGGCGCCCGACGCGATCACGCAAGCGCCCGACCAAACGCGCACCATTTACGATCCGGCCATTGTGGAAACGGCCCCGTTTGCGGGCGTGGAAAGCGCGCTAGCCGCGTTCGACACGCAGTGGTCGAGCAACTTCTTCTACCAGCACAACGATCGGCAACAGAACGTGTTGCCGGCGGGCGTGGTGACCGACTTCTTCCGCCAGGTCTTCCAGCAGAATACAAGCACGTTTAACACGCAGCTTACGAAGGTGACGGCACAGGGCGGTCAGTTCACGGTCCGCAACAACATCGTCTATGACTTGAACAACAACCCTACGCGGCAGGTTCCCAAGGACTGGAACGTCAACTATGAGCTCTCGTTCAACCAGCCGTTGTTGGCCGGCGCCGGCGCCGAATACAACCGCATCGCGGGTCCGTTCAGCCCGTTTACCAACGTTCCCGGCGGAAGCCCGTCGTCGCCGGCCTTTGACGGCGTGATCCTGGCCCGCATCAACGTCGACATCAGCCTGGCCGACTTTGAAGGGGGCGTGCGCGACCTGGTCAACGACACCGAGCAGGCCTATTGGGAACTGTCTTTCGCCTGGCGCAATCTGGAAACGGCAAACACGGCGCTCAACAGCGCCCGCCAGACGTGGCAGAAAATCAAGGTGCTGTACGATATCGGCACGCGGGGCGGCGAAGCGAAGGAAGAAGCCCAAGCCCGCGAACAGTTCTATCAGTTCAAAAGCCAGACCCAAACGCTGTTAAACGAATTGTTCCGGGCTGAAAGCCGGTTGCGATACATCATGGGCTTGAGCCCGACCGACGGCCGGCTGATCCGGCCGACCGACCGGCCGTCGATCGCCAAGCTCGATTTCGATTGGTGCGAGATCACCGAGGAAGCCTTGGCCCGCAACCTCAATCTGCGCCGCCAGAAGTGGCGCATCAAAGAGGCGGAGATGCAGTTGATCGCCGCCAAGAACCAGCTTTTGCCGCGATTGGATTTCAACGGCACGTACCGCTGGCTGGGCCTGGGCGACGACCTGTTCGGCCGGCGAGACTTCGAGTTCACCCCCTCCGATCCTTTCGCCCTGACCGGCTCCAGTGCCCTGCAAACCCTGGCCAGCGGTCAGTTCCAGGAATGGCAGTTGGGGTTCCAATCGACGATGACGATCGGACTTCGCGAAGAGTTGAACACGGTGCGCCATTTTCAGTTGCAATTGGCTCGCGCGCGGGCCAGGCTGCAGGACGAGGAACTGGAAATCGCGCACCAACTGCAAGACGCGGTGCGGCAGTTGGTGCTGAACTACGAATTGACGCAGACCAACTTCAACCGCACGCTGGCCGCCGACCGGCAGGTCGATGCCCTGCAGGCCGCTTTCGACGCCCAAACCGTGACCCTCGACCAGCTTCTGGAAGCCCAGCGGCGGCGGGCCGAAGCGCAAACCAGCTTTTTCCGCACGTTGCTCGACTATCAACGAGCGGTCATAACGGTCCACTTTCGCAAAGGCTCGCTGCTGGAATACAATAACGTCTACCTGCAGGAAGGCCCCTGGCCCGACAAAGCCAAGTTCGACGCGCATCGCCTGGCGCGACAGCGTGATGCGGGCGTCTACCTGAACTACGGGTTCACTCGACCGGACGTGATCAGCCAAGGCGCCGTTCGGCAGAATCCGGACGGCGAACCGCCCATGCCCGAACCGCCCGGCTTGCTCCACGAGGGCTCGCCCAATGAAGGACCGTTCCCCGAGGAGTTGCCCGCGCCCGCGCCGGAAGAGACGCTGCCCGCGCCCTATGCCCGCGCGACGTCTGGCGGGACGCCGCGTCTCACCCGCGCTGCGCCGACGGCCGGCGGCGCCTCGGCGCTGGATCAGCGATTCGAGTGGGGACCGTTGGGCGTCAAATCCGGCGAAGGCGAACAGCACGACGCAACCTGGTCGCGAATCGTCGACAAGTCCGATGACGACGCGCCGCGGGCGACCCGCTCCGCGCTCAAGCAGTCCCGGCCGAAAGCGGCGCGGGAAATCAATACCGACCTGGAAGGGGCCGCGGCCGGCCAACTCGCGCCGAACGCTGACAATAGCGTCCGACGGATCAATCATCTAGAGAAGCACCGAGAGTCAAAGAGTTCGCCCAAGCATGAATCTGTCCCGAATCAGTCGCCTGGTGCAGCTTCTTGGTCTGCTGCAAGCGGGCAAGGGTCATAACGCCGGCGAGCTGGCCAAAGCTTGCGAGGTCAGCCGGCGGACCATCTTTCGCGATCTGGACGTGCTGCGGCAGGCCGGCGTGCCGCTCGTGTTCGACGAGGAGCACGGCAAATATCGCATTCCCGGCACCTACTTTCTGCCGCCCACCAATTTCACGACCGAAGAAGCCCTGGCGGTCATCGTGCTGTGCTACGAAATGGGCAGCGACGGCCGGCTGCCCTTCTACGAAGCGGCGCAAAGCGCCGCGCTAAAACTCGAAGGCAGCCTGCCGGGCCGCATGCGCGAGCAACTGCGCGAAATCTCGGCGGCGGTGCAAATCAAGATGGAGCCGGGCAACCGTCTCGTGGGACAGATGCCCATCTATCGCCAACTTTTGGCGGCGATCGCCATGCGCCGGGCCGTGCAGATTCTGTACGAAAGTTTTAGCGACGGCGGGACCATAGGGCTCAAACTCAGCCCCTACCGCATGCTCTTCAGCCGCCGTAGCTGGTACGTGATCGGCCGCTCGTCGCTGCACCGCGAAGTGCGCACCTTCAACGTCGGGCGCATTCACGGACTGGAGGTGCTGGACGAGCCGTTTCACGTCCCCAGCGGATTCAGCATCCAGCGCTACCTGGGAAACGCCTGGCACCTGATTCCCGACGGACCCGACGCCGAGGTGGTCGTTCGCTTCAGCCCGCTGGTGGCTCGAAACGTCGCCGAAGTGGTCTGGCACAAGACGCAGCGCGTCGTGTGGCGCGACGACGGGTCGATGGATTTCCACGTGCGGGTGGCCGGAGTTCGCGAGATTTCCTGGTGGATCCTGGGCTACGGCGACCAGGCCGAAGTGCTGAAGCCCGCACGCCTGCGGCAAGTGATTGCCGAGCACGCCGCGCGGCTGGTTCAAATGTATAATGGGCAGGCCTGACAGCGTGTTGAAAAATTGGGACAGGCACAATCCTGTTCGGCACGGGATTTGCGCTGTGCAAAACATTGACAGCTTACCTATT
>JBBDNV010000128.1:0-78952 GCA_040877415.1 Pirellulales bacterium
GTCTCGCCGCGACGTGCTCGGAGCCAGTCCCATTTTTCAACGGCCTGCTAAGCCTTGGCGACTTGGCCGAGCAGCTCGAGAATCTTGCCGCGGATCTTGGCTTCGGCCTCGACTTCCAAATAGCTCGAGCGGGCCCGCCAGGTTTCGTAGCCGCCCAGCTTGTGATGTTCGGCCGTCGGCAGGTAGCCGCGGTAGTCGTTCGCCAGCTCGATCGTGAACGTGGGCTTAAGCGGACTGGCAGCCTTGATGGCCAGCCCCGTTTCCACAAACGTCTCGCAGGGCGAGCTGGCGATGCCCAACTCGCCGATCTTTATCGCTTGCACAATCGTCTCGACCACCGGCGGATATTCACCGAGCAGAACCGTCTCGCGGGCGTAGATTTCTTCGACGCCCGCCAGCGACGGGTGTTTGGCTTTCGACAGGATGAATTTCGCGCGTTCGATTTCGTCTTTCGGCGTCGGGCGCCGGCCGAGCCGCAGCCGCGCTTCGCGCATTTCCAGCGGCACCCAGTCGTGGTACTCGATCGAGCCGGCGACCCGCGCGGCTTCGGCGGCCACCCGTTCGGCCACGATGCGCATCTGGGCGTATGGCTGTTGGCTATCGCCCGATTGGCGAAAGTTGATGTTGTTGATGTCGCCGCTCGTGCCGTTGGAAAGAATGGCCACAAAAGGCGGATCGAGCCGCTCGGCCGACAGCATTTGCCCGACGCGCTCGGCGAACACTCCGAAATAATCGGCCGACACGTGCCCGTCCGGCACGCCTCCCACGTAGTGCAGCGAATAGTTGGCCACTAGCGCCAGCGGCCGGCCGTCGGCTGAGCGGACCGAAAGAACGCCGATCTCGGGATCGGTCGGCCCGGCCGGCTCGACCAGGTCGGAACTGCCGCGCGGCGGGTTCATTTTCACGCGATCGGGCCGGCCGAACGGATCGACGAGCTTGACGCCTTCTTTCATCTTCCAGCGGCGGTTGAAGACCTGAGTCGGTTCGCGGCCGAGGCCCCAACCGATCCTGGCCGGCGCCAGATTGTTGACCGCGCGGCGAATGCCGTCGGAAATCCGCACCGCCAGGAAGTCGGGGTAGAGTGGGTCGGGGTCGCTTTGAAACACGCCCGTCGCGGTCGGCGCCGTGTGCGTGTGTGTCGCCGAGATCAGCATCTGGTCCATCGGGATGCCGGTGAAGCCGTGCGCCAGGTGCTTGGCCTTATTGAGAATCGATTGCGGAATCATGCACATGTCGCAAACGACGATCGCCAGCTTCGTGGCGCCGTCCTCGAGCACCAGGCAGCGGGCGAAGAGCTCGTCGTGAATGTGCGAGGCCGTGCGATCCGACATGCCGCCGTTGAGGCTGACCCCCAGAGGCGGCGTAATGTTGCTGGCGGCGGCGCCGGCGCGCAAGACCTTTTCAGCCATCGTTGTTCGCCTTTGGTCAAGAAATCTAAGAGCGCTAAACGCAGGAAGCAGCCACGATTTTACACGCCAGCGTCGCGGAATTCACCCAATGGGGGTCGGCGTCTCGTGGACCGCTACGGACGGCAGATTTGAAACGCAGAGGGCGCTGAGAGCGCGGAGGTAAGGGAGACAAAAAAAGACGGATTACGTCGACCCCTTTTTTCCGCGTTCTCTGCGGCCTTTGCGGTTCTAGAGTGGCACTCGGGTCCCGCGAGGCACATTTCAACCGATGATCACGCGCGGGTGTCGCGAGGGATCGGGCTCGGCCTTGCGAATCAGGTCGCGGACGCGCCAGGGGACGTTCCCTTCCCCGAACAGAAAGAAGCCGGCCGCGGCCGACAGTTCGCTCTCGTCCGACCAGCCGAAATGTATCTCCGGCGGCGTGCCGACACGCGACAATTCCAGGGCAATCGTGGCGATGGCGTGCGCAATCGACGCGCAGCGCGAGACCTTGAGGACGAAACGCCCCTCTTCCTGCTTGATTTCCATCAACGGGCTCTGCTGGAATTCACTGGGGTCGCCCAGCACGGCCTCGACAAAGACGATGGGCACGTCGGCCGCGAGCCGATGTCGACGTCGGATGCTGGGTTCCTTGTCGTCCAGCCCGCGGCGGCCCGGCCGATGCGGCACCAACACGGGAAACTCCAGGTGTTTCAGGCTGTCCCAGAGAAACCGGGAATTATTGTCGGCAAACTCGAAAGCCTTGAAGCGCAGCTCGGTGCTCCGCTTGAGCCGCGATCCGAAGGAAGCCACGATGATGGCCACGATGAACCAACTGGCGATCTTGATGCCGTCGGGGCGCTCGATCATGTTGGCCGCCGTGGTAAAGAAGAACACCAGCGTAATCGCCAGGAAAAACCACGGCATCCGCCTGAACCACCAGCCGCTGCGCTGCCGGTAGAGATCGATCACCGTGGCCGTGCAAGCGCTGGAAATCAGCACCAGCACGCCGGTCGCGTACGCCCCGGCCTGGGCCTCGACGTCGGCGTCGAAAACCCAGGTGACCAGCAGGTTGATCGCCGTGAACAGCAGCACCAGCGGCCGCACGGCGCGCGTCCATTCGGGCGCCATGCCGTAACGCGGCAGATATTGTGGCACCAGATTCAAAAGGGCCGCCATCGCGCTTAAGCCCGCGAAGCTCAAGATGATCACCGTGCTCAGGTCGTACAACGTGCCAAAAGCCTCGCCGAACAGCGGGTTGATCGCGTTCGGCCCTTCGCCGTGAGCCAGATACGCCAGCGCCCGGTCTGCCGCCGGTCCGGACTGGAGCAACTCGCCGGGCGGAATGAGCGTGGCGGTGACGATGGCCGAGCCGAGCAAAAACAGCGACATCACGCCGGCCGCGGTGGCCAATAGCTTGCGCGTGTTGCGGATGCGCCCCCTCGGCATCTCGGGCTTGTCGTCCGGGTCGCCCTGGATCAAGGGCATCACGGCCACGCCGGTTTCGAAACCCGAAAGCCCCAGCGCCAACTTGGGGAACAACAGCACGCTCACGGCCACGATGGCCAGCGTGTCGTGCCCGGCCACCGGACTGTGCTCGATATACCAATTCCCCTCGACCACGTTCGAGTACCAGGTCGCCACCAGCGAGCCGTTCCGCACGAGGTAGACCAGGCCGCTGCCGATTACCAGCAGATTGAGCGCCAGGTAGCTGGTCACGACCACCACGGCCAGCCCGATCACTTCCTTGAAGCCTCGAAAGAACGTCGCTCCCAGCACGACCAACAGCGTAATCGTCAGCGCCACCCGCTGTTGTTCTTCGCTCCAGGCGCGCACGAAGGCGGGCGCGCGTTGCCAGAGCGGATTGTGAATGAAGTGCACGGCCGCGTCGGCGGCCGACAGGGTCTTGGTGAGCACGAAATCGGTGGCCGCGAAACCCAATAGCGCCAGCACCATCGTCTTGCCCCGCCAGCCGTGCACCAGCCGCTCGAGGATGGCGATCGAACCCTGGCCGTTGGGCGAGCAGCGGGCCACGTGGGCGTATACCGGCAACGCGCCAAGCAGCGTCACCAGCACCAGCACCACCGTGGCCAGCGGGGCCAAAACGCCGGCCGCCTCGAAGGCAATCGAGGGCTGGTAACCCAACGTGCTGAAATAGTCCACGCCCGTCATGCACATCACCCACAGCCAGAACGTCCGATGATGATCCGGCGTGCGTTCGGCCGGACCGGCGGCGACGTGGGAGGCGCGGGGCTCTGTGGCGGCTGACTCGGGCCGATTGATCGGGCCGGCACTGGCGCTTTGAGACTCGCTCGACGGCGTGCGCGGTTTAGATTGCATGGGTGGCAGAGGGCGTCTCGCTGGCGCGATCCGGTTTTGCGCCGGCAACCGACATCGCCCCGCGCCAGACGCCCTGTCGCCGCGCGGAGCCATGTAGCTCACCATCGTATGATCGCACGGCCGGGAGTGTCAACCACTGTACGACGACCCGGTTCTGCGGTCGTAATTACCGGTCTGGCGGCGGAAGCTTGCGTGCGGCGTCCAGGGCCGGGTATTCTGAAGCGAGCAAATCACGCCTTCCCCCCAACCCCTCCGAGAGCGAGCAGGTGTTCATGAGCTCACCCACTTCGCGACGCACGTTTCTGAAACATTCAGCCCTGACCACGGCCGCCTTGGCCACGCCACGGGCGCGATCCGCCCGGGCGGCCGACAGTCCGGCCGAATCCGTCGTGCTGGGGGTCATCGGCGTCCGTGGGCGCGGCGGGGCCCTGGCCGACAGTTTCGCCACGATCGGGGGTGCGCGCATCGCCTACATCTGCGACGTCGACGGGCGCGCGGTCGACAAAGTCGTTAGCGCCGTGGGCGGCAAGCAGAACCACGCGCCCCAGGGGGTCGCCGACATGCGGCGGATCTTCGAGGATCCGTCGGTCGACGCGGTGGTGATTGCCACGCCCGATCACTGGCACGGCCCGGCCACGGTCATGGGCTGCGCCGCCGGAAAACACGTTTACGTCGAGAAGCCGGCCAGCCACAATCCGCGCGAAGGCGAGCTGATGGTGGAAGCGGCGCGCAAATACAAACGCGTCGTGCAATTGGGAACGCAGCGGCGCAGCATGCCGGGCATCGTCGAGGCCATCGAGCGCTTGCACGCCGGCGAGATCGGCCGCGTGCTCTTTTCGCGCGGCTGGTTCAATTCCAATCGGCAATCGATCGGCCACGGCAAGCCGGCGCCGGTTCCCGAGTGGCTCGACTACGCGCTGTGGCAAGGCCCCGCGCCCGAGCGCCCGTTTCGCGACAACCTCATCCATTACAATTGGCACTGGTTCTGGCATTGGGGCACCGGCGAGCTGGGCAACAACGGCATCCACGCCTTGGACCTCTGCCGCTGGGGCCTCGCGGTCGACTATCCGACCCGCGTGACGGCCGGCGGCGGCAAGTACTTTTTTGACGACGATCAGGAAACGCCCGATACGCACGTCGTGACCTGGGATTTCGGCGACAAGGCGATCACCTGGGAAGGCCGCAACTGGCATCGCCACGGTTTCGAGGACTCGCAGTTCGGCGCCGCCTTCTACGGAGACAAGGGCTCGATCGTGTTGGCCAGCGACGAGTTCAAGATGCTCGACGCCGAGGGCAAACAGCTCGCGGCGTCCAAGGGTTTCGGCGGGCACGACCCGCACTTGAAGAATTTCTTGGCCTGCGTCCGGTCCGGCGGGCGCCCCAACGCCGACATCGAGGAGGGACACAAAGGGACGCTGCTTTGCCACTTGGGCAACATCGCCTATCGCACGGGCCACACGCTCAACTGCGATCCGGCCAACGGGCACATCCAGAACGATCCGGCCGCCGAAGCCCTGTGGACCCGCGAATATCGGCCCGGCTGGGAACCCAAGGTGTAGCTCTCGCCGGGGCGGCCGCTTGCGGCCTGGCACGCGCGATCGATGACGCGCCATGAACAAAGCTTTCATCCGCGAGCCCGATGACACCGGCCAGCTCCGCTGTCCGGCCTGCGGCTCGCTGGGCACCGTCGTCCAGCGCGAGACGTGGCAAGCGCACGTCGCCCCCCAGAGCGCGGGCGGTTTGGCCGACGCGGCCTTCTTCTGTCCGTACGACAAGTGCGACGTCGTGTACTTCGACATGTTCGATCGCAAGATACAGACGGGCGCGCTGCGCCGCGGCGTGTACCCGAAGGACCCGCAGGCCCCCTTGTGCGCCTGTTTCGGGTTCTCGACCGAAGACGTCGAGGCCGATGTGCGCGAGGGAGTCGTGACCCGCGTGCGTACCCTCTTGGAACAAGCCAAAAGCCCGCTGGCGCGCTGCCGCACGATGTCGGCCAGCGGCCAATCGTGCGTGGGCGACGTGCAGCGCTATTACATGAAAGCGCGAGAGGCCAGGCGTGACTAGCAGTCGGTCGATCGTCGAATTCCCGGTGCCACGGGTGGCCCGTCCATTCGTGCTGTCGGCGCTCTTCGTGGCCGGTATCTGCGCCATGGCTGCAAGCCTGCTCGTCGGCCAGGAAGCTCGGCAAATAGACGACGGAAAAATCGCGAACGTCGTGAGCGCTTTCGAGAGAATTCCCGCCGAAGGCAAGCTGTTCTCGTTCGAGCGCGGCGCGATCGATCTCCCGCGCGGCGGGCACTTGCAGGGAATCCAGATGCGCTTCGACGCGGCCGGGAATCGGCACCTCGCTTTTCTTTCGCACGATTCCGCGACCGTCGCCTACCTGGCGATCGTCGAATTCCCGGCGGACCTGGCCCGAGAGGGCCGGATCGTCCACGTCCATACGTTTAAGGGCGACGGCCGGTCGCCCCCGCTGAAACACGCCGGCGGCATCCAGCTTCTCGGCGATCTGCTGGTCGTCGGCCTGGAAGACAACCAGCAAAAGACCCGCTCCGAGATTCAATTCTGGAACGTCGGCAACCCCGAAAAGCCGGTGAAACTCGAGCATCTGACGATTCGCCGCGCGGGCGCTCCGGAGGACAAAACGGCCGGGGCCGTCGGAATCGCCAAACGGGAGAAAGACTACCTGGTGGCAGTCGCCAACTGGGACAGCCGGGCGATCGATTTCTATACGTCAAACGGAAAGCCGCTCGACGAAGAGAATTGCCGCTTCGAGCTTCGCGTCCGTTGGCGCGACGACCTGGCGGAAAAAGCAGATTGGCGGCCCGACGAGCTGTTTGGCGAGTACCAAGCGATCAACCTCGTCACGGATGCCGAAGCGAACGTCTCTCTGGTCGGAACGCACACCGCCCGTGAGAGAGATTTCACCGATCTCTTCGCGATCGACGTCGGCCGGGAACCGACAAGAATCGTCCGGAAACTCGCCAGCAAGCAGATGGGGCTTGACGGAGGCAACCACTTTCGATATGCCGGCGGCGTATGGATGCAAAACGACGGCCTGGCCATCCTGTCGAGCCAGCGCAACGTCGATCCCCAAACCCGGATCAACGTCGCCCGGTAGGTTTCCACATCGATGACGAGGCGCGGATCATGAGCATCTATTAGAGGGCTGAACGAATCGCCGCGATTTACCAATTCCACCCGCGCGAACCCAGGAGACTTCGACCATGGCCGAACGAAACCGCGGCACGGTCCGGCAACCGGCAACCAAGTTTGCCCAGTTGCGAAAGAAGATGGAACAACGCAAAGTCAGCCCGCGCCCGAGCCGCAAAGGCAAGAAGTGAGGCGGCGTAGGCCCGTGCAGCCGCAAAGCGGCGACAGATAATAGCCAGGGGGCGCAAGCCCCTGGTACTCAAGCCCCTGGTATAGGGGTGAGCGGCGTCCCACCCAAGCCCCGCGGGGGCGGCAGTATTTCTCAATCCCAAACGTCTGTCTTCGCCGGGGCCGCGGCTGCCGCCCCGTCGGGGCTTATGGGATGGCGCTAACCAGAGTACCAGGGGCTTGCGCCCCTGGCTATTGACGAGTGCCCCGTTGGGGCAGCCGCGAAGCGGCCAAATGACTCCTATTGACGAGCGTCCGTTGGCGCAGCCGCGGCCGCTCAACGAGATGTGTAGAACAACGAGGGCGATTCCCCTGGCTATCGCAGGCTGGGCCTTCGGCCCACAACAGCTCATCGCCGAAAGGTCATTGACCACGGAACGCTCGCGGGACGACCGGCCTCGCTGAGGCCGGCTACAAGAACGCGCCGCTAGAGTTCTAAGCGCGGCAGAAACCGGCCGGTTTTCGCCATGTACGCGCGGTACTCGTCGCCGAATTTTTCGACGAGCTTCTGTTCCTCCTTCGGCGTCCTCCGCACCAACAGCGCCATCACCACCAGCCCGCTCGCGCCGATGAACCAATTGGCCGAAAGCAGGGCCACGCCCGCCATCAACAGCGCTGCGGTCAGATAAAATGGATGCCGGACCCAGCGGTAGGGTCCGCTGGTGACCAGCGTGGCATCGCGCCTGGTGGTCACGGTGTCGGTGAGATTTTTGCCCAGGTTCACAAGCGTCCAATACATGAGCACGACGCCGGCCAGGCCAACGACCGCACCCAGCCACCGCAGCCAGTCGGGCACGGGGACGCTGGCCCAGCCGATGGCCGGTGGATGGATGATGTAAGCAAACGTTCCCACCCACATCGCGAGCCCGGCCAGGCGCAGCGTGATGGCCAACAACAGCCCTTCCTGGCGGCGATCGAACCGTTCGCGCGTTTTGCCGGCCTGCACCCGGTGATACCCGGCAATCGAAACCGCCGTCGCCAGGACGGCGAACACCGCGACGCGAAAAGGAGCATCCATAGAGGGCCCTTTAGTAAGAGGGCGACCGCTAACTTGGAACGATGCATCGTGGCCGATTGGCGAGCGGCCATCAAGAGCGCCGGAGAATCCTGGCGGCCCGCCGCGCCCGTGCGCCGATTGAATCCGCCCGCTCGACAGGGGATAATCCGCCGGCTGGCTCTGCTATCCATCAAGCGGCGGGAGCATGCGACCATGTCACGCGACACTTTGCGGGAAGCGGCTGCGGAATTCCTGGGCACCTTCACGCTGATTGTGTTTGGCGTCGGCGTGGTCGCTCAAGTCGTGTTGGGCCGCGGCAGCCACGGCGACTACTTTGCGATCAACATCGGCTGGGGCGTGGCCGTGATGTTGGGCTGTTACGTGGCCGGCGGCATCTCGGGGGCCCATATCAATCCGGCGGTGACGCTGGCGCTGGCCGTTCACCGCGGCTTTGCCTGGCAAAAAGTCATCCCTTACGTGCTGGCACAGTTTGCCGGGGCTTTTGCCGCTTCGGCCGTCGTTTATTTCACCTACTACGAAGCGATCAACGACTTTGAGCCGGCGCGCACGCTCACGACCGCCGGAATCTGGTCGACCTATCCGCAAGACTACCTCACGAACGTGCCCGGCGGGCTGGTCGACCAGATCGTGGGCACGGCCCTGTTGGTGATGATCATTTTCGCGGTCACCGACGAGCGCAACATGGCGCTTCCGGCGGCATTCGGTCCGGTTATATTTGGCGCCACGGTGTTCGTGATCGGCATGACGTACGGGCTCAACGCCGGCTACGCCATCAATCCGGCCCGCGACCTGGGCCCGCGGCTATTCACCGCTGCCGCCGGTTGGGGAGAGGGGGTGTTTACGGCGCACGATTATTGGTGGTGGGTTCCGGTGGTCGGGCCGTGCATCGGCGCGGTCCTGGGGGGATGGATTTACGATCTTTTGATCACTCGGCTGCACGAGCGGCCGAAGAGCAAGTAGTCGGGTTCGTCAGAAATCGATGACGCGTTCGGGCGTGGCGACGACGAAGATTTTGCCGTCGCCCATGCGACCGGTGCGGGCGACTTCGACGATCTTTTTGCAGATCTCTTCGGCCCGATTGTCGTCGACCCAGAGCGTGATCTCGACCTTGGGAAGAAAGGCCAGCGAATACTCGCTGTCGCCGTAGCGGTCGAGATAGCTCTTCTGGCGGCCGTAGCCTTTCACTTCGCGCACGCTGCAAGCTTCCAGCGGGGCCCGCTTGAGGCCTTCCAGGACCTTTTCGGCCAGAAACGGTTTGACGATGGCGATGATTTGTTTCACGCGCTTGCCGCCACCTGGACGACGCGTGGGTGGCATGCTCACGCGAGGGTGAGCCCGTCCGGGAATTACTCCGTCGAATACTAGCCCGAAGCGCCAGCGAGGGTGCGCTTGCGACCGCGTTGCCATTTCCCCTCGCTGGCGCTTCGGGCTAGTGAATTTCCGGGGGCCCTCACGCTCGCGTGAGCATGGCACCCAACGCCTCGACTCTATGAAGTTAACTGAAAAAATTCTCGCCGAACCAGTTCATGGGCGGGGTGGTTTGCACTTCCACGTCGCCGTTGACGCGCGTCTGGCAGGCCAGCCGCATCGTGTCCTCGTGGGCGATATAGGCCATTGAAAACTTCAGCCGCACGCGTTCCATGAAGCCCATGGGGCTGGCGTTTTCCATTCCCTTGGTCACGAGCACGCGGCAACTGCCGCAATGGCCGAAACCGTGGCAGTTGAGAACCTTGTTGATTCCCGGATAGAGCCCCACGCCGGCCCGCAGCGCCTCTTTGCGCAAATTCGAGCCCTCGGGCACCTGGATTTCCTTTTTTTCGTTCACAAAGTTGATGATCGCCATCGGCCTTCCCGTTTTCGACAAATCGGACCGCCCGGCCTGCATGCCGGAAACCGTTTAATTTAGTCCATTCCACTGGGAAAATCTACCACAAGTGATCGGCAACCTGCGGGCAAGCAAGGAGATCGTTTCGCCCACGTTCGAGTATCGCAATCCGATCGACGTCGGCACGCTTTGTGAGTTCTTCGGCGAACTTTCGCGGCGCGACGACGCCAGCGGCATTTTCCATGCGGGCGCAAGCCACAAGATTTCGCGTTATGAGCTGGCCCGCGCGATCGCCGAGCGAGCCGGCTGCGACGCCGGGCTCATCGTGCCGCAAACCGAGCCGGTGCCCGGCCGCGCTCCGCGCGGAGCGGACGACTTTCTGGCCACCGACCGGCTGCGGAAGATCTCGCGCACGAGCATTCCCACCTGCCAGCAAGTGATCGAGCGAGCCCTGGCCGGCGCGTGAGTGTCTCTACGAATCAGGCCTTTGCCGTCGGAGCGCGGGGTGGTAATCTAGGGTCGGTAGGCGAGCCGAAGCAGCCGGGCGCCGGTTTGGAGTGCAGCTCGGTTGTTCCCTTTGCCGCGGCGAGTCCGATAATGGGCATTGCACGCTCACGGTGGTTGTAGCTCAGTTGGTTAGAGCACCAGATTGTGGATCTGGGGGTCGCCGGTTCAAGTCCGGTCAGCCACCCTTGGCCCGGTCCGTTCGCCAGCCGTGCGTCACTTTCGCCGCGCCGCCAGAATCCTCCGGTCGAGCGACAGCAGGTTGAGCAGCTCGTTGTCGAGCGCCGCCGGCTCGACCACCGGGTCGTCTTGGGCAAGAACGGCCGCGGTCGCCCTGGCCGCCAGCGTTTGAACGCCGAAGCTGCCACTGGTGTTTCTCTGAAGCTGGCTGGCATCGCCGGCTGCGGGGCTTGCAGCCGCCGACGCGGGCAAGCTGCTCGGCGCTACAGCCGCGCCGGCTTCCGTGCCTGCCCTGGCGCCCATGCCCCCGGCCAAGGGGATCGCGTAGACGAGCAAGGTGCCGCTGAACGGCCGTTCGTTCGTCTCGAGGCCGTTCCAACTGCTCGAGTAAAGCAGTTGCCCGGCGTTCCAGAGGGTGATGCCGAGCGTGTCCGGGCTATCGGTCAGGGCCAGGTTGAGCGTCAGGTTCGCGGCGATCAACACGGGTTGGAACGGTTGCGTCACGTCGCTCAGCCGCGCGACGGCGATGACCTCCGCATGCCGAGTATTCGGGTCGGCCGCGGCAGACGTGAAGGAGTCGGCCTTGATTTCGTATTGCCTGCCGCCATGACGGAACTTGATGATCCCAAGGCCGCCAATGGTCGCGCCGGTAAAGTTGAACTTCGCGGTCATGCTGACGTTAATGGTCGAGCCGGGATCGCCCGCGTACGTTCCCGCGGAGTCAACACCCGTCACCTGGCTGCCGTAAGCGGTCGCGTAGCCGCGCTGTGGCCTGGTAATCAAGACGTGGCCGATGTTTTCGCCGTCGGTCTGGTTGTCGTTCTTGTAATAGCCGCCGGTGTTTACGATGGTCACGACTCGGTATGCCTCGCTGTTGGCATTGCCGAGATTGGCGACCCAAGTGGCGGCAGCCGCGCCCGTTTTTGTGTCCGCCGGGTTGACCAGCGTGACAGGCACGTTGTCGACGGTGCCGACCAGAGCGTTCGCGGCGTCGTAAATCTCGAACTTGACGGTGGCATTCGAGATCACGCCGGGGTGGGGGTCGGAGAGCGGCTGCAGGGCCGTGATGTCATGAATCACGGCGCGCAGCGGGACCGGCACGGTGCCGTTGTTGCTCGTGGGCGTGGAGATCAGCGAGGGGCCCGTGTAGTCGGCGTGCGCGTCCTCGGCGGTTACGACGATAGTGAGGTCGGTGGAACCCGTCGCCCCGCCAACGTCGGTGGCCGCGAAAGTGATCACGTACGTCCCCGGGCCAACGTCCATGAGACCGGACAAAGTCCAAGTGTGTTTGTCCAAGCCGTCTTCGGTGACCACGGTCGGCCCCGAGGTCGATAGCGAGGCCGGCAGCCCCGGCTGGGACGGTCCGCCATCCTTGGTATACGAAAACGAGGTCGAAGCAATCGTATCGCCGGCCGTGTCGGTCGCGGTGACCGACACCGGGGCGATGGCGTCGCTATACTGCGTGCTCTGCGAAGGCAGATCGTTTGTCAAAATCGGTTCGTGGTTTCCCACGGTGGCACCGAGGAAATACTCGCCGGCGTTTGCATCGCTGGTCACGCGGACACGGTAGAGGCCGGCGACCGGGGCGCTCAGGAGCTGGATATACTCGTTGCGTCCGGCGACAATGGTGACGCCCGAGGCGATCATGGCCCCGGCAGGATTGAACAGCTCGATGTGGGGATCCAATACGTTTTGGAATTGGCCTGGGCCATCGGCCGGCGTGCGCGTTTCGAAGCGCAACTGCATGCCTGCGGACGGCACGTCGACCGAATACCAGTCTTCCGTCGGCAAAAGCGCGATGAGCGTGCTTTTTCCGCTGCCCACGAAAGTGTTGGGGGCGTTGTTGAAAGCCAGCAACAAGCGGTTGGGCCCCTGCGTGCCCGCGGCCTTGATTCCGACCGTGGCACTTTTTCCCTCGTCGCTAGTATTGCCGTTTCTGCCCGTGGTCAGGTCTGGATAGTTAAAGCGGATGGAGCCGTCGACGCCCAGGACCGCCTGAAAGGTCATGCCGGCGGTGCGTGGGCTGTCGACGAAGTACGAAATATTGTTCCACTGCACGACCAAGCGCTGAGACGCGCCGGAGCCAAGCACCTGGTAAACGACCTTGGAATCGGCCGCGCCGGTGATAAACAGGTCGTCCCAGAGTGCGGCGATGGTCGCTAACGACGGTGACGAGGTCAAGTTACCGTTGGTGAAACTGGCGTCTCCACCCCCGAAGTTCAACATGCCGTTGCTGGTGACGAACAAGGTCGTGTTGTTCACGCCGTAGAACGGGAAGGTGAAGCCGACCGGGATCGAGAGGCTGCCATCGTCGAACCCGTCTAAGCCCACGTTTGTGCCGGTCGCGCTGATGTTCTCGAAAGCAAACGGGACCGCGCTGGCGACGTATTCGGTAAAGCTGTCGGTATGAACGGCACCCAGCGCCCCCTCGGTGCCGGAAATGTTCTGGGCGTCGGCAAACGTGTCGTTGGCCTCCGTGTCAAAATCCGCGTCCCTGGTGACCACCAGGCTGTAAGGAATGGTCGCGCTGCCGGCCACTAGCACGTAGTAGGTATCGGTGGTGGCCGCCGTGAAATTATTGATGACCCTGGTCAGGTTGTCGGCGGCGATGCCACCGGAAAGGAACGCGTCACTGCTGCTCCGCAGTTGCAGGCTCAGGCTGCCGGCGCTCTGGCCCGTCAGGGCGATGGTGGTCTTCTGACCGGCCTCGAGCGAGAAAGCATAGTAATCCGGGAACCCCACAACCGGCGTGAGCAGCGTGCTTTGGCCGCTGCCGACAAACCCGTTGGGACCGTCGTTGAAGGCTAGCAACCGGCGCCGGGCCCCTTGGGCGCCCGCCGCCTTGACTCCGACGGTGGCGCTTGCGCCCTCGTCCTGAGAACCGCCGTTGTTGCCTGTGGCCAGGTCTAGATAGTTGAAGCGAATGCTGCCGTTGATGCCGAGGACCACCTGAAAGGTCAGCCCGCCGGCAAAGGGCATGTCGGTTCTGTAAGAAGCGTTGTTCCATTGGACGACCAGGTGCTGAGTCGAGCCCGAGCCGAGCACCTGGCGGCGGACCGTCGAGTTGACGCCGCCGAAGATGGCCAGGTCGTCCCAGAACGGAGCAATGGCCGCCTGCGTCGGTGTGGTAGTCAAGTCCGTGTTCAAGTTACTGGTGTTAGCTCCGCCAAATTGCAGAAGTCCGTTGGTGGAGACGAACACGGTGGTGTTGTTCACGCCGTAGAATGGAAACGTGAAGCCGATCGGAATCGAGGCACTTTCATCGTCCTGCCCGGTCAAGGTCGTGAGGATCGTGCCAGTCGTCGAGATGTCCTCAAATTCAAACGTCGGGGTGGACACGTGGAAGCCGGTCGATTCCGCAATGCTGCTGAGCACCGCCCCGCGCTCGGCGTTGGCCAAGGGGGTCTGCAGATCGACGAACGACGCGTTGATGTCCTGGGCCGTGGCCAACGTGTTGTTCGAGGCCCCGATCATGGTCTCTTCTTCTTCCAGGGCCGCATTGAGCACGACTTGGACCTGGTAGCCGCCGGTCGAATTGTTTTCACCGCGCAGGGTGATCGTGTAATTGCCGCCCGCGGTGGTGGCGAGAGTCTGCAGCAAAGCGAGTTCGCCGGCCGCCCCCGCCGAGTCGCTGCCCAAAAGCGAGTTAAACGGATCGCGCAGCTCGACCGACGGCTGTAGATCGCTTGACTGGGGAGTGACCAGGACGGTGATCGTCTGGCCCGGATCGACGGCCAGAATGAAACTGTCGACATCGCCCGCGAAGTTAATGGTCCCGGCAGCGGTGGGGTCGTAGATCAGCGAGCCCGCCGGTTTCTTGGCCGCCAGCGGCGTCGGATAGGGCACCGCACCGATATCGACCTGGTAGGTGGCCGAGAAGGCCGCCCCAGGGTTGCCGAAAACGTCGGTAATGGCACCCGCCGCGATGCTCGCCGTCAGCTCGCCCTCGATGATCGTCAGACCGTCGAGCGTGAACCGCGCGGTCGTGTCGCCCGGCAAAACCGTGACCCCGCTGACCGTAGCGCCCGGGATGCCGCTGAGCGTCAGATCGGTCGTAGCGACGGAAGCCGGATCGACCGGCTCGTTGAAGTTCACGTCGTAGGTGAACGGCCCCGGCAATGTAAAGATTCCGTCCGGAAATGGCGGGTCGGTCGAGACGACTTGCAGCAGGAGCGTGTCGTACCGAAAGCCCCCCGAGAATTCCAAGAGCGGGATCAGGTCGCCATCGCGGAGGATGGAGCCCGCTGCCATGGCCATCGTGTGCAGCCCGTCGTTGGAGAAGGGGGCCGCGTTGAAGTGGAACGTCACCTGCGAGGGGCCGTTGATGATAAAGGAGTTGGCGGCAACCGGCGTGCCGACGTTGTTGGTAACCGTGAAGTCACTCGCGTCGACCGTCGTGGTTTTGATGTCGTCAGAAAAGTTCGCGACGTAGTCAACCGGCACCGTGCTAACGACGGAGCCAACCGCCGGAACGGTGGTCGTTACCGTCAGGCCCAGCTCGATCTTCTTATAGTAAACGTTGGGATCCTTGCGCGGGGCTCCCCCGGGCAGGTCGGAACGGTTGTCGGACCAGACGACGTGGAAAGCGCCCGGCGTTGCGGCCGCATGGTTATAGTCACCCATATAGACAGGGTTGATCCTCGTGTCGCGGCCGAACTCCGGCAGCGATGCAACGTTACTGACCGCGAAACTGGGCTCGAACGTGACCGTCGGGCCGGAGATGCTGCCGACTCGTCCGTAGTACTTGAACAGGTTGTTGCTGACCGCGTCTTCCTGCCGGCTGTAATAGAAAATCCCCAGCTTGTCGCCACCCGGCGAAACGGTGATCGTAGGAAACCATTGGTCCGTGGTGGTCGCGTCGTCGTTGACGCGGACGCGCGGACTCCAAGTGGCGCCGCCGTTGGTCGACATCACCATGAAGGCGTCACCCTTATCCACGCCGGCCGGATTGTCGTTAAAGGAGACGTAGACGTGGCCGTTGACGGGGTTGACGGCGGCGTGTGGAAACGCATTGCTTCGGAAGCCGCTCGGGCTGCCTGTTCCCTGGCGAACGCCGGTCAGGCCCATGTCGCCGTTGGTTCCGACCGTGGCCAGCGAGGCGACCGTGACCTCGGGACCAAAGGTCACCCCGAAATCGATGGACTTTCGCATCTTGATCGTTTGCGGCGAGGACCGCTGATCGAAGAAGAACGTGTACACGTCGTGATTGGGGGCGACGGCCACATAAGCGCCCTGCACGTTGCCGCCCGAGCCCGAGGCAATCAGCGTGCCACCGTTGGGACCGAAGGTGTTTCCGTTGTCGGTCGAGCGGTAGAAGATCATCGAGTTGGCGGCGCCGAAGTCGCGCACGATGTGGTACACGTTCCCGTTTCCAGGGCCGGCGAAGTTGTCGACCGCGATCCACTGTTTGTCCGAGCTGCCGGCGCCCGGGGCGCCTTCGACCGGAGCCAACCACGACGCGCCGCCGGTGTCGGAGCGGAATATTCGGATGCCGCTGCCGCCGAACTCGAGGGTGGAAAAAAAGAGGCGACCGGTGGTGTCATTGCGCGCGAGCACGGGATCGCCCGCGTCGCCGAGCGAGTTTGTCGGAAGTTCGCCGCCGTCGGTGAAAGTGAGCCCACCGTCGATGGAGCGGGAAAAGCCGGTGAACTTGTTGCTAGCGACCGCGTTAGACCCCGAGTCATTGTAACCGACCACGACCGTGTTGCCGAATGCCAGGATCGTGGTCTCGCTCTGCGTGAAGAAGCCGGTGCCGGCGTTGCCCACGTTGTTGTTGGTCAGGATGTCCGGTTCGTCGCCCGGCGCGGCGGCCGGGTTGCTACTCACATTTCCCTCGTCGAGCGTCCCCGGATCGATCGTCGCGACCGTGTTGACGTTGGAAAGCGGGTTGATCAATTCCAGCATGCCGTCCGGCGATGTCTTATCAGGCGATAACGACAAGGCCGCGCTCATGCTCAACACGACGCGCTCTTCCAAAAACTCCGTCATCAAGCGGGCATGGCCCGGCTGGCGTCTCAGGTCGTGTGGTCGTCGAGCGCGTGAACGGGTCTTTCGCATGGCAGGGTTTCTCCAAGTAGTCTGTCAAAGCGGAAACGGCAGGTGGAGGGCGCGGAAGCTAGCGGTTGAGGAGCAGGGTCAAAGTACGGTCTCCTAATATAGATGGAGCGTTGTCACAAGCAACAAAAATGTACGATTTCCAGGATTTTTTTGGCGCAGGGCCTGCCCCTTGCGCCCGGCCCGGCGACGTGATTCGAGCGATTTCGTTTCTCACACCGGCCCCACCACGGCAAAGCCCGAAGATTTGCCGGCGGCGATCCAATGTTGTAGGCTGGCGGCCGGAATCCGCCGCTTCGAGATCAAGCTTTCGCCAGCCGATGCCCGCCCAACCTCAGCATGCCCCAGCAGTCTCAACTGGCCGCGTCAACCGCCGCCAACTGCTGCGCGCCGGCGGCCTCGGCTTTCTGGGCCTCAACCTGGCACATTTGTTCGAGGCCGAAGCGCGGGCCGGCATGATCGGCGGCGCCGCGCTGGCGAAGAACCCGATCGAGTCGTGCATCTTGATGTTCTACTACGGCGGGCCGAGTCATCACGACACGTGGGACATGAAGCCACTGGCGCCGGCCGAAGTGCGGGGCGAATTCAAACCGATCGCCACCAGCGTGCCCGGCGTGCGCATCAGCGAACATCTGCCGCGGTCGTCACAGATCGTCGATCGCCTGGCCGTCGTTCGCGGCATGCACCACACGATGAGCAACCACAATGCGGCGGCCGTCGAGGCGCTGTGCGGCCGCACGCCGCTGAAGGGCGATCTCGAGCTATTGTCCAACGACCCGACGACCGACTTTCCGTGTTACGGCTCGGCGCTGACCTATTTGAAAGGCGGCACGCCGTCGGTCCCGCCGCACGTGGCGTTGCCGCACGTGATGTACAACGTTGTCAAACTCCCCGGGCAGACGGCCGGTTTCCTGGGCGCCGCCTATGAGCCGCTGCAAGTGACCAAGGACCCCAACGCGCCCGATTTCCGCGTCGCCGAAATCGAGCTGCCCTCCGGCCTCTCGCTGGGGGAATTGGAGAACCGCCGGGCCCTGCTGTCGCGCATCAACGCCCGGATGCCGGACGACAGGGCGCAGGGCAACATGAACGCCTTTTACCGGCGGGCGTTCGACCTGTTGCGCTCCGACGCCGTGCGGCGGGCCTTCGACATCGGCCGGGAAAACGTCCGTACGCGCGAGCGCTATGGCCGCAACATCCACGGGCAAAGCGCGCTCTTGGCCCGGCGACTAGTCGAATCCGGCGTCCGGTTCGTCAGCATATTCGACCGCGTGCGCAACGGGCCGAACAACTGGGACACCCACGACAACAACTTCGGACGCCTGAAAGACGATTTGCTGCCGCCGTGCGACACGGCCTTTTCGGCGCTTGTCGAAGATCTCGAGGCCCGCGGGCTGCTGGATTCGACGCTCGTCGTCATGCTGGGCGAATTCGGCCGCACGCCCAAGATCAACGGCGCGGGCGGCCGCGATCACTGGCCCAACTGTTATAGCGTCGTACTGGCAGGGGGCGGAATCGCGGGCGGGACGATGTACGGCGCCAGCGACAAATTGGGCGCTTACCCCGAAACCAATCCGGTCACCCCGGGCGATCTGGCCGCCACTATTTTCTGGCGATTCGGGCTCGATCCGGCCACCGAATTGCACGATCCGGCCGGCCGGCCATTCCGCCTGGCGGTCGGCGAGCCGATTCACGGGCTGTTCGGCTAGCGCCGCAAAGACACCAGCCCGAAGCGGCAGTTCTAACAACTTTTTTGAAGGAGCTTTTATATGTTTCGCCCTTGGTTGGTGGCCGGCTCGGCGGTGGCTCTGGCCGTCTCGGTGGCTGCTTCGGCACAAGCGCAGTTTCCGCGCGGGATGCGCTTTCCCGCGTCGTTGCAGGACGTCTTCATGCTGCGCAACGAAGCCGTGCGAAAGGAGCTCAACGTCAACGACGAGCAGCAGGCGGTGCTTGCCAGTCTGGCGGCAAAGTTGCAGCAGGACGCCTTCGAGATCATTTCCGGATTGCAGGATCTCACGCCCGAGGAGCAAAAGGAGGCGATGGCCGACGTGATGAAGATGGTCGCCGAAAAGGGCAAGGAAGTGAAGCAACAGGTCGATGGGATCCTGGACAAAACGCAAATCGAGCGGTTCAAAGAGCTGTCGCTCCAGTCCCGGGGCGCACAGGCGCTCGAGGACGACGAAATGGTCGCCGCTCTCGAAATCACCGACGAGCAAAAGAAGCAATTGGCCGGCATCCGCGAAGACGGTATGCAGGCCGTCCAGGAGGCGTTTCAAAAATTGCGGGGCGGCGGCAGCGACCAGGGAGACATCCGCAAGAAGATAATGGAAATGCGCAACCGGTTGTCCGACAAAGCCTTAACGGTGCTCACTCCCGAACAGCGCGAGCAATTCGAGAAAATGAAGGGAGCTAAATTCGACTTTCCGGCTGGACGTGGCTTCCCTTTTTAGAACCGATATTCTATTTTACGAAACACGCCACTTGCCACTCGGGTAGTATTGATATCCCGCGCTACCCGACTCTCATGCACAAAGGGATTCCAGCGCACGTTCACTCGAGTAGATTAACCGAGGTGTTAAGATGGGCAAATTTCGGCATCTAGCATTGATTGCGGCGATTGTCGGCTGCGCTTCGATCTCGATCGCTGCCGACTCTCCGATCGGCAAGAAGATCGACAGTTTTTCGCTGCCCGATTTTCACGGCAACAAGCATTCGCTGAACGACTACGAGGGAAAGCCGGTGGTCATAGCGTTTGTCGGCACCGAATGTCCCCTGGCGAAGAACTACGCGCCGCGGCTCACGAGCCTGGCGGCCGAATTCTCGGAAAAGGGCGTGGCCTTCCTGGCCGTTAACGCCAATGTGCAGGATTCCCTGATCGAGGTCGGCAACTATGCCCGGGACTACAAGATCCCCTTCCCGCTGCTGAAGGACAACAACAACGTCGTGGCCGACACGATGGGCGCGGTGCGCACTCCGGAAGTCTTTCTATTGGACAAGGACCGGGTGGTGCGCTACTGGGGCCGCATTGACGATCAATACGGCTTCAAAACCGGCGCCGGCTACGTCAAGCCCAAGCTGAAAGAACGGTACCTCGCTGACGCCATCACCGAGGTGCTCGCCGGCAAGGAAGTCAGCCGGCCGGAGGTCGCGTCGGTGGGCTGTTTCATCGGCCGCGCCACAAAGACCGAGCCCAAGGGCGAGGTGACCTACTCCAACCAAATCGCCCGCATCATCCAGAACAACTGCGTGGAATGTCACCGCGCGGGCGAAGTCGCTCCGTTTACGCTTCTGTCGTACGACGACGTGTCGGCCTGGGCCGATACGATTCGCGAAGTGGTCAGCGAGGGACGCATGCCCCCCTGGTTTGCCGATCCGCGCTTCGGCCACTTTATCAACGACGCCCGGCTGAGCGATGAGGACAAACAGCAGATTTTCGCCTGGATCGACAACGGCTGCCCGGAGGGCGATCCGAAAGATCTGCCCGAGCCGCGCAAATTCGTCGAAGGCTGGCAGATCGGCAAGCCCGACCAGATCGTCTACATGCGCGACGAACCCTTCGCGGTTCCGGCCGAAGGGGTGGTCGACTATCAGTACTTTTCGGTCGATCCGGGCTGGACCGAAGACAAGTGGATTGCTGCCACGGAATGCCGCCCCGGCAATCGTTCGGTGGTGCACCACATCATCGCGTTTTTGCAGCCGCCCGGTGACAAGGACGTGGGAGATCGCGGTGGGATCGGCGGTTATGCCCCGGGCATGACGCCCAACGTTCCCCCGCCCGGCACGGCGATCTTCGTGCCGGCCGGCTCGAAGCTGGTCTTCCAGTTGCACTACACGCCCAACGGCGTCGAGCAGACCGATCGCAGCATGGTCGGCATCAAGTTCGCCGATCGCAAGACGGTCAAGCAAATCGTCCGCGGCGGCCTGGTGGGCGACACCGGCTTCCGGATTCCGGCGGGCGACGCGAACTACGAAGTCACGGCCCGGCACTTGTTCCTCAAAGACACGCTGCTGTTGAACCTGACGCCCCACATGCACCTGCGCGGCAAGGATTTCAAGTTCGAAGCCGAGTATCCCGACGGTAGGCGCGAAGTGCTGCTCGACGTGCCGAAGTACGACTTCAACTGGCAGCTTCGCTACATGCTGGTCGAGCCGAAGCTGATGCCCAAGGGCACCCGGTTGCACTGCACGGCCCACTTCGACAATTCGGCCGACAACCAGGCCAATCCCGATCCCACCGACACGGTCACCTTCGGCGATCAGACGTGGAACGAGATGATGTTCGGGTTTTACAGTTCGATCGATCCCAAGCAGGATCTGACCCAGGGCCTGGCCGACCGCGGCTCGGGTGACGACAAGGTTGCCGGCCAGACCGCGACCGAAACGACCGCCAAGAACTGATCGCTAGGGGGCAAGGTGATCGTTCTTACGAGAGAGGCCGTCCGGGATTTCGGGCGGCCTCTCTCTTTTGCGCTTTCGGAGTCGCAGCTTCGCTTGACCTCCCGAGCGGGGATTTGTGTTGACTTTTCGCCCAAAATAGGGGCACAATAGCCTTCGGCGACTACTGGAACACGGAATGGAGGCTGGGGACATGCGATCTATCATGCGCGCTGTTGCCGTCTTCGCTTGCGTCGCCGTGAGTTTTCTTTACGGCCCCCCACTCGCTCGCGCCACAGAACCCACGTCCGCCGACACGCCCGAACAATTGGTGCGTGCGGCTCTCGAGTCGGAAGTTACAGGCGCCTCCGACGAGCGAGCGCGACTGCTGGCCGAAGCCCTTGCGCGCGATCCCAACTTCGCGCCGGCCCGCTGGCACTCGGGCTTCGTGCGCATCGGCGACGAGTGGATCCAGATCGACGACGTGCCCGGCCGCGTCGGCAACGACCCGCCACTGGCCGTCTATCGCCAGAAGCGCGACGCGCTGGTGGACACGGCCGACAATCACCGCGAGCTGGCCCGCTGGTGCCGCAAGAACCGCTTGAACGACGAAGAGCGCGTTCATTGGGCGAAGGTGCTGGAGTTCAACTCACAAGACGCCGAGGCACTTGCGGCGCTCGGATTGCAACTGTACGAAGGCCGCTTGATGACTCGGGCGCAGATTGAGAAGGCAAAGGTCGCGGCCGGCGAGCGGATGCGCGCCATGCGCAAGTGGCAGCCGCAACTGCTCAAGTGGCGCGCGGCCATCGAGCGCGGCGTTCCGAAGCGATTGGACGAGGCGCTGCGCGGCCTGAACGAACTGTCAGATCCCGAAGCCCTCGGGGCCTTGGAAACTGTGTTCGGCATGAGCGCCGACTCAGAAAGAACCAATCGGTTGAATTTGCTGTTGATTGAAGTTGCCGATCGGATTCACCACCCCGAGACAACGCAGGTGTTGTTGCGCCGGGCGGTCAATGCCGATTCGACGGACGTGCGTCTGGCAGCGTGCGAGGCGCTCAAAAGGCGACCGATGCACGCCTACGTGCCGCTGTTGATCGAGGCCATGCCCGGCTCGCTGTCGACGAAATTTCACATTTACACGCTGCCCAACGGCACCGTGATGCACGAGCACGAAATCCAGCTCAAGAACCGGCAAGGCACGGTTTCGATCACGTATGACTGGACGATTCATCCGACTGATCTGAGAGTGGCATCGGCCATTACTCCGCTGGCACTGGCCGGCGAATTGAACAAGGCCGCGTCCATTGAAGCCGCTGCCCAAACCAGCGAGCAGCCGAATGGGCGGCTGCGCGAGCGGCTGCAATTCGTGCTGAAGTACACGACCGGTTTCGAAAGCGCCGACGACCCCGAGCTATGGCTCCGCCAATACAGCGAATACTACGGCTGGGGCATGCCCGATCAAGCGAAGAAAGACGTGCGCGTGTATGCCTGGCAATACGAAACTTATTTTCCGCTGCGGTCGCCCGAGGAGCAATCCAGCTCCAGCGGAACAGGGTTGACGGTCGCCCCGCGCAGCGAAAGTCCTCTGACGAGTCCCGGCTCTCGGCCCGTGTTTACGGCAATCTCGGGACCTGCGCTTACGCTTCGCGGCGAGTGCTTTCCGGCCGGAACGACCGTGCTGTCAATCAGCGGTCCGAAACCGATTGAGACCCTAAAGCCGGGCGATCGTGTACTGGCGCAGGATATCGCCACCGGCGAGCTCGCCTATAAGACCGTGCAACAGCGTACGCTGCGCCGCAGCGTCAAGCTCATGAATATCCGCTGCGGTCCGCGGACGATTTCCGCGACCCCAGGACATCCGTTTTGGGTCGTTGGCCACGGCTGGCAAGTGGCAAAACACCTCCAGATCGGCGCGCGTTTGCGCGGACTCGAGGAGGACACGGTGGTCGACAAGATCGAAGAACTTCCACCGCAGGAGGTTTACAACCTGATCGTCAGCGACTTTGCCACCTTTTTTGTTGGCCCCCAGCGGCTGTTCGTGCACGACGATTCGCTGTTGAGTGAAACTTCGGTCCTGGTGCCGGGGCTCGCCGTGCAAACCGAGGCTCCTTGAAACCGGCCCGCGATTCCATGATCTTCTTCCGGGCATGCGTCGTCGCTGTAATCGTCTCGCTGGCCGCCGTTGCGCGGGCCGGACAGGGCGACGCGAGGGATGGCGCGGCGCGGCTGCTGGAGATGGCCGAAAAGAACACGCCGCCGGCCGTCGCCGCGGCCCGCGCCCGGTACGAACAGCTTAAGAAGGCAAATCCCGACGACGCGCGGATCGACTACGTTTACGGCGTCGCGCTGGTGAACCAGCACCTCTACGGCGAAGCGCTGCCGCTTGTGGCGCGATACCTGGCCCGCCACGCGGACGACGGCAACGCTATCCGCACGAAGATCTGGATCGAGCTTCACGATCGCCAATATGCGCCGGCCCTCAAAGACGCCGTCAGCCTGAGCCGGCTATTTCCCAAACGTTCCGGCGCGAAGCCGAATCCCGATTTCGAAGAGGCCGCGCGTTTCCTGGGAGCGGTTTTCGGCTACCTGGAGCTGGCCAGGCCCGAAGCCGTCGACGAGAAGCTCCGCGCGGCGGGCAAGAACCAGGTGTTGTCGGCGCTCGGCGATGCGTATCTGAGCCCGTTCGAAGAGGGGCGCCAAAAGGTCTCCGGCCGGCTGGCCGAGCTCGACAAAGAGCAAAAGGAGAAGCAAGACCAGGCGGCCGAGACGCTTGACGAGCGCCAAGGCAAAGTGAAAGAGGCGATTGCCGACGATCAACAGAAAATCGCCGCGGGCACTGAGACCATCCAGGCCAGCGCCGAGCAACTGCGCGACGCCCAGCGGCAGTTCGCCGTGCTGAGCACGCAGCTAAATTCGCTCGAAAAGGATCGCGCTCGATTGAGTGCGCAAATCGTGACGGTCCAAACACAACTGCTCGATCTTCAGAAGGACGTCAAGCTCGATGCCAAACGCAGCCCGACCGTTTCCATCGACACGGCCGCGAAACTCGCGCAACTGAGCGTGATACTGGCCGGCCTCGACCGACAAGCTTTCGCGATGGACGAGAAGATCCTCGCCCTGCGGACTCAAGCGACCCAATTGGGCGCCAAGGGCAACAAGGAATCGCAAACGCTGGCCGCAAACCGGGCCGCGGTCGGGCAGGTCGAGCGGCGCGCCAAGGCGCTGGAAAACCAGGTCCGCCGGCTCGAGGCCAAACGGCCCGTGCGCCGCGCGCCGACGGCCGAAATGAAGAAGTTTTCCACCTACCTGTCCTTCCCGTTCGAGGAAGAGAAACAGCGCGTCCTCGGCTGGTTCGAAGAGTAGCGATCTGTCGTTTGTGCTAAACCGCATGCGCGGCGGTGAGCCGCGGCGTTTGCTCACGCCGGCGGCGCGTGTTGCTTGCTCCGGTGGGGCGGGGTACAGTCAAGGTTTCGGTTGTCACGAGCGGGAAACTCCCGCGCCGAAGTGAATCTTGTTACCGATTTGCCCAGCCTCGCCGTACGCTCGATGCCGCCCAGCCGTGCCGTTGGAATCGATTTGGGGACGACCCGCGCCGCCCTGGCTCGCATCGACGAGCCGGCCCGAAGCGCGATGATTCGCGACGCCCAGGGCGACCTGTTGATTCCCAGCGTCGTATTCTTCGAAGACGACGAGCTGGTTTGCGGCCGCGCCGCCAAACTGGCCGCGGTCGCGCGGCCGGACCGGGCGGCGGAGTTCTTCAAACGCGATTTGGGCCAGGCCGCGTACTCTCGGGCCATCGGCGGCGAGCTGCTGTCGGCCGAGCTGATCGAAGCCTGCCTGCTCAAAAAGCTCGAAGCCGAGTTGGCCGACCAGGGCATTGCAAAACCGGCCGTCGCGCTCTCCATGCCCGCCAGCTTCAATCAAGCACAGCGCCGGGCCCGGCTCGATGCCGCCAAGATCGCGCGCGTCGAGCTGTTGGGCACGATCAACGACCCGCTGGCCGCGGCCCTGAGCTACGCCGAAAGCCAGGGCTATTTGCACCCATCGACGCCCGACAAGCCGGGCTGCCGCGTGCTGGTATTCGACCTGGGCGGCGGCAAGCTGGACGTGGCCATCGTGGAAATCAAGCCGGGCCGGCTGCGCACCATGGCCGTCGGCGGCAACGCGAAGCTGGGTGGCCGCGATTGGGACCTCCGGCTCGCCGAACATCTGGCCGAGCAGTTTGCCAAGGAATTCGGCCAGGATCCGCGCCACGACATGACCAGCGTGCGGCGGCTGTTGGAAAGCGCCGAAGAAGCCAAACAATCGCTCTCGGCCCGGCAACAGGCGCGCGTGCAGGTCGAGCGCGGCAAGAGCGCGGCCGCCATCGTCGTCACGCGGCAGGCCTTCGAGGAGATGACCGCCGACTTGCTCGACGAGGCTGCCGCGATCACCGAAGGCATCGTGGCCCGGGCCGGAATGGCCTGGCGCGACGTGTCCGGGTTGCTGTTGGTCGGAGCCGCCACGCGGATGCCGATCGTGGCCAAACGGCTCGAAGAGCTGACCGGGCTGGTGCCGGCTGCCGCCGTCCATGCCGACGAAGCCGTGGCTCGCGGCGCGGCACTGTATGCCGAATGTCTGCTCGCGGCGCGCGAAGGCCGCCAAACGGACCTGCACGTGGCGATCACCGACCTGACGGTCCATAGCCTGGGCTTGGAGTGGAATGACCCGCGCACCGGACGCGTCGAAAACGTGGTCTTGATCGCGCGCGGCTCGGAGCTGCCGTGCGGCACCGTCGCCGCAGCCACGACCGACACGGCCGGCCAGTCGTCCCTGGTGATTCAACTCTTGGAGGGCGAAAGCCGCGCCGCCGACCAGTGCGCGCGAATCGCGCTGTTGACGGTCCGCGATCTGCCCGACGGGCTGCCCAAGGGAACTCAGATCGACGTGCACTATCAATTCACCGCCGAGGGCCGGCTGCAAGTGAGAGCCCGGCTGCCGCGGAGCGGACAATCGCTGCCGATCAGCGTGCGGCGCGAACAGGGCTTGACCGAAAGCCAGATTTCCGATTGGCAACAGCTCATCGCGCGCGGCCAGGGGCTGCGGGCCATCCACGCGCTGTTGCCCGAGCACCGGCGACAGCGCGAGGCCCTGGCGGCGGCTCAGCCCCCTGGGCCGCGCGCGGCGAGCTCGGCCGGGCCGCCGGCCTTGCCGAACGAGACGCCCGCCGACGAGGAATTTACTCTGGAGACCGGCAGCGACGCGACCGCCCGGCGCCTGAAGAAACGCAGAATGACGCCGCGCCGATTGGCCATCATGCTCGGCGGATACGTCGTCTCCGCCTTGGTCGGCACGGCCATAGGCTACTATATATTGATGAGGATCGATCCCAGCTACAACTGGTGGCACCTGCGGCTGCCCGGGCTGCGCGACGCGCCGGCCTCGAGCGCCGACGTTCATTGACCCGCGCAAGCTCTCAAGCGCCAAGGCCCTTCGTTGGACCGATATGACGAACGAATCACCGCCCGCGGTCGGAATTGATCTGGGCACCACCTATACGGCCGTGGCGTATATCGACGATACGGGCAGGCCGATTACGCTGGTGAACGCCGAAGGCGACCTGGTGACGCCCAGCGCGGTATTGTTCGAGGGCGATACGGCGATCGTGGGCAAGGAGGCGCTCAAGGCGATTGCCACGGAAGCGGATCACGTGGCGCAATGCGCGAAGCGCGAGTTGGGCGAGCGGGCATTCCACAAAGTATTCGACGGCCGCCGCTTTCCGCCCGAGGCTCTGGAAGCGTTCATTCTCAACAAGGTGCGTCAGGACGCCATCCGCCACATCGGCGACTTCCGCAAAGTGGTGATCACCGTGCCGGCCTATTTCGATGAAGTGCGCCGCAAGGCCACGCAAGACGCGGGGCACATGGCCGGCTTCGAAGTGCTCGACATCATCAACGAGCCGACTGCCGCGGCCATTGCCCACGGCTTTTTGAAAGGATTTCTCAACCGCGACGGCGCCGCCAACGAGCCGCGCAAGCTGCTGGTCTACGACCTGGGCGGCGGCACGTTCGACGTGACGGTGATGGAGATTCGCGGGCACGACTTTGCGGCCTTGGCCACCGACGGCGATGTGCAGCTCGGCGGCCAGGACTGGGATCAAAGGCTCGTGGACTACGTGGCCGAGGAGTTCAAGCTGACCTACAAGCTCGACCCGCGCGAGGAGTCCAATACGGCCGGCCGGCTGTGGCGCGAATGCGAAGACGCCAAGCGCACGCTGTCGGCCCGCAGCAAGGTGTCGATCAGTTGCGATTACAGGAGCCAGGCGCTGCGCGTCGAGGTGACGCGCGAAAAATTCGAGGAAATCACCCAGGATCTGCTGGACCGCACGAGATTCACCACCAGGCAGACGCTGCAGGCGGCCGGGATGACCTGGTCCGATCTGGACTACGTGCTGATGGTCGGCGGCTCCACGCGCATGCCGATGGTTGCCCGAATGCTCCGCGAGCTGACGCGCAAGGAGCCCGATGCGTCGGTCTCGGTCGACGAAGCCGTGGCTCACGGCGCGGCGCTGCACGCCGCGATCATCCTGGCCCGCACGCGCGGCGAAACTCCCGTCCTGAACATCAAGAACGTCAATTCGCACAGCCTGGGCGTGGTGGCCAGCGATCCGCGCACCGATCGCCGCCGCAACGCCATCCTGATTCCGCGCAACACTACGCTGCCGGTGACCGCCAAGCGCGTGTTTCGCACGCAGAAGGCCAACCAGAAATCGATTCTCGTGCAGATCGTCGAAGGCGAGAGCGCCTCTCCCGAGGATTGCTCGCAAATCGGCAAGTGCGTGGTCCGCGATCTCCCGCCCGACCTGCCGGCCCAGACGCCGATCGAAGTCTGGTTCGAGTATCAGGAGAACGGCCGCTTGAACGTGCGCGTGATCGTCGCCGGCACGGGCCGCGAGCTCCAGCACGAGATCGCGCGCGAGAACAGCATGACGACCGAACAGCTCGACGCCTGGCGTCTGTTTATCGGCGGCCAGTCGATGATCAGCCACTCGCAACTTCAACCCGACGACGATGATCTGACGATCGTCGACGAGCTGTAGGCGGGCCCACGGCACCGGGCGCGATTGCACCTGCCGGCTGGGGCGATTTATACTAACCGGGTCGCTGCGTGCTCGTTCCGCCAGGGAATTCCCTCCATGAAAATCTTTCCCCGCGGCACCGCGATCGCCGCATGGGGCTTTTGCGTGCTGGCGGCGTGGGCCGCGCCCGCTTGCGCCCAATTGCCGCCGGATAAAGAGCTGGCGACGCTGCGTGCCGCGCCCCAGTTCGAGGTCTCGCTGTTTGCGTCCGAGCCCCTGATCACCAACCCCGCGGCCATCGACGTCGATACGCAGGGCCGCTTGTGGGTGGCTGAAATCCAGTGGTATCGCGGAGCCGCCAAGAGCCTGCCCGCCGACAAGATCAAGGTGCTGGAAGATACCGACGGCGACGGCGTGGCCGACAAAGCCACCGTTTTTGCCGACGACGTTTTCGCCCCGATGAGCATTTGCGTGGCCGGCGAGCGGGTGTTCGTCGCCACGAGTCCCGACCTGTGGGTCTATGAAGACAAGAATGGCGACCTGGTGGCCGACGGCCCGCCCCAAAAGCTGCTCACCGGCTTCGGCGGCAAGAACCACGATCACGGCGCGCACAGCCTCGTGCTCGGGCCCGACCACAAGTGGTGGATGTCGCACGGCGACCGGGGCTTTGACGTCCGTGGCACCGACGGCTCGCGCATCAAGTATCAGTGGGGCGCCGTCGTGCGCGGCGAATTGGACGGCAGCCGGCTCGAAACCGTGGCGGTCAATTTCCGCAATCCGTACGAAGTCTGCGTCAGCTCGTTCGGCGAAGCATTCGTAAGCGACAACGACAACGACGGCAACGAAAGCGTGCGCATCTGCTGGATTCTCGAAGGGGGCAACTACGGCTGGTTCGGCGGCCCGCCGTTTGGAAAGCAAGAACTCGACGATCAACTCCCCGCCGATACGCCGTTCCGCCGGCATTGGCACTTCCGCGGCCACGTGCCGGGCTTCGTGCCGGCCACGCTGGTCACCGGCTTCGGCTCGCCCTCGGGCATATGCTTTTACGAGAGCGACGCCTTTGGGCCGAAGTACAAAAACGTTCCGCTGCACGCCGACGCCGGCCCGCGCGAATGTCGCGTCTATCGCCACGAGCCGGCCGGCTTCGGCATGAAAGCCACGAGCGAAATATTCCTCGGCAACCAGGGGGACGATTACTTTCGACCCGACGACGTTTGCGCGGCGCCCGACGGACGGCTGTACGTCGCCGACTGGTACGACGGCGGAGTCGGCGGACACGCTTACAACAATCCCGACCAGGGCCGCATCTTCGTGCTTGCGCCCAAGGGGAAAAAACTTTCACGCCGCGAAAAACCGGGGCCGTACGCAAGCATCGCCGATGCCGTCGAAGGCCTCAAAAGCCCCAACCTGGCCACGCAATATCTCGCCCGCGAGCGGCTGCTGGCCGAAGGTCCTGCGAGCGTGCCGGCACTCGGCGAATTGTTGGCCGGCCCCGAACCGAACCATCGGGCCCGGGCCTTGTGGCTGCTGGACCGCATCGGGGACGGCGCGCGCGAATCGGTCGAGAGGCAACTAAAATCTCCGGAACCGGCGTTTCGCGCATTGGCGGTGCGCATCTTGCGCCGACACGGAAACCAGCACGGCGATGCAATCCTGGCACTGGCCGGTGACTCGTCAGACGAAGTGCGCCGCGAAGTACTGTTGGCCACGCGCTGGCTCGACGGCGAGAAGGCCGAAGCGGCGCTGGCCCAATTCGCCGCCGACTACGACGGGACCGACCGTTATCTGCTGGAAGCCGTCAACATTGCCGCGGGCGATCGCCGCGAAGCGCTCCTGGCCCGATTGGAAGCACAAGGCCCGCTGTCGATCGAGCAATTTCCGCTGTTGCAACTGCTCAGTCCTAAGCGGGCGGCCGCCCAACTGGTCGATCGGCTCCGAGCGGACCATCTCGACGAAAAGACGGCCCGCGCGCTCATCGAAACCGCGGTGAACATTCCGGCGCCCGAGGTCGGCTGGGGTCTGTTGAAGCTGGCCGAGAATCGGGAACTTTCGGCCGCGCTGCGCCGCGCGGCGCTCGGCAAGGTGGCCGCGGGCGCCAGCCGCGGCGGCGTTTGGGGAGCCATGTCGCGCGATCCAAAGCTCACGGCCGCGCTAGGTGCCCTATTGGCCGACGACGAGCTGCGCACCACGGCATTGGCAGCCGTGGACGCGCTGCGATTGCGGAAGCTCTGCGACAACGTGCTGGCGATCGCGCGCTCGGCCAATCTCGACCCGGCCCAGCGCGAACAAGCCATCGACGTGGCCGCGAACCTCAAGCCCTCGGGCATCGCGCCGGCCTTGCGCGAGCTTTTGTCCGATCCCGAGCCGGCGGTTTCCGGCGCCGCCTTGCGACGGCTGGTCGATTTGCAAGACATCAAGAGCTTGCGCGAAATACTGGCAAGCGACAAATTCTCCGCCGACGCGCGCCGGCGAGCCGTTGACCAGGCCGTCGAAACCACGGCCGGAGCGATCCTGCTCGTGCGGCTGATCGACGAAGACCGCCTTTCGGACGAATTGAAACGAGCCGTGTTGACCAAGGCCGCCTCGCACGCCGATTCGAACGTCCGCGGGCTGTACGAAAAATTCATCCCCGAAGACCAGCGGTCGAAGAAACTGGGCAGCGCCATTTCGGCCGACGAGATCCTGGCCCTTGCGGGCGACGCGAACCGCGGGCGGCTGATCTTCTACCAGAGCTCGGCTGCGGGGTGCCAGCAGTGTCACGCCGTGCAGGGGTTCGGCGGAACGACCGGGCCCGAGCTATCGAATATCGGCAAGAAGTACGAACGAGGGGCGCTGTTGGAGACCATTCTCGATCCGTCCAAGGCCATCGCCCCGGAATACATACCGTACTTGCTCGAAACGAAAGGCGGCCAGGTGTACGCCGGCTTTCTGGTGGAGCGCCGGGACGACCGGGTCGTGCTGCGGGACGTCAAGAACAAGACCTGGCGCGTGGCGACCGACGAGGTCGAAGCCCTCGTTGGGCAGCAAAAATCGCTGATGCCGGAGTTGATATTAAGCGAAGTGACAGCACAGGACGCGGCAGACCTCTTGGCATTTCTCGCAAGCCTCAAGTAAACTTCCCACCCGAGGCCCTCCTGTTCCAAGGTAACCCGATCGTGCAAACGCGGAAGCGAACAATTCGGCACGTCGTCCGAATCGGCCTGTTGCTTTTGGCGCTGGGCCCCGGCGTGCTCCCCGCCCAGCCGGCCTCGGCTCAAGCACTGACGCCCGAAGAAGCGCTCAAGCGCTTCAAGCTGGCCGACGGCTTCGACGTCGAGCTCTACGCCAGCGAGCCGCTGGTGCGGCAGCCGGTGACTATGACGTTCGACGATCGCGGGCGGATGTGGGTGATCCAGTATCTTCAGTATCCCAATCCCGCGGGGCTCAAGCCCCTCGAGGTCGACCGCTACCTGCGCACCAAGTACGATCGCGTGCCCGCGCCGCCGCCGCTGGGGCCGAAAGGGAACGACAAGATCACGATCCTGGAAGACACCAATGGCGACGGCCGCGTCGACCGGGTTAAGGATTTTGTCACCGGACTGAACCTGGCTTCCGCCCTGGCGCTGGGGAACGGCGGAGTCTACGTCGGCCAGGCGCCCTATTTGTTGTTCTACCCCGATCGCAACGGCGACGACGTGCCCGACGGCGACCCGCAGGTGGTGCTCGATGGTTTTGGCATGGAAGACGCCCACGCGGTGATCAACTCGATCCAGTGGGGACCCGACGGCTGGCTGTACGGCGCGCAGGGCAGCACGGTGACGGCCGACGTCCGCGGCATCGGCTTTCAGCAGGGCATTTGGCGCTATCATCCCCGCACGAAGCGTTTTGAATTGTTTTCCGAGGGGGGCGGCAACACCTGGGGCCTCGATTTCGACCGCCACGGAAACGCCATTGCCGGCACGAACTACTCGAATGCGGTTTGCCTGCACCAGGTCCAAGGCGGCTACTACGTCAAAGGATTTTCCAAGCACGGTCCGCTGCACAATCCGTACACGTTCGGCTACTTCGAGCACGTCACGCACCAGGGGCACAACGGCGGGCACGTCACCTGCGGCGGCATCGTCTATCAGGGCGGAGACTGGCCCGAAGAGTTCACTGGCGCCTACATCGGCGCGAACCTGCTTTCGAACGCCGTTTACTTTAGCGCGCTGGAGCCGGCGGGTTCCACGTTCAGGACGCGCTACGTCGGCACGCTGCTGGAGACCGACGACGTCTGGTTCCGCCCGATCGATTGCCTCTGGGGCCCCGACGGCTCGGTGTTCGTCGCCGATTGGTACGACAAGCGGGCCAATCACGTGATTCCCGAAGACACGTGGGACAAGACCAACGGCCGGATCTGGAAGATCGTCAAGCGCGGCACGCGGCGGGCCGAACCACTGGCCCTCTCCAAGCTTCCCAGCGACGAGCTGGTGGATTTGCTCGAGCACGCGAACGCCTGGTATCGGCGCGAGGCGCGGCGCATCTTGTCCGAAAGGCGCGACCTGACGGTGTTGCCGCGGCTGCGAAGGATGATTGCCACCGGCCGCGAAGCCGTGGCGCTCGAGGCCTTGTGGGCCCTCTATGCGAGCGGCGGCTGGGACGAGGAAACATCGCTGAGCCTGTTGGATCACGCCAGCGCCGACGTACGCGCCTGGAGCGTGCGCTTCATCGGCGACGACATGCCGCCGCTCGCGCCGGAGCTGCGAAAACGGCTCGTGCAAATGGCGGAAAAAGAAACCAGCCTTCAGGTGCGCAGCCAACTGGCCTCGACCGCGAAGCGGCTGCGCGCAGCCGACGGGCTGGCCATCGTCGAGAAATTCCTGCGCCGCGCCCAAGACAACTCCGACCCCCACATTCCGCTCTTGGTGTGGTGGGCCATCGAGGACAAGGCGATTTCCGACTCCGATCGCGTTTTGAAAATCCTCGCCGACCCCCAGATCTGGCTGCTGCCGCTGGTTGAGAACACGATCGCCCCGCGGCTCGCGCGGCGCTACCTGGCCGAAGAAACGGACGCCAGCTTCAGCGCGTGCGCGCGGCTGTTGTCACTGGCCCCGCGCAGCGAAGACGTGCTGCGGCTCATCGCGGCCATGGACCAGGATTTTTCCGGCCGGCCGTTCGACGAGGTGCCGGCGCCGCTCGCCTCCCTGCTCGCGCGGCTCTGGGAAAGCGCCGATTCGGATCCGATCGTCACCCGGTTCGCCATGCGCATGGGAAACCGCGCGGCATACCAGCGGGCGGTCGAGCGCATGATCGACCGCAACGAGCCGCTTAAAGCGCGGCTGGCGCTGGTGTCCGCCGTCGGCCAGGCCGCGCGGGCCGATGCGCTGCCGCGGTTGCTCAAACTGCTCGACGAGTCGTCATCCAAGGGCGACGCGGTGCGCATGGCGGCGCTGGCGGCGCTCGAACATTATCCGTCCCAATCGATCGCCCGCGAAGTGCTGGACCGCTACGGGCAGTTCACTCCCGAGCTGCGCAGCCGCGCGATCGGGCTTTTGGCGAGCCGCGCAACGTGGTCACAGGCCCTGGTCGAGGAGGTCGCCGCCGGCAAGATCGAAGCGGCCGACGTTTCGGTCGATCAGCTTCGCCAGATGCTGGCGCTGGGCGATCCGGCGCTCGATCGATCGATCGAAGCCCGCTGGGGCAAGGTTCGCCCCACCACCCCCGGCGAGAAAATGTCGTACGTCCCGGTGCTCGGCCGCGTGCTGAGCGCGGGACAGGGCGATCTGGATAGCGGCCACAAGCTGTACATGAAGCATTGCGGCACCTGCCACACGCTGCACGGCGAGGGAATCAAGATCGGGCCCGACCTGACCACCGCCGACCGCAAGAATCGCGACGCCCTGCTGCTCAGCATTCTCGATCCCAGCGGCTATATCCGCCCCGAGTTCGTCTCGCAAACCGCGCTGTTGAACGACGGCCGCCTGCTCACGGGGCTCGTGACCGAGTCGAGCCCCCGCGAGATCACGATTGTGGACGCCAAACAGCAGAAGACCACGCTTGCCCGCGACGAGATCGACCAGATTCATCCATCGACCACGTCGCTGATGCCGGAGCGTCTGTTGGAAACGCTTGCAGAACAGGAGCTGCGCGACCTGTTCAGCTATCTGCAATCCGACGCCCCGCAGATCCGCTCCGCGGCGAAGCCATAGCTTTCGCGACGGGTCACGTTTCCCCCGGACCCACGCGTAGTTTCCCCAGGGCACTTCCGTCTGGTTCAGGCCGGCGGATGCCGCTCAATCATGGGAGTTCCGGCGGTTCAAATCCAGTTGCCCCGACTTTTGGCCGCGACAGCGGCCAAAAATAGAGCAGGAGAGCTGTAGAGAGGAGAAAGGAGAGCCAAAAGACGAAGAACGTGCGGTCAACCGTTGAAGCACGGCAGGCCCCTCCTGCGGTCTCCTTTCTACTCTCTACTCTCTCGTCTTTAGGCACCCGATGCCGTTCGCCTTCGAGAAGTTACAGGTCTATCAGAAGGCGATTTCATTCGCCGATGAAATCTGCACTCTCACGCGCGACCTGCCGCGAGGATACTTCTTTTTGGCCGACCAGCATAACCGCGCCGCGCTCTCCATCGCCGCCAACATCGCCGAAGGCAACGGCCGCTTCACCAAAGCCGATCGACGCAACTTTTTCGGCATCGCGCGTGGGTCAGTGCAAGAATGTGTGCCGCCGCTTGAATTGGCCGCGCGGCGGGGCTTGATCAAGACCACGCAGCATGCTCAATTCAAGTCTCAGCTCGAAGAGATTTCAATGATGCTCTCCGGCCTCATCAAGGGGCTGGACAATCGGGAGATCTGACATGAGCGACTGGACGCCGGCCAGAAAAGTTCAATAACTGTCCGATTGCCGAGATTCTTGATGATGGGAATGTAATACGTTCCCACTAAGGTACATATAGCCGAGTCGCGACGGGTATTAGACAAGACTATGTGCCGAAGGACAACCGCGTGGACGAGACGTTCGCGGATTGCTGGAACCGCAAGCGGTCAAATCTCGGTTTTAAGGATATCGAGACCGAGTTCATCGATTGCGGTGGGCATGTGCTCCCAAGAGACGCCGCGCCGTGTCTCGTTTTCGATATGGCGGCCCGCCCAGCACCGATCTGGGAAGTGTTCGGCATTCCGTCCGACTGGTCGCCGGCGGATCGCGAGCGGCTGGCGGCGTGCCGGATGATTGGCTCGGACGGTGCCGGCAATCCAATCTGCGTGGAGCTGGGCACCGGGGTAGTCGTACTCCTCGATCACGAGGACTGGTTTCGCACTCGTCAGTTCGTGAATACGAGCGTCCAGAAACTCGCCGAGTGCTTGTTGGCGTACATTGGTCAGCAAGAGTCGGAGCGGTTCCGCTCAGCCGCGCAGGCCATCGATCCGGCAGCGTTTGCGGTGGGATCGTTCTGGTGGCACGATGCCGCTTGCTTGGACACAGACGCCTGACGGAGCCCCCTTCACCACAGGCCCGGCGAAGGATTGCCCAGGGTGACCGTTCAAATCCAGTCGCCTCTCGCCGCACAGGCGAGGTTACGCCGTGAGCTTCACGACCCTTGTCGCGATTTGGACTTCCGGCCCGGAATGCAGGAAGCTTGCCACGTAGTCGTGGACAAACGGTTCAAACGAGCGACAGTCGCCCCGATCTTATCGTAACGTCAAATCCCGTCGTCGGTTGCTACAGCGACTGGGGACCGGATTTGAACTTTTCTGAGCAATCATGCTCCAAATGGCTTTTGGCTTTCGTCGTCTCGACGGGGCACCTTGGCACTTCGACCTTTCTTGCTCCTGACGAAGTGCATAGCCATCGAGTCCTGAGTTTCGCTTCGTGGGGAAGACTCGACCGCCAGACTGCTGGTATCCTCCCGGCTGTGTAGCCCACCCCTGTTCTTTCTTCTTCCTCGCAAAGTACACCGCCTCAGCCTTACCTAAATTTAATTTACCGCACGCTGACGCGCAATCGATTCTTCCCGATACCGAAGATATTCCTTCCACAACTTCAGCATTTGCACAACTTCATCGACGAGTTCAAGGCAATCGGTGTTGCCGCATTGTGCTGCCGCGTGAGCGCATTCGTCCATGAGCGCGTGAAACCGAGGCAATTGTTCGAGCGCCCACGTTTCCGACGCCGTCCATTGAGGTGCGCTCGTGATAAAACCATCGAGCTGGATGTCAAACGCGAGGTACGTGTAGACAAACGCCGAGAATTTCCAAACCTTGCTGTCTGTCGCCGATCTCCACTCCTGGTCGATAGGAGTTTCGTAAAGCCCCAGTTCGCACCCTCCGCAATTGAGTAAGCATTCGTCGAACGCGCACAGAAATCTTTTTGCGGGATGCGTGTCCTCCAACGACATGACTGGACGATTAATGGTCTTGCGGCGATGTCTCATTTTGTCGATTTTTTGCCTGTTTGATCGCGCGCTGTAACGCAGCTTCCAGCTCAGGATCGTCTAGCCGATCCGGGTGTCCTGTCCGCCCTTCCCCGGCTACACTAGCCTGCCCGCGTAAGTATTCAGGATCGTGCCCTTGCGCTAGTCCTCGCCTGAAGAAGTCTTCTTGCTCTTTACGAAGTGCATAGCCATCGAGTCCTGAGTTTCGCTTAGTGGGGAAGACGCGCCCGCCAGACTGCTGGTAACCTCTCGGCTGTACTGCCCACCCTTGTTCTTTCTTCTTCCTCGCAAAGTATACCGCTTCCGCCTTGCCAAGAAAATCCATGGCAGACTTGTGAACGAGCGACATCCGGTCGCCGGTCGGCTTAAAGCCTTGCGCCTCGGCGCCGAGCACGGCGGTGTTGAAGATCTGCACGGCATCGTCACGCGAGAGAGTTCCAGCTCGAACCCGTTTCTCAAGCTCGTAGACCCAGATCTGTGGCATCGCCTGAACGCCGGGCACGCGAGCCCAATAGGCCCCCAGGATGGCATTGCGAAGGCCACCTATGAATGCGCCGGCTCCGATACCCGCCCCCACCGCTGCGCCAGCGCCGGCCCCGCTTCCGACTTTGGGAAGCCAAGAGCTCGTCGGCCCCGTCGTTGGCCAAGTCGACGATTGTGCGCCGCTGAAAGAAACGAGCTGCGCGGTTGTTTGGTCCCGTTGAAACGCCGCAGTTTGAATCGGATTGGATTCGGCGCCGCTTACTTCGCAAAGCAACGCCAACAGCCGGTCACTCCAGACAGCCAACTCTCGGTAAAAAAGTTCTAACGGTATCCAGTCGCCTCGACTCTGAAATCGAACAGCCCTTCATCGATCACGGTGCAGGGCTGTTCGTCGTTTCAGGAATGCGACTTACGGCGAATGCCAAATAAGTGGGCTGGGTTCAAATCAAGCGCGAGAAAGACCGGGCGACGTCCAAAGTTTCCTACTGTTGGCTTTGGCGAGTTCAAACATCCCGTCGCCCCGCAACAAGATGATCGTGCCAGAAAATCGGTCGTTTTTCGAGATCACTGAACGCGGCATCACCCGATGATCTCCTTCACCACTTCGCCGCGGGAGATGGGGAACGGACGTCCGAGCGCGTCGTGCAGTTCGGCCGTCGGAGAATAGCCCAGGCAATGGTAAAGGGTGGCCAGCAGGTCCGGTGGGCGGACCAGTCCTTCCATCGGTTCGCCGCCGATCGCGTCGGACGCGCCGTGCACGTGTCCCCCACGGATGCCGCCTCCGGCCATGGCCACCGAAAACACATTTCCCCAATGATCGCGGCCGCCCGCCGCGTTGATTTTTGGAGTGCGACCGAACTCCGCCAGACAAACGACCAACGTGTCGTCGAGCATGCCGCGATCGACCAAATCGCCGAGCAAGGCCGAATACGCCTGGTCGAACTGCGGCAGCAGCACGCTGCGCAGCCGCTGGATCTCCCGGGTGTGTGAATCCCAGCACGGGGTATCTGAAGGCTCGTCGGGAGAGCGAAACCAATTGACTTGAACTAAGCTCACGCCCGCTTCCACCAACCGGCGAGCCAAGAGCACGCTCTGACCGAACTGCGTGCGCCCGTAACGATCGCGGGCGGCGGCTGGCTCAGCTTCGAGCTGGAAGGCGGCTCGCGAACGTGGCGACGTGAGCAGATCGAACGCCTGCCGCGTGGCGGCGTCGAACGGCGCCAGCGCTCCGCCGCGCTCGACGGCCGCGCGGTGCCCGTTCATCACGGACAAAAGGGACCGTCGCCCTTCGAGCCTGGTCAGCGGCAAGTCAGTCGGCAGCGTAAATTCCGGAATCCTGAAGTTGGCCGACGCCGGCTCGCAGCGGAACATCCACGGGTCGAACGCACGACCGAGGAACCCGGCGTCTTGCCCCGGCCAAATGGAACCATCCGTATTGAAGATCTGGTGCGGCAATCGCACGGCCGAGGGCAGTGACGTAGCGCCGTCACGGAGGCGGCGAATCATCGAACCGAAACTCGGCCAGTTGTTGGGCGCGCCCGGATTGGCATTCTCCATGTTCATCGGCGCATGGGGCTGACCGGTCAACATGTAGTAGCCGCTCGATGAATGGGCGTTGTCGCCCGTTCGCACGGCGCGCAACAGGCACAGGTGCCTGGCCAACAAGGATGTCTTGGGCAGCAATTCGGCCACGTTCAGGCCGGGTACCGTCGTGGCAATGGACTTGAGTTCGCCGCGGACCTCGATGGGAGCGTCGGGCTTGGGGTCCCAGGTGGAATGCTGGGCGGGCCCCCCGAACAGAAACAGAACGATGCATGACTTGGCGCGCCCGCGACGAGGCGCGGCGTCTTCGGCGGCCGCCTGCCGCAACAAGTCGGGCAATGTCAAACCGGCCACGCCAAGCGACCCAATTCGCAGCATCTCTCGTCGCGAAATTCCATCGCACAATCGCACCGGCTGCGACTCAATCGTGAACATGGTTGTGATCTGTCGGACGGTGCGACCATCGCTGCACCCCGGCAGCGTCAGATTCTGGCCGCTCCTGGTCAAAAATCGGTCATTTTTCGACACGGCAAGGGGAACAAGCAAAGGACCGTAATCTAATGCGGCGATCGAAGTTCACCACACGCAAAAAGCGCGAGGACGGCATACGCGGTCCCCGCGTTGGAGATGAGATGCCGCGTGTGCCACGCTTGGGACGGAGTGAACCACCGACCGCTTTCACGCTGATTACTTTTCAGCCACGTAAGGCCTCGCTGCAGACGAGGATCGCCAGCTGACAGGCCTGCCTGACGAGCCACGAAGATAACGAAGCCTGTAGCGTATCCGTCACTCGAGAGAGAACTCTTGTAGGCGTCCTCACGCCCAATGTAGGGAAGGAACTGGGTCCCGTACCCCTTTTCAGCCTTTGCTTTGGTCACTCGATCAGTCTCCAGCGACGGATCGTTGGCGTTGTCAACGAGGTTGGCCATGGACCAACCGCCATCGGGCCGCTGGACGTCCATCAGATTTGCCAGAATCTCTGCCTTGGCCTCAGCCGGCAGCAGGTCGTCAACGTAAATCGACGCCCAGAGCAACATCGCTTTCTGGTGAAGACTGACTGCCGTCGTTCTTCTCAAGAATCGACGAACGCCCTCGATTCCCGCTTTGGCTGTCGGGGTGTTGGCATAATCGCCCGGAGCCATTCCGGTTCCGACGGCAGCCAAGGTGACTCCGTAATGTTCATCAATCTTCAAGGGCGGTGTATCTCTGAACGGCCAGGCCCAGCCTCCGTCTGAGCGCTGAAGCGTCCACATGTGGTCGAGCGCTTGGCGGGTAAGCGGATGCAACTTGCCGGTCAGCCAGCGGTCGTTGAGGGCCATTGCCGAGGCCACGCCAATGGCAACGGCTCCGTCGACATCCTTGCACGAATAGTCGGGCATCGCCTCCCGCTTCCCTGCGACAATTTCCTCGAAGAATTGCCGAACTTCTGCTGATTGTGGCGAGACACTACCCAGTGTCGGCCGGGCCATCAAGTATGGGAACATCGTGTGGCACGCCGTGCAGGCATGAGTTTTCTGCCAGTCCAGCGCGGCGCTGTCGAGGTAGCGAGCCGCTCGCTCCAGGGAGAATTCCTTCGCGTGAGGCTCGTTTGGTGCAATGTCCGCAGGCGATTCGACAGATTCCGGAGTTATTGGTTCCGTGGCTTTCGACACGGACGCGATGCAAGCGGTGACAATAAGGATTGGCCCGGCGAGTTTTCTCATGGCGTAAGCATACCGCTTGGAGGATTCGAACGAAAGTTAAAAACGTTGGTTTGCTGCGGCTCGCAGCAGGGCCAAATCGGCGCGAACTCGCAGCCGCGCGTCCTTCCGACAATACGCGTGAATTCTCGGGACGCTAAGACGGTCCTGTAAAACGGATGAGTTTTTGACACAGTCGGCGAGACGCGTCATCAAACGGTGGTTATTCGGCGCGTCGCAAGCAAGTCATGAGTTGACGCCGAGTGGAGCGGCAAGATGACGTAAGTCATTGATTTGGCCCAGCCGACCAATGGTTGCCCCAGCCAGAGTAGAGGTCATGAAGAAAGGCTCGCCATTCTTCAGTGGAACGGGAAGGCGGATAGGGAATAGGTGGTTCCGGCTTGGCGGCGGTCCAGACGACTTCGAATTGGCCGTCCGCTAGTACTCGGCCGATACGCGGAGTCTTGAATGTATGCTGGGTTGCGGGGTCGATGCGAACGTCGCCTCCCGGAGAACGAATTCTTTGGTTGAGCATGGCGCGGCGAATCTCTGACACGTCAGTGCTCTGCGCGTCAGCAACCGCTTTTGCCCAGAGCTTCACGCCGAAATAGGCGGCTTCCATCGGATCGGTCACTACTCGTTGAGGTCCGTATTTCGCGCGAAAGCTGGAAACGAATTTGTGATTCTCGGGCGACTCCACGCTTTGAAAGTAATTCCACGCCGCGTAGTCACCCACCATCGCCGAAACATCCAATTGTCTTAGCGTTTCCTCTTCGACGCTGAACGAGATTGTTGGCACTGACTGGGGCGTGATTCCTGCCTTCCGTAGGTCGGTGAAGAACGCCAGGTTGGAATCGCCGTTTATCGAGTTGAGGATGACATCCGGTTTTGCGCTCCTGATCTTTTCAATAATGGGCTGAACGACAGTGCTTCCGAGCGGCAAATACTCCTCCCCGACCAATTCCGCGCCCAACTCTTTCAGTTGGTCTTTGATAATTGCGTGTGCCACGCGAGGAAAGACATAGTCGGAACCCACAAGAAAGAATCGCCGTTTGTTTTCGAACGCATACGCCCACTTAACAGCGGGGATGATTTGCTGATTCGGTGCAGCCCCCGTGTAAATCACGTTCGGCGATTCTTCGATTCCTTCGTACTGCACGGGATATACCAACAGATGATTGTGCTCTTCAAAGATCGGCACGACCGTTTTGCGACTTGCCGAGGTCCAACAGCCGAAGACCGTGCAAACATGCTCTTTGTTGATCAGCCGTTCAGCTTCGCGGGCGAACGTGGTGGAATCGGATCGGCCGTCTGCCACGACACCCTCGATGGGGCGTCCCAAGAGACCGCCATCGCGGTTTAGCTCGTGGATTGCCAATAACGTGGCATCGGCGACCGCCGATTCGTTGTGCGCCATAGTCCCCGTCAGCGAATGCAATATTCCGACTCGGATCGGTTCACCGGTTGGAGGCGTGATCAAAGTTGGCGAGAGATTGTTCTTATTGGCTCCCGTATTGATTGCCTCCTTCGTGCCACCGTCGCGCGAGCCAAGACCAAACATGAAGAAAGCAGCAGCCGCGGCGGCTACCAGCGTCATTGCCGTCCCTGCAACCGCTGCCCAGCGAAACCGGCTCTGACTGACTGGGGTCGGGGCGGCGGGCGGCCGTGACAGGTTTGTCGCGGATTGGCTGGGTAGCGTAATTCCGGCGCCGGACATCGCCGCCAAAAGGGCTTCCAAATCCGCACGCATTTCGTCCATCGACTGGTACCTTTGCTCTGGCTTAGTCGCCATCGCACGCTGGACGATCTGCGCACATACTGCGGGGACGGTCGCACTGACTTCGCGCGGATCTGGTGGGCCCGCGTTGCAGTGCGCGTACATCACTTGAATGATGCTAGCGCTGTCCTGGAATGGGCTCTTACCGGTCAGCAAACTGTAATAGGTGCCTCCCAGAGAGTAGATGTCGCTCCGCGCATCAACTTCGCGCGATTCGCATTGCTCCGGGCTCATGTAGTACGGTGTACCGACAATGTGCCCGGCCTGAGTCATCAGCATTGTCTGGCTCTGCGTTCGTTTCGCCAATCCAAAATCAGAAACTTTGACGGTCCCGTTTTGCGTAAGCAAGAGATTGGCTGGCTTAATGTCGCGATGGACCAGCCCTACCTCGTGCGCTGCAGACAGCCCCTTACACGCTTCAATGGCAATGCGAGTTGCTTCGCCGACAGAGTACGCGCCGGCTTGCTCTAAGTGTTCCGCGGCGCTTCCGGCTGATACGATTTCCATCACCAAGTAATGTGCGGGGCCTTCCTGGGCTACTTCATAAATCGTCACGGCGTTGGGATGGTTGAGTTTGCCGGCGCTTTTGGCTTCGGCCAGGAAGCGGTGCAAACTGGCCTCATCCGCCGACAGATCGGCTGGCAAGACCTTGATAGCGACATCGCGTTCGATGGACGGATCGTGCCCCTTAAGCACCACGCCCATTCCACCAACGCCCAGGAGTGCCGTAATCTCGTACTTCCCCAATCGGCGTCCCACCCACTGTTCGGGGGCGCTCTGTAATCCGCTTTGCGACAAGGACGCGGTATCGCCGCTAAAGTTCATGGTTTCGCCAAATGAACTAGCCTTATCGCAGTCGACGCCTTTTTTCTCAGCGTCCGCGGCTCGTTCGGGCACCTGAGAATTCACGGTGAACCTTGGCAAATTGTGGACTTCGGGCAGCAGCCCCGCAGCTGAAGCTTAGGAGTTTTTATTCTACCATGAGTTCTGAGTCACGACACAAGTGCTTAAGCGGTGCCCTAAAGATCGCCAATCGTGCGGTAGCCGGTCGTCAGACGGAGTGCAATTACGCATCACGGCAGAAAACCAAGTATCGTTGGGTTCTCGGCACGTCTCATAAAACCCCACATCGGCCGTTTCTCGGGACACCGGCTGGAGGTGCGTAAGAGAGGAGGCGTTTTTCGAGGCGAGCAGCGTCAACTTCCGGATTACAATGCGTGGCCGAGGGCACATCCATACGATGCTAGATTGTCGAGGCCCCAGCGATGAACCGGGCGTCCGCAAGCGAACTCATTCCCCTTGTTGCGCAAGCGGCTGCACACGCAGGGCAGTTGGCGCTGGTGACAACCGAAGGGCGCTTCAGCTACGAGCAACTGCTGGACGCTTCGGCGCGCGGCGCATCGGTCCTTCTCGACGGACGTAAAGATCTCCGCGAGGCGCGGGTCGCATTCTTGCACCCGCCCGGCTTTGGCTACGCGACAACCCAATGGGCAATCTGGCGGGCGGGAGGCGTCGCCGTGCCCTTGGCCGTGATGCACCCACCCGCGGAGTTGGCCTACGTAATCGAAGATTCGCAGGCTTCCACCGTGGTGGCCGACCCGGATTTACGGTCCATCGTGCAACCGCTGGCTGAAAAGTCCGGTTTACGGTTTGTCCTTAGCTCACATGTCACCACGGGGCCGGCCAAATCACTGCCCCAGGTCGATCCGGCACGACGGGCGATGATCCTTTACACCAGCGGCACGACCAGCCGGCCCAAAGGTGTTGTTTCGACTCACGAAATGATTGCCGCTCAGATTGGCTCGCTGGTCGAAGCATGGGAGTGGACGGCAAACGATCACATTCTCCACGTGCTGCCATTACACCACGTCCACGGAATCATCAATGCCTTGAGCTGCGCGCTGTGGTGTGGTGCAACCTGCCAGATGCTGCCGAAGTTCGATGCCCGGGAAGTCTGGCAGCGGATCTGTCGGTCACACGAGCTGACCTTGTTCATGGCAGTCCCGACGATCTACGCGAAATTGATCGCCGAGTGGGAAACGGCATCGCCCGAAGATAAGAAAATGATGTCTCAGGGCTGCAAGCGGCTCCGGTTGATGGTCTCTGGCTCGGCTGCCCTGCCTGTCAGTATGTTCGAAAAGTGGCAGTCAATCAGCGGTCACGCGCTCCTGGAGCGCTACGGCATGACCGAGATCGGCATGGCACTCTCGAATCCCCTCCGCGGCAAGCGGAAGCCTGGATACGTTGGCTTGCCGTTGCCGGGAGTCGAGGTCCGGTTGGTCGGCGACGACGGCCGACCGCCGGACGATGGATGTCCCGGCGAGATTCAAGTCAGGGGTCCGAACGTCTTTAAGGAATACTGGCGGCGCCCGGAGGCCACCCGTGCGGCGTTTACCGACGACGGTTGGTTCAGGACCGGCGACATCGCGGTGCGCGAAAGCGGAGTTTTTCGCATCCTGGGAAGGAATTCAGTCGACATCATCAAGACCGGTGGATACAAAGTATCGGCATTAGAGATCGAGGAAGTGCTGCTCGAACACGAGGCCGTCCGGCAATGCGCCGTGGTCGCTATCGAGGACCCCGAGTGGGGAGAGCGGGTTGGCGCAGCCGTTGTGCTTAGGCCCGGGCAGGATCTCACCTTAAGCCAGTTGCGCGCCTGGGCGAAGCGGCGCTTGGCCCCGTACAAGGTTCCAAGCAAATTGATTACGCTCGATGAGCTTCCGCGCAACACCATGGGGAAAGTGACCAAGCCCAAGGTCGTCGAACTCTTTGACCGCTGAAGAGAACCGTTCAGCGCAACGACCAACGGAACGAGACTCTGCCTTCGAATCGCAATGGCCAAAGGGCAACTCACCGGACTAGGAATCAGTCTGTCGATGGCGAACCGTGGCAGACAAATGCCCCGCCGGCTCAAAAATCGGTCTTATTTCAGGACGTTCCAAAAATCGGTCGGGTTTGATTGGACAACGCAGAATCGAACTGCGACGATGTGGCGTTGGGGATGCGACCCTACCCTGGCAGGGAAAAATGCTGCGCGGGCGAACTTGAACAGCAGAAGCGAAAACGTCGGGCTCACTTGAACGATGACTGACAATAGGAAAGGATCACGCGATGGGAGACAAAGGCGGCAAGAAAGGCAAGGACAAGAGCAAGAAACAGAAGGCGATGAAACAGGAACAAACGATGAAAGGGAAGCAGGATAAGAACCGGCCGAAGTGAGGTCGACGCCCGATTGCTGGCCACGAGCGTGGTCCTCTATGCGAGAAGCCTGGCGGCCGTGCTGAGCCAGAGTCTGTCGGTCGAGGTCTAGCTCTGCGCTCTGCCGAGCGACATGCGGCGCAGCTTCGACGGGTTGATGCGAATGGCCGAAGAGCACCTCGAGCGGAACGTGCTGAAGGGAGGGCTGTTCGTGTTTGTCAACCGGCACCGCGACCGGGTGAGGCGAGCGTCCGAAACGCCGGTGTCATCTATCGGTCGTAATTCAGGGATCCGAAGAAACCGATGGATTTCTGGCACTGAAGCCGGGCTGGATGTCATGTCAACAGACGAGCGGCACTTCGGGCGTTCGACCGGAACTGGCGGCGAAGCAATGGCCTGCTGAAGAATTCGATCGTGCGACCGAGCCATCCCCACGGCGTGTCCCATTCGACCTCCACGGTGACGCGCGTGATTCCGTCAGCTTCTTGGAATCGGTCCTGTCCACGAAACGGCACGCCAAACGGCATTGTGCCCGCGATCTGACGTGAAACGCCTGGCTCACAGGCCATCACTTCCCAACGCCCCAGCCACTCGCGGCCGAGCAAGCGGATCACTTGTGTGTATCCGGCACCTGTGTGGTCGAACGGTCCGCGGACATCCCGGATCGAACTCCACTCCTTATTCCATTTCGTCCAGTCCTCAGGATCTGTGAACAGTTTCCAAACCCGGTCCAGCGGCGCCGCGAACTCAGCGGTTTCGATGATGCGGCCCATCGCCACTCGTTTATCAGAGAATCGGTATCGAACGAAGATTTTAGCGCAGACTTTCCTCAAGTCTTCGCCGCCTCGGCGGATACACGACACGGCTACTTCTTTGCCTTGTCCGAGTGCCGTTTGGTTTGCGCCACTTCTTGCTTCCGGTAATCGCCGATGACGCCTTTCAGGGGGCAGACTGAGAATGCCGGACACTTCTTGCAGCCGACTACTAGAGCGATTGGGCATAACGTCATCTCATTTCTCCCTTTTTGTTTGTGTGCGCTGCGGGCGGACAAGGGCTCGGAGTCGAATTTACCCCACGGAAACCGGCCCCGATCCCCCTTATCCGTGCTCTAACGACTGAGTTCAGCCGCGTGCCGACCATTGGGTGGCGGCTGTGAACATTCTACCAGTTTTCCGGCACCACCGCGCTACGCCGGTCGCGCGCGTCATCAATCGGTGGAATGATGGCACGTTCGAGAAATCGTGTGAGATCATGACAAAGCGGACTGCCGGCGGAAAAATATCATTGGCATTCCAACGAGTGCTTGGCCGCGATCACCGAGACGCGTAAGCGTAACGTGGTGGACGTGGCAAAGCACCTTGTACGAACTGAGGAACCGGGGCCGCCCGGAAAAACAGAGGAGAATTCACGATGCGCTAGATGCGAGGGGGGGTGGCGCGATGCTAAGATAGCGAGCATTCCTAGCCTGGATCGGTTTCGGGCTCAGTTCAAATGGGAAATTTCTGCCAGGAGGCGCATCATGGTCACAGAACACGACATCGGCGCTGCGGCCCGACAGGCCGGTCGTGAATTGCGTCAACTACGGTCGAGTATGCCGAGCTTTGTCGAGTTGGCTACCTTGCTCGTCCTCCTCGCTATCAGTCTAGGACTCGCAATGTCTGTGGGTCAGACGAGTGTCGACTGGGGTATTTTCATTGGCCTGGCAGGTGCGATTGTTTCGGCACTCGTGGCCGCATCGATCAAAATCGCCAATCAATGGGAGCGGGGCCTTGTGCTCCGACTCGGCGAGTTCCAGTCGATCCGCGGGCCCGGGATGTTCTTCGTCGTGCCAATCATTGATCGGGTGCGGATGGTTGACACCCGGGTGCTCGCAGTAGACATTCCTCGACAAGAGGCCATCACCAGGGACAACGTTCCCGTGTCGATCAACGGAGCGCTGTTCTTCAAGGTGACGAGCGCCGAAGATGCGGTGATGAAGATTCAGGACTATGTTTACGGCATTTCCTTGTTGGCCCAAACGGCGCTACGCGACGTGGTGGGCGGGATGCTGCTCGACGAACTACTGTCGGAGCGCGAACGGATCGGCAAGCAGGTTGTGCAAGCGGTCGAGACCGACTCGAAAGAGTGGGGATTGCACGTTACCGGCATTCGTCTGATGGACATCGATATGCCGGAGGACCTGAAGCGGATTATGTCGCGACAGGCGGGCGCGGAGCGGGAAAAGCGGGCAACGATTACGAAGGCGGAGGGCGATAGGCTCGCAGCGGAGAATTTAGCGGCCGCCGCGGCAACGATGCTTGCCAGCCCCGGTGCCATGCAACTGCGCACATTACAGACGCTTGACGGACTTGGTCCCACTGCCTCCAACACGGTCGTATTGGCCATTCCTGTCGAGGTCATGCAGTTGGCCGCGCGGCTCAGCCGGCCAGCGGGCACCTAAAGTTTGGAGAACACTAAAAATCTTAATCCCACGAATCGGCCTGCATCGGTTAGATCAAGCCGGAGGCCGAAACGGATGCCCAAAAACGTTCGGTTCTCAACACACTCGACCCACATGGCGGCCGCAGCGATCTGAAGACGACGCCGGGAACCGATGGAGCTGATGGCCGGGATGGGCAAGTTGACCGTGGAAATGATGGGAGGCGTCGGTTTCGCAAGCGAAAGCCGGACCGAGTGCTGACCGCCAGCTCGCGGAGGGTGAGGAATAGAACGAGCTTAAGGGCGCGGAGCATCGGAACCGCGCCCTTCGAGAGAGCGTCAGGGCGTGTCACCCGCCGTGCCGAGTACCCGCGGCGGGAAACGACGATCGATCAATTGCCGCGCTTTGTCCAGGAAAGTGGACCACGGACTACCGAGATCGGGCGCCACGTGATCCCACTCATGGCTGACGTACGAAATATAGAAACCGCGATAGACGACGTAGTGATAGTAGCTTGAGCCGTCACGTCCGGAATTGCCGGTGAAATCCGAGTCGTGGTCTTGAATGCCCTCGAGCGGAGTCGCCGAGTAGGACCGGATCGTGACCGTCAAGCCGGGACCGCTCTGAGGTTTTGCGGTCGGCCAGGTCTGTTGATGACTTTGCAAGATTGCTGCCGCGTCGGGAATCGACAGCGAGCCGATGAAGACTGACGTGTAACCGCTCGCGCGGCCGAACGTACCGCCGATCGTCCGCCCGTCGAAATAGATCCGTTCTTGTCCGCGGTCGGATCCTTCGAGGAGCGTTGCCAAATCGCCGATCTGGAAGCCGGTCGGTGCGGCCGGCGCGGCGGAGTGATCTTGCTGGAGGTCGTTGCCCCTGGCAGGACCCGCCGTCGAATTAGCGGCCGGCGTCGACGTCGTGTCACCGCCCGGATCGCTGTCGTGGGGGTTCGCGCCGCCTTGAACCCGCGGCGTGGCGGCGTCGGCCGCGTCGCGCGGCGAACTGCTGTAGAACCGCACCTGGATTCGACCGTCGGGCAGCACCGTAATGCCCGTCACCAGCTCGGCCTGCGAGGGATCCGGGGGCGGACCGAGGTTGACGAACGAATCGGGATTCAGACCACGACCCCAGAGCGTCGAGAGCGCCTCGTCGAGCGAACGGCCGACGACGTCGGTCGGCTGCGGCGGATCGACCGAGCGCGGCATCGGCGGATTGAGCGGCGGGCCTGTTGGCTTTGCGGGCGTCGGCGTCGACCCCGCCGAATTCGTACTCGCCGAGGAGGGCCCGGCCGCGGTCGTGCGGCCCGTCGGTTGCCGGGTCGGCGATGTCCAGGCGCCGAACGTGCGACCAGGCCATCCGCCCGCCGCGTCCATCACGATCAACAGATTCTCGACGTAGTCGTCCGCTAAAGGACCGGATTTCGAGTACCCGTTTGCGGTCGGTCTCGGCGAAGAGGTTCCAGATCGGTTGCCGTTGCTTGCGGGCGGGGTATTGCCGGAGGTCGCGGGCGGAGTCGATTCGCTTCGCCCCAAAGTTGGTCCGTGCTCCGCATGAACCGCCGTTACGAATGCGATTATCTGCATCAAGTCCAAGCCCGGATTGGACGCGGCTCTGCCAGCCGTTTGTGCATTCGGGTCCTTCTTGGCGGCCGCGGCGTTCGGGCGGACCGCGCCGACCATGTGATTGGGCGAAACCTGCAGTTGCAATTCGTCGCTCGCCGCGTCGTAGCGGCCGACCCAGGGCAAGGTCTGTGGCTGGGTCATTCGCTTGCCGTCGGGCCGAACTAGCAGCGTGCCCCGAATCGTAAACTCATTGCTGGCTCGACCGAGACCCTGCATCTCGACCGTCAACTCCGTCGGATCGTCGGCCGAGTAAGCAATGCGACCCAGGCCGCGGACGAGATACAGGTCGGGCGTCTGGGCCTCGATCAGCAGGGCGAACGGAAACCGCTGGTCGTCGCTGACAAACAGCCCCTGCGACTGCGGCGGGGAAGAAACCGCAGCAGTCGTGTGCTCGACGGCCAAGCCCGCGCCGGCTTCGAGCAAGAGGACGCACACTGCGAGCAACGACGCGGCACGACGCCAGATTGCACAAGACATCATGAGGACTCCCTGCTAACAAAAGTCTCGATCCAATGGCAAGCAAGCCTAGTTCGCACAAAGGGGGGAAGGACGCGGTTTCCATCGGGTTTTTCTGCCGGTTTTGGTCGCAGCCGGTTGGCTGTGCTGGCGGCGGCGGTTAGTTAGATAATGACGAGCACCAGCGCCAAACTAAGGATGCGGCGCGCACCTGAAGTGATGAACGAAAGGCCCCGGGCGTGAGCCGGCGAGAGCAGTCACCTTCGCACCTAGCCGCGTGACGACGTGGCGTTCCTGGTTTTCAGACCCATTGCCGACGATTACAAATACTTTCGAAAAAAGATGCTGAACCTGTCGATCTCGCTGTCCCTCGTTTATCAAAGCGGGTATCGCGGAAGTCGAGATGGAGCTTCGCCAGCTGTTCGATCCGGCGGACTTCGGACCCGAGGGGGCGCAGGGGTAGACGCGGCGAGTGGCCGCCGCGGCGGATGTTCCACGCTACAAACATGAGGAGGAAGAATTCATGCAATCGACTGCGCAAACCGCCGGGATCTCGAAGGCGAGCCTGTTGGCCGGACGGACGATCAGCACGCTCGCCGTGCTGTTCCTGCTTTTCGATGGCGTCACGAAAGTGCTGAAGGTGGCACCCGTCATGGAGGCCTGCGCTCAGCTCGGGATTCCCGAAAGCGTCGTCCCCGGGATTGGGATCGTCTTGCTCATCTGTACGGTCGTGTATGTGAATCCGCGGACATCCGTGCTGGGCGCGATCCTGCTGACCGGCTATCTCGGCGGCGCAACGGCGACGCACGTGCGCGTCGGCGGTCCCGTCTTTCCCGTCGTCTTCGCGGTCGTTTTCGGCGCGTTGGTCTGGCTGGGGCTGTTCTTGCGCGATGATCGGCTGCGCACACTCATCCCCCTGCGAAGATAGGGCGGGCGGATCGTGCGCGACGTCGGCCTGGCTGAGGAGCTGGCGCAGGACGCTCTGGCGGCCGCGCTCGAGCAGTGGCTGCCCCTCCCGGCAGCAGGGCCGCCCGCGTTAGATCATCGCCAAAGGAACACTCGTCGAATCTCTCGCACGGTCTCAAACGCCATTTGTTCAAGCACTTGCGGCGCAAGCCCGGATTCGATTCGAACGATCCCCCCGCCGGCGTGTCGATCGGCTTTGGTTTTTATGTCGCAATTTCGATCGCTCGCGGCACATAACTAGTGGCGGCGAGCGAGCGGCCGGCACAAAGGCTTGAGAGACCCGTCATGCAGAGCGACGCGGAGATTGTCCGCCAGGTGCGCAACGGAAATCGCCAGGCATACGGCGTCCTCATCGAGCGCTACCAGCGGCTGGTGCAGGCAACGGCCATGCGGTTCACCGGCGATCGGCACGCCGCGGAAGACGTCTCGCAGGAAACGTTCATTTTCGGCCTGAGGCAGCTCGGCTCGCTGCGCACGCCGGCGAAATTCGGCGGCTGGCTATTGGCCATTACCCGACGAACGGCGGCCCGGTCGAAAACCCGCAGGCTGCGCGCGCCGGTTTCCATCGGCGATCCCGATGCGCTGCCGGCTGGCGACGGCGAAGCGCTTTCCGCCCAGTCGCAAGAGCTGATGGAGCTTATGGACCGTTTGCCCCAACACGAGCAAGCGGTGGTGGCGCTGCGGTATTTGAACGGCCACTCGGTCCAGGAAATCGCTGACATGACGGGGCGGCCTGTAGGCACAGTCACCAAACAACTTTCGCGCGGTTGCCAGCGCCTGCGAAATTGGCTCGATAAGGAGGACGCACGATGAATCGCCAGATCGACATCGAAGAACGGTTTGCGCAGCTTGCCCGCGAAGTCGGCTCTCGACCGGAGCTGGCCCAAATCGTGTTGCAACAAGCGGACGAACTATTTCGAGCGCAGCCGGCGCCGAGATTGCTGGGGCGAGTTCCCGTGGGGTGGCGATGGGCTTCGGCTTGTGCGGCGGCATCGCTGATTGGGGTTTCCATTTGGCTGTTTTGGACGCCGCGGCCGCTCTCCGCGCAGATTCTCACGGCGCTTGCGCGCGTCGAAACCGTGCACGTGACGGGATCCACGAACCGCATCGTTCGCAAATGGCCGCTGGAAGATCCCGCCGGCGCGCGTGCTGATGGCACGGAACTGGTGCCGCTGGAGGCCTGGTATTGGACCGACGGGCACGGGGTCGCCCGGTCGTATGAGCGACAAGGTCCCGTCACGCTCACCCGCACGGGCGGCGAACAGCGCGAATACCAAAAAGACGTCGATCTGCTCTACGTCCGCCAAGGCGGATACTCGAAAGACCGCGTGCAACAGATTTCCAGGCTGGCGGAATACTTGGAGGCGCTCGAACGTCCAGGCATGATCAAACGGAATCTGGGAACCCGCAAAGAGGGCGATTCGGTCCTTGCAGGACTGGAGCTGCGGCACCGCGGGCGCGTGCAAACCGTCTGGTGGAACGCCGAAACTTTCCTGCCGGTGCGGATGTCGGAGCTAGGAACCACGGGCGAGGGAAAAACGGTTGAGTCGCATCTCGCCTTTACCTATAACCAGCCGGTTCCCGCGCAGGTCGCCAGCTACCAGGCTCCCAAGGCCAGGCAGGTGCGATACGGCGGATCGGACAAAGCGTCCTTGGCATGGCGCCAGCACGTCGAGGAAATCGAAAGGCGGCTCGCCGAACAACCGCTCGCGGGTCGCGTCGAGGTTTTGCCACGCAAGAACGGCCGATTGTTTTCGATTTCCTGGACGTTGGCCACGCCCGACGGCAAATACGTGGTCACTCCGCTGTGCGGGCGAGCGGAAGACCTCTCGACGCTGGCGGATTTCATTCGCCTGCGGGTCGCAACCGGCGGTCCCGGGCGTTACCTCGCCTCGTGGCGCGTGCCCGAAGAGCTGCGCGAGTTGACCCTGCGGCACGACGTCGTGTACGAAGCAACGGTTCCGTGGCAAGAATGGATCCAAGTCGTGCTGGGCCATTTCGGCCTCGAGTACGTCGACGTCGCGGGGACGCAAACCGTGTGGGTCGCCCGTCACGACGAGCATTCGCACAAGCCAACCGGGCCGGTATCGCCACCGGTCCCCTACATTGTCGAAGGGGGAATCGAGAAACGGGGTTATGTCAAGCCCGGCGTGGGGATGCGCCTCGCGCCCGTCACCCTCGAGACGCTGTTTCACGACTTCAATGAGCGGCAAGCCATGGATTTTGACGGCGATTCGATCATCATCGAAGACCAGACCGGTTTGCCGCGGCCGCCGGCATTCGACAAAGAGGTTCACGGCACCTGGGAAGACTACTGGAAGAACGTCGTCGAACCGAAGTACCCGATGGCGACCGACAGCCCCTACTTTCGCGGCCCCGAATCGCTCGACATGGCCAGGAAGTGGTACCACGACCAGTTCGGTATCGCCTTCACCGAAGAGACGCGGCCGACGACGGTCCACGTGGTGCGGCGCAAGCAGCCGTAAAGCCGCATTGGGCATCCATTGCCATCCCGTCGACGCCGCATTCGACGCGTCCGTCCTCACGCCGAAAACCAAAGCCGCCTGGCCGTTTCACCGAGAACCTGGCGCTGGGTGGCGGCGTCGAGGCCCAGCTCGTGCGTGAACACGCGAAGGTGCTCGGCATAGGTCGCCTTCGGGCACCACAGCTCGCAGGGGAAATCGCTTCCCCACACGCACCGCCCCGGGCCGTAAGCCTTGATGATCTCCCGGCACGACTCGTGCATGTCGCGAAAGGGATACTCCAGGGCGCTGCCGGTCACGACGTACGACAGCTTCGCGTGCAGGTTCGGAGTCTTGGCCAGGCCGATCATGTCGCCAAGAATCGCGTCGTAACTCTCACCGGCCGCCAGGTTCAGACAGTGGTCGATCACGATGGGCAATTTCGGATAGCGGGCGGCGAGCGCTTCGAGCTCGGTCCGCTTGTCGCGATTCACGAGCACGCAGACGACAATCCCCAGCCGCGCGGCCGTCGACCACAGGTCGCGAACTTTCGGGTCGTCGAGCCGCCCGCTTTCCGCCGGAATGCTGCGCAGCCCGCGGATGTTCGACTCCTTGACGTACCGTTCCAGCACGCCCGGGCTCTCGGGATCGTCGGGATTAAGCAGGCACACGCCGGCCAGCAGATCGCGATTGTCCCGCGACGCATCGGCCACGAAGCGGTTGTCCCAGCGGTAGAACGTGAACGTATGAACGGCGGTGGCATGACGCACGCCGTTGGATTGCAACGTCTTTCGCAGGTGCTCGATGGTTCCACTGCCCGCCGGCGGCCGATAAGGCTTTTCGATGGGCGGATACGTTCGCTCGTCTTCGCTGTAAACGTGCGCGTGGCAATCGATGTAGAGCGGGAGAGCTTCGGCCGGATCGGCCTCGGCCGCCGTCGCCAAGGCCGGCATTCCCGCGGCCGCCGCGCCCGAGGCGGCCAGGAATTCACGTCGAGACAGATATTGGCCGGACACGGGGCGCGTCTCCGCTGCACGTTTGTCGGTGTGAAGGGGCAGGTTCATTGATAGGCGATATTTCCGTCGCGGTCCAACATCAGCTCGCGCCGCCATTTCTGGAGCGGTTTGCCCGCGAACGCTTTTTCGTTCAGCTCGATCCCCAGGCCCGGCGTGTCGGGAACTTCGAGCCAGCCCTCGGAATACTTAAACGGTTTTTGAATCAAGTCGCGCGAGGGGGGCTCGTCGTCGGGCACGTATTCGAGGATCAGGAAGTTCGGCGTGCTGATGGCGAAGTGGGCCGAAACGGCCGTCGAGATCGGTCCCATCGGGTTGTGAGGCGCGACGGTGAGATACTCCGCCTCGGCCATCGCCGCGATTTTCTTGGCCTCGAGCAACCCGCCGCACAAGAGCAGGTCGGGCTGCAGGATGTCGGCGGCATTGGCGGCGATCAGGTCGCGGAACTGGTATTTCGTGACGAGCATTTCGCCGGTCGCCAGCGGAATATCGATGTTTTGATGCAGCCGCGCAAGCGCGGCGATGTTCTCCGGCCGCAGCGGCTCTTCGTAGAACAGGGGCCGGAACGGTTTGACGACCTCGGCCAGCTCCTGCGCGCGGATCGGCTCGAAAATCTGGGCGTGCGGGTCGAGCGCAATGTCGACGTCTTCGCCGACCGCCCTGCGCAGGATTTCCATCCGCGTGCGCGTCTCGCGCAGGACCTGGCCCCACGGCAATTGCTGGTAGTGGGCAGGCTGCGGAGACACCTTGATGGCGGTGAAGCCCTGCTTCTTGACGACCCGGGCGACTTCGTCCTCGACTTGTTTCCGTGTGTCCCCGCCGCCGGCTGAGCGGTACACGCGAATTCGATCGCGGCAGCGGCCCCCGCAAAGCTGATACACGGGGACCCCGTAGGCCTTCCCCTTCAGATCCCAAAGCGCGATTTCGATGCCGCTGATCGCCGCGTTGACCATCGAGCCGCCGGGAAACCGCGACCCGTTGTACAAGAGCCGCCACAAATGTTCGATGCGCGTCGGGTCCTGGCCCACGAGCCAGTCCTTGAAGTAATGGATGATCTGCTCGACGGCCGCGTCGGGCCCGACTCGATACGCCTCGCCGATCCCGTACAGATGTTCGTCCGTCACCACCTTCACGAAAACATGGTTTCCGCCAAGGTGCACCGGATAGGTGAGAATGTCGATGATTTTCATGCCGTGTTCCTCCTGGGTTGGGCGTCACGCGGCGACCAACCGACTTCGTTAGAGGTGCTTTTCGATCCAGCCGACGGCGTGCCCAACGTAGTCGAGGGGCAATCGGTGGCCGGCCTCGAAAAACACCTGGTCGTTCGCTTTGCCGTCAAAGAGCGACTGGCGCTCCCGTGCGTGCTCGACGGGGCACATTTCGTCGTTGCGCCCCATGATCGCCAGAAACGGCCGATCGCCGATGGCTCGCACGAAGTTTTGCGGCGCGACCAGGGACCACTTCGACTTTTCGGCCGGGGCCGCGACCGCGACGGCAGCCTTGATCCGCGGTTCGACGCCGGCGAGCAGAAACGTTTGCGTCCCGCCCATGCTGTATCCGACGAGGCCCATCCGCGCCTTGTCGATCTCGGGCCGCGTTTCGAGATAGTCGATTGCCCGCCGGTAGTCGCGCGTCGTCTGGATGTAGATATCGGCGAGCGTGAAGTATCCCTTGCGCGGCATGCTGGCCGCGTTTTCAGCGACGTAATGATTCACCGGCGCGAAGTCGTTTTGCGCGATGCGGTCGCCGTGACACTGGGCGTCGAGAGCCAATACGGCGAATCCGGCCGCCAAGAGGGCCCGGCGCACGTTGCCGCCGCTGATGTAGTTGCCGTCCTGCCACCAGTTTTCCTTGGATCCCGACCATCCGTGCAGCAAGAGCACGCACGGATACGGGCCCGCGCCGCTGGCGGGAAACTGCAGATACCCCGGCACGAGAAACCCCTGGGCGCCGCGAAAGACGATCTTCTCGCGCACGAGTCCGTCTTTCTCGACCTTCTCGACGGTGCGAGCCTCGATCGGAATTGTGGCGTCGTACTCATAGAGCTCGGCGACGGCGCGGCTTGCCTCTTCGCCGAGCCTTTCGACCGCGGGCGCCTTCGCACCCGCGCTGGCGGTCGGCGAACTGGCCGGTTCATCGGCCCGGGCCGCCGCGACAGCGAAGAGCAAAATCACGGATAGTCCCATGCGCGGGCGACGACGGTCAATCATCGGCAACCTCCCCCAAAGAAGAATCCGCCTGGCATTATCCTCAGAATCCTCTGGCGGCTGCAAATCCGCGTGACTATAGTCCTGGCTCGTGGAGCACTATGTGGACGGGCGTGGACGGGCGACAACCGCATGACCGGGGATCGGCTCTATTTCGGCCTGGCGATCGCGCTGGTCGCGTTTTGCGCGGCGAGCCCCTGCCCGGGCGAAGTGGTTGTCGGAGCGTATTATTATCCCTGGTACGGGCCGTTCGCCGGCGGGCATGATCTGAACCAGAGCGTTCGCGGGCACCTGGTGCCGCCGCAGCCGCCGGCCATCGGTGCGTACAGCAGCCGCGATCCGAAGACCATTTCCGCGCACATCGACCAGAGTCACTGGGGCAACATTTCCTTCTGGGCCGTCAGTTGGTGGGGGCCGAATTCGGCCGAAGACGCCACGTTTCGCGACGCGATTCTGGCCCATCCGCGCCACGCGGAGCTCAAATATGCCGTGCATTACGAATCGACCGGACGACTGGGTTCGATCGACAATCCCGACTTCACCAATCTCGTACCCGATTTCCGGCACCTGGCGAACAACTATTTCGCCAATCCCAGCTACCTGCGCGTCGACGGCCGGCCCGTGGTTTTCATGTACGTGACGCGGGCCTATTTCAACAGCCAGGCCGCGCGCGACGCGGTGGCCGAGCTGCGCACGCTCATGAAATCCAAGTTCCAATTGAATCCGTACCTGGTCGGCGACGATCTGTTCATCGGCGGAGTCGACCGGGGGCGGGCAAAACTCTGGGACGCGATCACCGATTTCGACGTCTACGGCACCGTGCTCCAACAAAAAGGATCCACGGCGGCCGCTCTCGTCGAATTGGCCAAGGTCTACGATGACGCGCGCGCGGCGATCGCTCCGCTGGGAATCGCGTTTGTGCCGACAGCTTCGCCCGGATTCAACGACAAAGGCGTGCGCGGCGGTCATCCGGCGGCGCCCCGATACCTGGTCGACGGGCCAAAATCAAGACCGGGCGACTTGTTCGCGCGCATGCTGACAAACGTGGCAGTGCCGCGCACCGATCCGGCGGCCGGCAATATCCTCATGATCAACTCGTTCAACGAGTGGCACGAAGACACGCAAATCGAAGCCTCGGGAATCGCTCCGCCGACCAACGTCGACGACTCGGGCAAGGACCGATTCACGGAGGGGCACTACTACGAGGGCTATGGCGAGAAGTATCTAAAAATCCTGCGCGCGGCGACGGTGCGCAGCCCGGACAACTGATGCGCGACAAGCTCGGGTGCAATTCCAGAACATGCTCACGCCGGGCGTGAGCACGGCACGCGGTCCCGCGCTACAGCACTTCGCGGCGGAGCTGCGGAAACACCTTGGAAACCTTGTTCAACAGGTATTCGCCGTAGGTGGCGCCGATTTCGTGAACGCTCGCGCGGTCCCACCGCTCGTGGCTGTCGTCCTCGATGGCGTGGCCGGACAGCTCTGCGATCGGCCGCACCTCGGCATCGAAGTTGGGATCGAAGAAGAACGGGAAGGAAAGACGGTCGCGGCCGGCCGTATTGAGCACGCGATGCGGCGTGGAACGGTAAATGCCCCGCGTCAGGCGATCGAGCATGTCACCGATATTGCAGATGAACGAACCCTTAACCGGCGGCGCGTCGATCCAGCGCGATCGGCTCTTCACCTGCAACCCGCGCGTGTCGTCCTGCTTGAGGATCGTCAGCAATCCGTAGTCGGTGTGCTCGCCCACGCCCCAAGCGGGGTCTTTCTCATCAGGTGCGCCGGGCGAAGCGGGGTAGTTGAAAATGCGAAACAACACCAGCGGGTCGCCCGTGTAACGGTCGGCAAAATACGACTCGGCGAGTCCCAGGCTCAGCGCCAGTCCGGCCATCAGATGGTGGCCCAACTGCGTCAGTGCCGCCATGTACTGGAGCACGACTTCGCGGAACCCGGGGATCTCGGGAAAAAGGTTTTGGCCGAAAAGCGGCCTGCCGGCCACGACGGCCGGATGATCGAGGGGCAGTTCCGCGCCGAAGTAGATCCCCTCCTTGCGATCGGGCTTGCCCGAGGTCAGCTCGTCGCCGACGCGAAAATATCCCCGCCAGGCCCGGCCGCCGCGCGCCATGCCGATGCGCATTTTGTCCGCGGTGCTCAGGGCGAAGAATTGCCGGCTGAGCTCCGCCAGCCGCGCGGGCAATGGCTCGTCGACGCCGTGTCCGACAACGTAGAAGAACCCGCATTCCCGGCACGCCCGGCCAAGCTGCCGCGCCACGTCGCCGCGCCCGCTGCTGCCGGCCACGAGCGGGCCGACGTCCACGAGCGGGATTTCGGCAAATTCAGCCGGGCCTTGGGGGGTCATCGAAATCCTTCGCCGGCGCGCTTCGCCCACGGGACGTTTTAGTCGCCCCAATTATAGACGCGGCGCATGGCGGCTTCGACCGTGCTGGTCAAGTCGCGGCGGCTGACGGGCTTGGACAACACGGAAAACGCCTGGGCCAGCTCGGCCTGGCGCACCAGCGCCTCGTCCAGTCCGGCGGAGATCAAGATGCACGGCAGGCGCGATTTGAACCGCTTCACCTGCCGCAGCGTTTCCAGACCCGTGAGCTTGGGCATGTGCATGTCCAACAGCACCAGGTGCACCTCCTGGCTGCGGACGATGTCGAGCGCCTCCTGGCCGTCGCCGGCCAGGATCGTGCGGAAGCGCGACTCGAAAACAGTGCGCACCGTCTCACGAAAGTCGTGATCATCGTCGGTGATCAACAGCGATGGCAATTCCAAACGCATGGCGCTATTACCCGTCGCACCAAAGCGGGCACGCAAGAACTCGAATTTGACGTGCCGCGTGAGCGAATCCCCCTAATGCAAGTTGAGTACCATTTCTCGCCGGGCCAACGTGCCAGACTGTGGCTCCGGACACGGTGCTCGGCGATAAGGCATTAATCGGTCGGTACTTATATAATAGTTCGGCTGGCTGGAAAAGATAAGTTGCGGAAGATGAGGGAAACAGAGACGCCATAAGCTCTGCCATTTAGGCAGTTTCCGCCGAATAAGACGGCCGCTGCTTCAGGGGCTCTTTTGGCTGCCCGGACGAACCCGTCGCTTCGCCCGAATCACAAAGTTCGAGCTGCTTGGATCGCAGGCTGAACGGTGCCACGGGTGGCTCGTTCCGCCCGTGCCGGCGACCTTTTGGACCGGCGCGCGAGAGCGTTTGATCGCGGCTTGTCACCCGCACGAGCGCCCCTATACTGAATCGAAGTACTGAAGATTTTTCGCTTGCGATGCCGGTCCGCCCCCCTTGCCGGGCTCGAGGCGCTCAAGAGCCGAAAGACCACCCGCGTGGACAGCCCGTCCGTTTCCGCCGCTTCGACCACCGCCCTCCAGCCCTCGTTCCTCGTTCGCCACCAGTTTGTGATCTACCGCCTGTTCTCTTTAAGCGGGCTGATCCCGGTGGGGGCGTACCTGGTGGTCCACCTGGCGACCAATGCCTCGATCATTAACGGCCCGATGACCTTTCAGGAGCAGGTCGAGAGGATTCAGGCGCTCGGCGTGGTGCTGCCGTTTGTCGAGTGGACGTTTATCTTTATCCCGATTTTTTTTCACGCCGCCGTCGGTTGGCTGATCATCGCGGGCGCTGTCCCCAACGCGATCACCTATCCCTACGCGAGCAATATCCGCTACACCCTGCAGCGGGCCAGCGGGATTATCGCGTTTGCATTCATATTGTTTCACCTGGTGCAACTGCACCATTTTTTCGGCGCCCCGTTCAAGGATATCGAGGGCATGAAATTCGGCGCGCAGTTCGATCCCCAACATGCCGCCAGCAGCGCGGCACTCGCCTTGCAGCCGATGTGGATCAAGGTGATCTACGCGGTCGGCGTGCTGGCGGTCGTATACCACTTTGCCAACGGGCTGTGGACGCAGGGAATCACCTGGGGATTGTGGACCAGCGCGGCTGCGCAGCGTCGGGCCGGTTGGGTAAGCGTCGTCGTGGGCGTCGCCTTGACGGTCGTGGCCACTAGCGCGCTCGTGGGCATGTGGACCGTCGACGTCGACAAAGCCGTGCGGATCGAAAACGCCATGCAATCCGAGCGCTCGGCCGTGCTCCAATTGGACGAAGGGCGTGGAGAACGATAACCCGATGACATGCAAGCGCGTCATGATCGTCGGAGGCGGCCTGGCCGGCCTTTCGGCCGCCATGAAACTGGCAGAGCTGGGCACGAGCGTCGACCTGATGAGCCTCACGCCGGTCAAACGATCGCACAGCGTCTGCGCCCAAGGCGGCATCAACAGCGTCAACCAGGCCACCCGCGAGCAAGGCGACAGCGAATGGCTCCACTTCGACGACACCGTCTATGGCGGCGACTTCCTGCAGCATCAGCCGCCGGTCAAGGAAATGGCCGAGTGGGCCCCCAGGATCATCGACCTGATGGACCGCCTGGGCGTGCCTTTCAATCGCACGCCCGAGGGCTTTCGCGATCAGCGGCGTTTCGGCGGCACGCTCTATAGGCGCACCGCGTTTGCCGGCGCCACCACGGGCCAGCAGTTGCTCTACGCGCTGGACGACCAGGTGCGCCGCTTTTGCGTGGCGGGCAAGGTCAAAATCTACGAAGCGTGGGATTACCTCGGTCCGGTGATCGACGCGGGCGGCGTTTGCCGCGGCGTCGTGGGGCAGGATCTCGTGACGATGGAGATTCGCGCCTTCCCGGCCGACGCGGTGGTGATCGCGTCGGGCGGCTGCGGGCTGATTTACGGGCGCTCGACGATGTCGATGGTCTGCACCGGCAGCGCCGCCAGCCGCACGTTCCAGGCGGGGGCCAAATACGGCAATCCCGAATTCATCCAGGTCCACCCCACGGCCATCCCCGGCGCCGACAAGCTGCGCTTGATGAGCGAAAGCGCCCGCGGCGAGGGCGGACGCCTGTGGGTGCCGCGCAAACCGCAGGATCCGCGCCCGGCCGCCGAGATTCCTGAAAACGAGCGCTTCTATTTCCTTGAGGAGCGCTATCCGAAGTACGGCAACCTGGTGCCGCGCGACATCGCCACGCGCGAAATCTTCAACATTTGCAGCGCCGAAGGGCTGAGCGTCGAGAAAGACCGCCTGTGCGTGTACCTCGATCTGACGCACATCCCGGCGCGAACGCTCGAGTTGAAGCTCGGCGGCATCCTGGAGATCTACGAAAAATTCCAGGGCGTCGATCCGCGGCGCGTGCCGATGAAAATCTTCCCCGCCGTGCACTACTCAATGGGCGGGCTGTGGGTCGACTATGAAAAGAGCGCCGGGGGCGGACTGGCCGTCGGCTCGCCGCGCAACCAGCGCACGAACATTCCAAACCTGTACGCCATCGGCGAGTGCGACTATCAGTATCACGGCGCCAATCGGCTGGGCGCCAATTCGCTGTTAAGCTGCATCTTCAGCGGATTGATCGTCGCGCCGGGCATCGTCAACTTGCTCAAAGGGGCGAAGGGCCGGGCGGCCGAACAGCCCGCCGCGCTATTCCAGTCGGCCCGAGCCCGGCATCAGGCGGCTCACGACCAGTTGCTCGGGCGTCCCTCGGGGGGCGAAAACCCGTACTTGCTGCACCAGGAGCTGGGAGCCGTGATGACCAAGGCCGCCACCGTCGTGCGTCACAATGACACGCTGCGCGAAGCGCTCGAAAAAGTGAACGACATGGCCGTGCGCGTGAAGCGCTCGTCGCTTTCCGACACCGGCAACTGGACGAACCAGAACGTCGTGTTCACCAAGTCGCTGGCCGACATGTTTCCGCTGGCCAAGGCGATCCTGGCCGGCGCGATTGCCCGCGACGAGTGCCGCGGCGCGCATTATAAGCCCGAGTTCGCCATGCCGGGCCTGGAGGCGACCGATCCGGCCGACCGGCGCCGCGCCGCCGAACGTTGGTGCGACCGGTTCGAAGCCAACACGGCCCGCTGGCTGAAAACGACGATCGCCACGCCGGGGGCCGACGGCGAGCCCGTGTTGAGCTACGAAGAGGTCGACCTTTCGCTCATTCCGCCGCGGCCGCGCCTTTACGGCCTGGCGGGCGCCGAAATCATCGAGGAAGTCTGGAAGCTGCGCCAAGCCGGCAGGCTGGCCGGCGCGAGGGGAGATTCAAGCGGGCCGCAAAAAACGCCCGCCGACAGGCCGGCGACGGTGCGCTAACACACAATGAGCAATTCTCAACCAAACGAGCACGCGCAGGCCCGGCGAACCTTCGAAGTGCGCGTTCTGCGCCAGGACGATCCGGGCTCGCCCAGCTATTGGGAACGCCATCGCGTCGAGCACGAGCCCGACATGAACGTCACCAGCGTGCTCGAGCGCATCGCCGCGGTGGCCGAAACGATCGACGGGCTGAAGGTGGCGCCGGTCGCTTACGAGGCGAACTGTCTGGAAGAAGTTTGCGGAGCCTGCACCATGATCGTCAACGGCCGCGTGCGGCAGGCCTGCTCGGCGCTGGTCGACAAGCTGTTGGCTGAGCAGCCCCAGGAGATCGAGCTAGAGCCGATGGCCAAGTTCCCCGTGATCCGCGATCTCGTCGTCGATCGCCGGCGGCTGTTTCGCGCGTTGGAAAAGGTGAACGCCTGGCTGCCGGTCGACGGTTATTACGACATGGGCCCGGGCGAGCGCCAATCGCAGGACGAGCAAGAGCGGGCTTACCCGCTTAGCCAGTGCATGAGCTGCGGCTGTTGTCTGGATGCCTGTCCGCAGTACGCGCGGATCGAAGTCGCGCGCCGCGAAGGCGAGACCGGCGAGCCGTTCGCGGCCCGCGAGAATGCCACGTTCGACTTGCATTTCATCGGAGCGCACGCCATCAGCCAGGCGATTTATTACAACTCGCATCCGACCGGCAAGCTGAACGCCGGCCCTCGGGTCGACGCCCTGATGGCCCCCGGCGGGATCCAGGTTTGCGGCAACGCGCAGAACTGCGTGGCCGTGTGCCCCAAGGAGATTCCGCTGACCACCTCCATCGGCCGCGCCGGCCGCGAGACGACCAAGCGGATGTTTACGAAGTGGTTCGACCGATAGGTCGGCGAGCTGTTGCTACGCGGCCGGCGCCGGCCGTTACAGAAAATACCAGTCGCCGCTGAGCACGACCCAGATTCCCAACAGCAGATTCGTCACCGCGTGGGCCACGACGCAGTCCCAGATGCTTCGGGTCTGGTACATCAGCCAGGTGACCAGCGTAAACCAGACGGCCGCCGCGAACAGTTCGGCCGGATGCATGAGCACCGGAACCAGCGTGCCGGCGGCAATGGCGGCGGGCGTGAGCGTGCCGAAGGGGACTTTCCACCAGTCGGCGCCGATGACGAAGCGCATCACGAAGGCGCGTATGAAAAACTCCTCGACAAACGGCACCACCGCCACCAGGCCCCAGAACCGTACGGCCAGAAACCCATAGGCCCAAAGCGGCCGATCCGATAATTCCTCGAAGGGATTAAACGCGCTGCGCGTGCCCAGACCCAAAAGCGACTCCAGGCCCAACGGCCCCAGCAGCGTCGATTCCAATTCCAGCTTGCAGATGCCGATCCACAACAGCACTCCCACGGCGCCCACGAAGGGCGCCAAGAGCGTCACGCGAAACGGAAACTGCCGATAGCCGGGCCAGACCGCACCAATCGCGGCCATCGTCAAGAGAATCTTGACGGTGTAGACCACCGGATACGCCGAATACTCGATGACGAATCCCAACAGCCGAAACGGCTTTTCCTCGGTCGGCTCAAAGGCCCCGCACAGCATGTACACGGCAAACGGCAACACCAGCGGAATCCACGGATAGCGCGCCGGCCACTCGGAATCGCCGGGCTGCGCGCTCGTTAGCGGCTTGTTAGCCCCCGAGGTATCGCCGTTTTGCACGTGTCTGGCCATTGGTGTGAAAAGCTAATTTCGCCAATGAGATATGTCGAACTGACAGCGGGTCGCTCGCGGCCGTCCGGGCGAACCGAAGGGTCAGGAATCGGGTCGTTTTTCACGCCGCCACGGGGCCGTTTGACTAGTTTTGCTATATGCCGCCGGCCGATCCCTGCGTAATATATTTAGTCTACGCTGCCCAGTACAGCCAACTCCCCCTGGCAACGCCTAGGCGGACAATCGGGACCGCCCCGGCGGTATGGTTCCCTTGAGCGATTGACGCGGCTGGCACACCTTTTGCGCCGGCCTGTTCGACGGTCTCTTTTGACGGTGAGGCGCCGAGGTTCCCCATGGACCTTGCAAAACTGAGAAACATCGGCATTTCGGCCCATATCGACTCGGGCAAGACGACCCTGAGCGAGCGGATCCTGTTCTATGCCGGCCGCATTCACCGCATTGGCGAAGTCAAGGACGGCGGCGCCGGCGCCACGATGGACTACATGGAGCTGGAGCGCGAGCGCGGCATCACCATCACCAGCGCCGCCACCACCGTCGATTGGCAAGGCCACGCCATCAACCTGATCGACACGCCCGGCCACGTCGACTTCACCGTCGAGGTGGAACGCAGTCTGCGCGTGCTCGACGGCGCCATTCTGGTGCTGTGCGGGGTGGCGGGCGTGCAGTCGCAGTCGCTCTCCGTCGATCGACAGATGAAGCGCTATCACGTTCCGCGCCTGGCCTTCATCAACAAGATGGACCGCGTCGGCGCGGGCGCCGAGAAGGTCGTGGCCCAGGTGCGCGAAAAGATGGGCTGCGACGCCATCCTGATGCAATGGCCCATCGGCAAGGAGGAAGATTTCACGGGCGTGATCGACCTCGTGGCGATGAAAGCCAGCTACTTCGACGGCAAGTACGGTGAAATAGTGCGCGTCGAGGAGATTCCCGCCGAGTTGCAGCCGGCCGCCGCCAAGGCCCGCCAGCAGATGCTCGAGGGGCTCTCGATGTACAGCGACCAGTTGATGGAACTGCTTCTGTCCGAAGAGCCGGTCGGCGAAGAGCTGATTCACTCGATCGTGCGCGACGCGGTGCAGAACCAGGACCTGACGCCGGTCTTTCTGGGCTCGGCCTACCGCAACAAGGGTGTGCAGCTATTGCTGGATGCCATCGTGCGCTACTTGCCCTCGCCGCTCGAAGCCCCGGTCAAGGCCAAGAAATACGACGACCCGACGCAGGATTTTCCGCTCGAGCCCGATCCGGCCAGGCCGTTTGTCGGTATGGCCTTCAAGCTGGTTGAAGACTCGTTCGGCCAGTTGACGTTCATGCGCATTTACCAGGGCACCCTCACCAAGGGCGAGCTGCACTACAATCAGCGCACCGGCCAGAAGGAGCGCTTCAGCCGCATCGTCCGCATGCACGCCGACGAGCGCGAGGAAGTCGACAGCGCAGCGGCCGGCGACATCGTGGCCGTGATGGGCATCGACTGCGCCAGCGGCGACACGTTTGCCGCCCAGCGAAACTATTGCGTGCTGGAAAGCATGTTCGTCGCCGAGCCGGTCATCAAAATGGCCATCAGCCCGCTCGCGCGCGACGGCGCCGACAAGCTGAGCAAGGCCCTCGCGCGCTTCCGCCGCGAAGATCCCACCTTCCGCGTCGCCACCGACGAGGAAACTTCCGAAACGGTGATCGCCGGCATGGGCGAGCTGCACCTGGATATCTACGTCGAGCGGATCCGCCGCGAGTACGGCGTCGAGGTCGAGGTCGGCGCGCCCAAGGTCAGCTACCGCGAAGCTCCCACCAAGGCGGCCGAATTCAACTACAAGCACAAGAAGCAGACCGGCGGCGCGGGCCAGTACGCCCACATTGTCGGCAAACTGGAATTGCTGGCGGACGACGCCGAAACGACGTTCGAGTTCGAGGACGAGGTCCGCGGCGGCAGAATCCCCAAGGAATACATCCCCAGCGTCGAAAAAGGCTTTCGCGACGCCCTGGCCAAGGGTCCCGTGGCCGAATTTCCGATCGTCGGAGTCAAGGCGATTCTCGAAGACGGTTCGTACCACGAAGTGGATAGTTCCGATATGGCCTTCCGGATTTGTGCGCGCAACTGCTTCCGCGAAACGTTCTTGAAGACCAAGCCGGTGCTCCTGGAGCCGGTGATGAAGATCGAGATTGAAGTGCCCGCCCAGTTCCAGGGTCCCGTGGCCGGCGAGCTGACCGGCCGCCGCGGCCTGATCGTTGCGACCGAGGTGAAGGGCGCGTTTGCCAGGATCGAGGGCGAAGTGCCCTTGGCCGAAACGTTCGGCTACTCGACCGACCTGCGCAGCATGACGCAGGGTCAAGGCACCTTCACGATGGAGTTTGCCCGCTACCGCCGCGTGCCGGCAAAAATCCAGGAAGAGATCGTCGCCGAAAAGAAGAAGCAGCTCGTCGGCGCCAAATAACGCCCGTTTCCAGTCGGCCCAGGGAAGGCCTTCCCTGGGCTTTTTTATGCGCGCGCTGTTTTTTGACCGGTGCCACGGGTGGCTCGTCCACCCGTGGTGCGTGCAACCCCCGCTCGCGAGCGCTCACGCGCGTCCGGCCAGCGCCCGTTCGACGTCGGCCAGTTGACGGCTGATCGCGTCGAGGCGGCTCGTCAACTCGCCGCGGAGCACCTCAGCCGGCGGGGGCTCTTTGCCCACGAACGAAATCACGCCGCTCGGCTCGAGCACAGCCTTGTCGATCTCGTCGAGCGAGGCGAAACCCTGCCGGTGAGCGGCAATCTCCAGTTCGAATTTCGTGATCAGCTCGCGCTGCATTCGATCGCGCTGCATGGTGCCGTGCTGCACCAGCGGCGTCGGCTCGCCTTCCACCAGCCGGTCGAACCTCGGATGCGCAAACAGATACCGCACGACGGCGTAGTTGAGCGCCAACAGCGTGGCGGCCCCGATCAAACCGCCGGTCACGCTGTTGTCGTTGCCGATGATCGCGTTTTGCACCGTGTTGGCGATCACGAGCAGCACGACCAGGTCCATGGCGTTCAACTGCGCCAGCTCGCGCTTACCCGCCAGCCGGAACCCGACAATTAGAAACGCGTACACAATCACCGGCCGGATGATTTTTTCCAGCATGCTCAGGTCGAGATCGAACATATTGGCCCACATGGTTGCTGCCTTTCCTTTCGATTGAGGGGCATTGCACGGGTGGACGAGCCACCCGTGGCACCGTGGCTACGCCGGCTTGTGGATTTCGGCCGGCTCGACTGCTCGATGTTCTCGGGCCGAAACGTAACAGGCCTCGACCAGGGCCATGGTACAAAGGTTGTCGCGGCCCGACAGCACGGACTCCCGATTCTCTTCCAGCGCGCAAAGCAGCTCGGCCATCGGGCCGGCAAATGCGTCGGGAAACCAGGCCTCGTTCCAGCGCGGCTTGATCCACTCCGGCCCGCGCGCGGTGGTCGTGAAATCGATCGTGCTCGGCGCGCGCTTGGGATACTCGGGCCAGCCGATCGTGCCGCGCGCCATCCCGGTTGTGCCTTCCACGCGCCAGCGGATGCCGATATCTTCGCCTGCTCCCTCGCGGGCCGGGCCGGTCCACACGTCATCCCACGCAGCGGCCCGCAGGCCGTCGGCGTACTCCAGAATGTACAGGCAGATGCCGTCTTCGTGCGCAAACTGCGCGGCGGTCCGCGGATCGGGCCGCACGCTGGCGAATACCCGCAGCGGTTCGCCGAACCAGTAGCGAAACGTATCCAGGTGGTGGATGCTCATGATCCGCAGCGTCACCCAGCCCAACCGCCGCTGCCAGGGCATCCAATGCGGAATCGCCCGCATGTCGACGGTCGCCAGCACGGGCGTGCCCAGCTCGCCGCGGTTAATGAGTGTCCTGCATGCCCGCACCGACTGGTCGTAGCGCATGTTTTGATTGACCGCCAGCGTGATGCCGGCGGATTCGCATAGTTCGACGATCCGGCAGGCCTCGGCGTAGCTGGTGCCCAGCGGCTTCTGGGCCAGCACTCCCCGCACGTGGTCGGCGTGATTCACGACCTCGGCAATAATCTCCCCGACCACGTCGGGCGGCACGGCGACGTCGACCACTTCGACGGCCGGATCGTCGAGTAGCTCCGCGTAGGTGTCGTACGTGCTGGCAATCCCGTGTCGCGCGGCGACTTCCCGGGCTTGCTCGGGCCGTCGCGAGGCGATCGCCACCGGATTGAAGCCCGCGCCGCGGTACGCCACCAGGTGGCAATCGGCCATGATAAAGCCCGCGCCGATGCAGCCGATTCCGACGCCCCGCCGTCGCGGCATCCGCGGGCGGATATCGAGCTCGACGGCCAGGTTGTCATGACTGGCGTTTGCCATGGGCGTTGGGCAGCCGGTCGAAATGGTAAAGGTCAGTTGCTAGCAGGCCCCACGCACGCCGCATAGTTTACCGAGAACGTACACGTGGACCACCGCGACTCGAAGCGAACCCGTTCCTCGCAATCCCGGCGGAACCTGGGAAAACTTGACCGCATCTGCCGGTTTTGTCACGACCCGATTTCCTTTTGCAGCGGCCGGGGCGTTGGGTCGATGACTGTTGTGCGGGCTGTTCGCCTGGTGAGGTTCGAACCGATTAAAGTCGACTCATCGCACCAGGCACGATGTGCCGCGGGCAATCCGACTCGGAGCTTGCGGCGCGCAACGTCCCGCAAGCGGTACCACAGACTCCGCGTTCCTCGACAGTCGCGCTCGAGCCGGCCGGCTAGCGTCCTATCAAGACTTCCGCAACGTCACCACTCCTCGCCAAGACTCCCACCCCGGCCGCGTCTGAGCTCCCCACTCAGGCGCGGCTATTTTTTGCGCGCTAAGGGTGGCTCGCAAGCGGGCCGTTTCGCGTCACACCGGCCGCACCCGTCGCTTGCGGAACACTTCCTTGAGAGACGCGCGGTTTGCACCGCCGTTGAGGTTCTCATCGGCGTCGAGAATGGCGCGTGCGCCCCGGGGAAACGTGGTGAATCCGTCGAGCTGGAAGTGGCTTTCCAGGATGAGGCGGTCGGCTTCCTCGCGCCCCATCTTCCCGCGCACGTCCCATAGCGTTGCGGACCAGATCTCGCCGTTGTCGTGCTCGTCGTCACCCTCGATGAAATCGTCATAGGTCCAGTCCTCGTCGACGCGCCGAAGCCCGGGAGGATCGAGCCCTCTTTCCAGGCCGATCAGCAGCCCATCCCACGTCATCACGGTTGACCTGTATCGCGCGGGCTTGGTTTCGGCGAAGAAGCTGGCGGCGAAATAGTCGCCAAAGCCCTCGCCCATTGCCGCCGCCTCTTCCGACTGGCCAAAGTCCGGGACGATCGCGTCCTGGATCGCATGCCCGAATTCGTGGAGGATCGTTTCACCGTCTTCGGCGTCGTCGATCGCGCCGATGCCAAACGTCAGGAGCTTTTCCGCCGGGCTGTACCAGGAGTTGTCCTCGCGGGTCCCATTGACGTCGACGCGGACGGGCGCGCCAAAAATCGCCCGCGAGCCGCGAAAGCCGAGGCGCTCGATGTAACGGATGGCCCGGTCGATGTGATGGTAGACCATCACTTCCTCGAACCCCTTCTCCCTGGAAGTAAAAAGGAAGCTGCGGTCACGGCGCCGCACCCGCCTGCCCGCGCGGGTCGGCTGCGTAGTGACCCACTTGCCTTCGAGGCGCCCGTTGGTTTTGAGATCGCGCAGCGTGACGGTCGCATAGGCCGGCGCGGGCGGTATCCGGTGGTTTCCTTTGGCCGTCAGCAGGGCGTCGTGGTCACCCAGGGCCGTCACCGGACTGGGGTCGAAGACACGACCCCGACCGGTCGCCTTCGAGAGATTGTCATAGCGACTCAAGAACCCGCCGGTCCGCGCATTGATGTACACAATCCACTCCTCGCGAGGACTCGTTCGAGCGAGTCGTATGCGCCAGGCCGGAACGAGACGCTCTTCCTTCGGGAACCACAGTTCCTCTGTGCCTTGCTCGGTTGCTCGGCGTCCCGCGCTCGGCAACCTGCGCCGCGCGCGGCGCACGGCTTCGTTGACGCCCAAGCGGAACTCCGCTTTGCTCGGCAGCAGCGGCCGCGGCACCGCGCGGTTTTTCGCCAGGTAGATCTGCCCTCGATTGCCAACGTGGACGGTGACGTACGCCCGATGGACCCGACGCCCGGCGTGCATCTGCTGCCAAATGACGTGCCTGGCGCCGAGACTCAAAATCGTCTTCTGATGCACCAGCTCGCCGAGGTCCGACTCGAGGCCGAGCAACGCCGAATTGGCGATTAGAAACTCCTTCGCGATTCCCTCCGGCCGACCTTTTTGGCGCGACGTCCGAAACCCCCAAAGCTCCTTCGGGGTCCCATAGAACTCTCCCGGCTCCGTACGATAGGCCCCCTTTTCCAGCGGCTTCATCACAGGGCTCCTGGGTAACGGGCTTTGATTTTTTTACACCGCCGATCATCGACGTTTCGCTGGCGTGGTTCCGTCGCACGCTGCGGACAGGCGCAGGGCGCCGATTATCTCAGCTTTCGGCGTGCTTCGCGACGCCCGACGGCCAGCCTCAAACGGGGGTCGTTTCTCGGCGCCGTAGCCGCCGCCGAGCGGCTACTGGGAAGGCGCGATTGCGGGCCCGTCGCGGAGGTGCGATTTTGGCCGTGTTTTTGGGGCTTTTTTCGGCGCCAGCCGGCGGCCGGGAACCCTCCTTGACCACCTCCCCCGGCGGCCCGGAAAAGGGTACAATTCACGCTGCTCGATTGACCGATTTTTGGCTTAAACGGCACCCTCTTGTTGGACGGAACCACAGTGGTTAACGGCGTCTTGACGATCCCCTTATCGGGGATAAGTTTCGGCTCGTCGCAGGCGGCCGATGCGCGCGCGATCCGCTTGTCGCAGTTCGTCGCCGGACCGGAAAACGCGCTTGTAGCCGCCGCGCTTGGCCCCTTTCTCGATTCAAGGGCGACCTGCTACAGCCCGCTTGTGTTGTGCGGCCCGCACGGCAGCGGAAAGTCGCACCTGGCGTGTGGTTTGGCCGATTGGTGGCGCCGGCATTTCCCCGACGCTTCGCTCGTGTGCCTCACTGGCTCGGAGTTTGCCCGGGAGCATACGGCCGCGATGGCCGAAGGCCGACTGGAAGCGTGGCGCGCGGAAGTGCGCGGGGCGGGGTTATTCGTCCTCGACGATCTCGGCGAGTTGGTCGACAAGCGCTCGGCGCAGCGGGAACTGCTGCACGCGCTGGATGCGTTGTCCGACAGCGGGGGGCTGGTGGTCGTGACGGCTCGAACGTTGCCGGGCCATTGGCCCGTTTTGCTGCCGGCGCTCGGCGGGCGTTTGTCGGCCGGATTGGCGGTGTCGCTGGCGTTTCCGGCGCGTCCCGCGCGGCGAGTCCTTCTTCAGCAGCTCGCGGCGGGGCGGGGCGTTTCGCTGCGACCCGAAGCGCTCGACGGCCTGGCCGCCGGGCTCGAGGGTGGCGTGCCGACGTTGATTTCGGCGATTCTCGAATTGGAACTGGCCGCTTGCGCCCAAGGACAGTCGATCGATTCCGAGCGCGTACGGCAATTCGTTTCCGAGCGGGACGGCGCCGCAAAGCCCACGCTGCGCCAGATCGCCGGGCTGACGGCGAAGTACTTCGGCTTGAAAGTTTCGGAGCTAAAAGGCCCGGCGCGGCGAAGGTCGCTGGCCGCCGGCCGCGGAGTGGCCATGTACCTGGCGCGGCAATTGACCAACAGCAGCCTGGGCCAAATCGGCAGCTATTTCGGTGGTCGCGACCACACGACCGTCCTGTACGGGTGCCGCCGGACCGAAAAGCTCTTACACCGCGATCGGGCGACCCGGCAGGCCGTCACCGAATTGAAAAAACTGCTGGCGTCCTCATGACGGGGCAAGGTGAACGAATTGTCGTTGCGTTGTTCGATCCACCATCGACCCACCAACGTCCACCGACACGACGCGCAGACCCCGGCTCAAAGGACATGACGACAACGGCAGACTGCCGACCGAGGCCCAACACGATGGCGACAGGTTACTCACCACGCTCGGGCGGCCGCGAGCCGTTCGCAAGTCGTGACGGCGCGGTGCTTAGCGTTGGGCCGCGACGCTGCTTTCGACAGCCGGGTAGCGCCGTATTACTATTACTTCTGAATACTCAAATATTGAAGAAGAACCAGGCATCATCCGCGTCGAAGCACTCGCACCGTCGAGTCGAAGAAAGGCACCTGGCATGAAAGTCACCTGCGACCGCGAGGCATTGTTGGCGGCATTCCAGACTGCGGCGGCCGTCGTGCCCTCGCGCAGTCCCAAGCCGATCCTGCAAAACATCAAGCTCGAAGTCAGCGACGCGGGAGCGATCTTGCTGGCGACGGATTTGGAAGTCGGCATCCGCCTTCAGGTCGCGGGAATCCAGCCCGAAGTCCCCGGCAGCGCCATTTTGCCGCTTTCGCGGTTTGGCTCGATATTGCGCGAAAACTCCGACGCGACGTTGCGCCTCGAAGCCGACGGCGAGGCAACGATCGTGCGCGGCGACCGCAGCGAATTCAGGCTGCCGGCGGAAAACCCGCAAGAGTTCCCCACCGTGGCCGATTTCACCGACAAGGCGTTTCACGAACTTTCTGCGCGCCTATTGCGCGAATTGATCCGCCGCACGATTTTCGCCACCGACAACGAAAGCAGCCGCTACGCGCTCGGCGGAGTGCTCTTGGAAATGGGTCCCGAGAAGATCATCGGCGTGGGCACCGACGGCCGGCGGCTGGCCAAGATGGAAGTCCCGGCCAGAAGCGAGGGCGGACACCAATCAGGCGATAGCATGACGATCGTGCCGACCAAGGCGATGCAGCTCATCGAACGGGCACTCTCGGACGGCGACGCCGAAATCCAACTGGCCGCCCGCACCAACGAGATCCTGGTCCGCAGCCCGCGGGCGACGATTTATTCCCGCCTGGTCGAGGGCCGGTTTCCCAAGTGGCGCGACGTGTTTCCCCAGCGCACCGGGGTCTCGCGCATCGAATTGACGGTCGGGCCGCTGCACTCGGCGGTGCGCCAGGCGGCCATCGTCACCAGCGAGGAGAGCCGCGGCGTCGACTTCAGCTTTGAAGCGGGCCTGCTCGTGCTCAGCGGCCGGGTGGCCGACGTCGGCCAGTCGCGCGTCGAGCTGCCGATCGCTTACGACGGGCCGACCATATCCATCACGCTCGACCCCCGCTACGTCAGCGACTTTCTCAAAGTGCTCGATCCGGAAAAGGTCGTAACCATAGAGTTGAAAGACACCGAAAGCGCCGCCGTGTGTACGACCGACGACGGTTATGGATACGTGATCATGCCCCTGGCCCGCGACCATTAAGGAGGTTTTTGCGTTGCGGTCCGGGCGGCGCCGGCCTGGCGCTGCCGCATCGCACGGCTTTTTCCAGCCATGACCCACGGCCAACCTCAACGGATCGGCGACGTGCTCGCGCAACTGCTGGCCCGCCGGGGCTATGCCCGCGTGCGATCGGGTGGCGCCTGCGCGGAGGCGTGGCGCCAGGCGGCGGGCGAGCGGCGGGCTTCGTCCACGCGGGCCACGGGGGTTCGCCGCGGCGTGCTGGAAGTGCTGGTCGAGAATTCGACGTTGGTCCAGGAAATGAATTTTGAAAAGAGAGCGTTGATCAGCCGGCTGGCGGAACTGCTGCCGGATGAGAACATACGCGACGTGAGGTTTCGCGTTGGCCCTGTGACGTGACGCGAAACGCCGGCGGCCGGCGCGCTGGAGCGCTCCGCACGGCTTTGCGGGACGCGCGCAAGCGGTCCCGGCCAGGATGGCGAGTAAACGAGTTCGGAGGCTCCCACAAAAACCGAGACCGACCCAATGAACGATGAATCCAAGAAAAAGGCCCCGCACCCCAAGGACGAGCCGGCCGACGAGGCGTCCCCAACGGCCCAATTCCGCAAGGTCGACGGGCAGCGCAAAGGCGACGCCGACTACACCGCCGAGGATTTGCAGCATCTCAGCGATTTGGAGCACGTGCGCGAACGGCCCAGCATGTACATCGGCGACACGACGCTGCGCGGGCTGCACCACATGGTCTACGAAGTCGTCGACAACTCGATCGACGAAGCCATGGCCGGCTACGCGCGCCAGATTTGGGTCACGATCAACAACGACGGCTCGGTGACGGTCGAGGACGACGGCCGCGGCATTCCGGTCGAAGAGCACCCCGACCTGGGCGTGTCCACGCTGCAGGGCGTGATGACCGTGCTCAAGTTCGGCGGCAAGTTTCAAAAGGGGGCGTACCAGACGTCCGGCGGTCTGCACGGCGTGGGCGTCACCGTCACGAATTTCCTCTCCGAATGGTGCGAGGTGGAAGTGCGCCGCGGCGGCCACGTCTACCAGCAGGAATACGAGCGCGGCGTGCCGGTGGGCGACGTGCGCCGCATAGGCACCACCGACAAGGTGGGCACCAAGACCATTTTCAAGCCCGACCCGACGATCTTTCCCAGCACCCGCTTCGCATACAACACGCTCCATCGCCGCTTGCAGGAACTGGCGTTTCTCAACCGGGGCGTCAGGATCACGTTTCGCGACGAACGGACCGGCGACGGCGAAACCTTCCAGTACGTACGCGGCATCCTCGAATTCGTCGAGCACTTGAACCGCGCCAGCGAGCCGATCCATCCCGATATCATCCACATCGAAGGCGAATACCAAGGCGTGGGCGTGGAAGTCGCCATGCAGTACTCAAGCGAGTTTACCGAAAACGTCCACTCCTACGTCAACAACATCAACACGACCGAAGGCGGCACGCACGTCTCCGGCTTCCGCGCGGCGCTGACGCGTACGCTGAACAATTACGGCAAGAAAGAAAACCTCTTCAAGGATCTGACCGTTATCGGCGACGACTTTCGCGAAGGGCTCACGGCCGTGATTTCGCTGCGCGTTCCCGAGCCGCAGTTCGAGGGCCAGACCAAGACCAAGCTGGGCAACAGCGAAGTCGAAGGCATCGTCACCTCGGCCGTGGGCGACCACCTGGGCAAGTTTCTCGAGGAGAATCCGAAAAGCGCGAAGATCATCATGCAAAAGGCCATCCTGGCCGCCGAAGCCCGCGAAAGCGCCCGCAAGGCCCGCGAAATCGTCCGCGAGCGCAAAGGCGCGCTCGCCGGCCACGGACTGCCCGGCAAGCTGCGCGACTGCACCAGCCGCGACGTCGACAAGTGCGAGCTGTACCTGGTCGAGGGCGATTCGGCGGGCGGCAGCGCCGAAGGGGGCCGGCTGCGAGAGTTTCAGGCCATCCTCCCCCTGCGCGGAAAAATCATCAACGCCTACAAATCGCGCGAAGACAAGGTGCTGGCCAACGAGGAAGTGCGCAGCATGATCTCGGCCATCGGCGCCGGAATCGGCGAAGAGGCCGATATCTCCAAACGCCGCTACGGAAAAATCGTGATCATGACCGACGCCGACGTCGACGGCTCGCACATTCGCACCCTGCTGTTGTGCTTCTTCTATCGCCAGATGTACGAGCTGGTGAGCAAGGGACACATCTACGTCGCCCAGCCCCCCCTGTTTCGCGTCAAGAGCAAGAAGGAAACCTACTACGTGCAGACCGAGGAGGAAATGAGAAAACGGCTGATCGAGCTGGGCCTGGGCAATTCGGAGCTCGACGCCGGCGCGGGCCGGGTCATCAAGGGCGAGCAAATGGCCGAGTTGGCCCGGGCTATGGCGACTATGGAGGATTCGCTCACGGCGCTCGAGCGCCGCGGCATCAGCTTGCGGGCCCACGCCGTGCGGCAGGACCCCGTGACGCTCAAGCTGCCGATCTATCACGTGTTCATCGGCGCGCAGGAGCACTGGTTCACCACCCGCGACGAGCTGGATGCCTTCCGCGCCAAGCAGGAGGAAAAAACGGGCGGCGAGCTGGCGGTCTCCGACACCGAAGCCGACCGTGCCGCGACCGAAGGCAACGGCAAGGCCATGCGCACGCTCACGATCGTCGAGTTGCACGAGGTGCGCACGATCAACAACGTGCTGGCGGCCATGGCCAAGAAGGGCTTTTCGCTCTCGGATCTGATTCCCCAGGAGCGCACCGGCAGCGAAGAGCCGCGGTTTCAGTTGCGCCGCGGCGAGCACACGACCGGCCTGGAGGACCTGCGCGGCCTCTTGCCGGCGATCCGCTCCGCCGGCGAAAAGGGTCTGGTGATCACGCGCTTCAAAGGCCTGGGCGAAATGAACGCCGAGGAATTGCGCGACACGACCCTCGACCCCAAAAACCGCACTCTCTGCCAGGTCACGATGCACGACGCCGGCGCCGCCGACGAGCTGTTCCGCATCCTGATGGGCGACAAAGTCGAGCCCCGCCGCGAGTTCATCGAAAAGCACGCCCTGGAAGTGCGGAATCTGGACGTGTAGGCGCGCGCCGGCCGGCTCGCGATTTCGTCGCGGTGGTTTGCGCATTGCGAATCGTCCGGTATCATGCAGGGCAACGGACGCCCTCCCTTGAGAAACCGGAGTTCTCCCGCATGACCACTAAGAACCCCGCCCAAACGGCCAATACGATTCTCTGCGGCGACTGCATCGAGGGCATGAACGGGCTGGCCGCCGGCGGCGTCGATCTGGCGTTTGCCGATCCGCCGTTCAATATCGGATACGACTACGATGTCTACGACGATCGGCAAGAGCGCGACAAATACCTGGCCTGGTCGCGCGATTGGATTGCGGCCGTTTACCGGGTGCTCAAGCCCGATGGGGCGTTCTGGCTGGCCATCGGCGACGAATACGCGGCCGAGCTGAAAATCGAGAGTCAGAAAATCGGCTTTCACTGCCGCAGTTGGGTCGTCTGGTACTACACGTTCGGCGTCAACTGCGACAGGAAGTTCACCCGCTCCCACGCCCACCTGTTCCACTTCGTCAAGAACCCGAAAGAATTCACCTTTCGGGCCGACGCCCTGGAAAACCGCATCCCGTCGGCGCGGCAACTGGTCTACAACGACAAGCGCGCCAATTCCACCGGGCGGCTGCCCGACGACACGTGGATCATTCGCCCCGCGGAATTCGCCGGGCTGGTGGACGACGACGGCGCCTGGCCGCCGGCGAAACTGCCGGCGCCGGCGGATCAAGACCAATCCTGGACGCTGCGGCCGCAAGATCTCGGCGAATGTTTTGGGCCGGCCGAAAACACCTGGTACTTTCCCCGCGTGGCCGGCACGTTCAAGGAACGGGCCGGCTTTCATGGCTGCCAGATGCCCGAGCAGCTATTGGCGCGAATCATTCGCGCGTGCTCCGAGGAAGGGGAGCTCGTGCTGGACCCGTTTTCCGGCAGTGCCACGACCGCGGCGGTCGCCAAGAAGCTCGGCCGGCGCTACCTGGCGTTCGACGTTTCGGCCGATTATGTAAAGCTGGGGCTGGCGCGCCTCGAGCGCACGCGCGTCGGCGATCGATTGGACGGGTCGGCCGAACCGCTTATGTCAGCTCCCAGAACGGACAAGCCGCGATCGCGTTCCCGATCCGTCAAAGGCGCGCGAAAATCGACCGCGATTGCAGTTCAACCGGACTATCGACAAACCGAAGAGTGTTACGACCTGGTTCAACTTGAGATGACGCTGCGCGGCATCGTCGAGGCGTTTCGCCTCGTGCACGACGGGTTTTCGGCCGATCGCGTGGTGACGGATCCGAGCCTCGACAACCGCTTCGTGGAACAATGCCGAAAGTTGGGCCTGATGGGCGACGCCCGCACCTGGAACATCCTCTTGTTTCGGCTGCGAAAAGCCGGCAAGCTCGCGCACCTGCCGACCCGGGAGCGAACCGCAATCTCCTGGGAAGCGTGCGACGACTATTTCTTTGCCAGTGAGATCGCGCTTGAGCTCGTGCTCGCTTCGGGCAAGGCCGAGAGCCTCGACGAGATTCTGTGCGATCCCGACCTGGCCGGCGAGTTCGACAAGCTGGCCGCCGATTTCGCGCCGGGGCGGCAGTCGTTCGAGTACCGCTGGGCGGCGCTGAAGCTTCGCAAGCAGGCGAAAATTGCGCGCAGCCGCGGCGCCGTGCTGGTGCCGCCCGCGCGCTTGAGCCGCGAAACGCCTGTTGATCAGCTCGACGTGCGCGGGATTCCGCCGCGGCCGGGAGTCTATTTGCTCAGTGGAAACAAGTCGCAAAAGCTGTACGCGGGCGAGGCGCTGAATCTGCGGAGCCGGCTGGAAACGCAGTTTGAATCCGGCCGGCGCGTAGTTTTGGGCCGTTTCCCCGGGCCGCTCTCCTTGCGGACCTTCCTGACGCACACGCTACCTGCCGAAATGCTTGCGTGGCAGAGTTGTCTGGTGCGAAAATACAAGCCTCGGCTTAACTATCGGGAGCTGCGCGCGGTAGGGTCCTGACGGCGTGTCGCCGGAGGAACGGGCTTGATCTCCTTCAAAGAATCCTGGCTTGACAATGGGGGCAGGAAGCAGCGTCGTCCCGGATTCGCATGCGACGTGGCTTGAAGTTCCCTGAGCCGCATTTCCATAGACTGCCTCGGCAGTGTGGGCACGTGACCATGCTTCTGCACAGCACCGAGGTCGCGGCCCAACAGACCAATCCAGGCACGCCCAAGAATAGGATGAGTGCGAGCCAGGATTGTTGGAACCTTGCCGGAAGGGCGACGAGCAGGAACAGCGCGGCCGGTACGCCGAAGAGTAGCGTTATAGCAGATCGCGCTTGGGCGGCTCTCAACAGTGCCTTGTGGAGTGCCATCCGGCTGATTGTGCGATCATCTCCCATGTGCGAATTCTAGTACCGCCGATTCCAAAAAAGTTCCAAAAAAGGGGACGCAGCCAATCCTGTTCGGCACTGAGATTGCTGCGGGGATTGTAGCATGGATTCTGGAGC
>JBBDNV010000129.1:0-17368 GCA_040877415.1 Pirellulales bacterium
CGTCCTCGAAGACGTCGGTGGGATGAAAATCGGGATCGGCCGAGACGAGAAAATCCTCGTTGCGGCAGGTGAAGGTTGCGCCGGCGCGGTCGATCTTGTGCCGCATGATCTTGTGCATGTTGAAGAGCGCCGAAAACAGGTTTCCGCGATACTCTTCGCCCAGCGCGGCGGCGCGGCAGATCATCAAATCGCTCGAGGCCGAGACGCCCAAATGCGTAAGCGGCGGCAGCAAGTCGCCGGTCCGCTTGTGTTCGTCGAGCGTTCGGTCGCGAACCGGATATTCGGCGCCGTCGATGCAGTGCACCAGCGCATCGCGCAGGCCAGCGCCCATCGAATTGGGCGCGAGAAACGTGCCGCTGGCGAACATCTCGCCTTCGCGTGAAAAAACCACGCCCACGGCGTTGCCCTGCGAGCCCGAGACGACTTCCAATTCCGAGCCGTCCGGCAGGCAGCGCAAAATCAAGGGCGCGGTTCCCTTGTGAATCACCGCGCCGCCGGGCCGGCGGATTTCGTGCGGAAAACGGCCCGCACACCAGTACAGCCGGCCGTCGGGCCCCAGACTGCCGCCGTGCATGTCGTCGGCCACGCCGGTGTTGGCAAAGCCGGTCACGAGCTCTTCGCGCCGGTCGGCCGCGCCGTCGCCGTCGGTATCTTCCAACTTCCAAAAGCTCGGCGGCGAAGAGCAAAACACGGCGCCGTCATGCCACTCGATCCCCTGCGGAAAGATCATCTTGTCGGCAAACACGGTGCTTTTGTCGAAGCGGCCGTCGCCGTCGGCATCTTCGAGCATGCGAATCACGTGCGGCGGGTTTTTCGAAAGCTCCGGCCCGCGCAGGTTCACGCCGGCCGAATCGCAGACGTACAGCCGCCCGCGAGCGTCGAACGCGGCCAGCATCGGGCGTTCGACCAGCGGCGGCCCGGCGGCCAGCTCGACGGTGAAGCCGGGCGGAACGGTGATGGCCGCCAGGCCACGCATCGCATCGGCAGCGGGCTCATCGGCTACAGCGACGCCGGTGACCGAGAATGCGGCGATGAATGAGGCGAGTAAGATTATGAGGTGGTGTGAAGACATTTTCTGCATATCCGTTGTTCCACGGGTTGGAGCGACCAAGCATGGACGATTGTAGTCAAAGTTCGGCACAAGGGCACACTGGGTGCTACGCTCCGCGCCGGGCGACAAATCGCACTTCCACTCGCCGATCCAGCGCGGCCGCAATGCGATGGAGCATTGCCAGCGAGTGCCCTTGGTAGTCGGCATCCTCCAGGCGGCAAATCACGGAGGCGGTGGTGCCGACCAGTTCGGCGAGCGCTCTTTGAGACAGCCCCGCCTTTTCGCGCAGATCGCCGATTTGTCGCGCGATTTCCATGTTGCCCCGCTCGTGTTGCACCATCCGCGCCATCTCGCGGTCGCCCTTCAGGTAGCGATGCTTGATAATTCTCAAGCCGTCGGACGTGCTACGTCGCGATTTTTCCATCGGGCGTTTAGCTTTATTCATTGATCACTTCCTCATGCGTGTGAGTCGCGGGCGCGTGTTGGAACTGGTCCTTTCGTCTTACCGCCAGATCGATTTCGTTGGGCGGCACCTCGCGGCGTTTCTTCAAACCGTGCGATAGAACCGCCACCCCGCGAGCGTAGTAGAAATAGAGCATTCGGTAGTGAATCCCGCTCAATCCCACCCGGAGTTCGTAGATTCCGTCGCGGAGCAGGTCCGCCTCCGGCCGCCTCAGTTCGTGTCCAAGCTGGGCGAGCCTCCCGATTCGGGCGATGCACTTGGCACGCGCCTTGCGCGGCAGGTCGTCGAGCCATTCTAAAAGGGGCACCTTCCCGGCCGTGTCGCGAAACAAGACGATTCTTGTGGCGGGCATCGACCGCCTCTCCCGTAATGTTCGCATATTTGCGAACGAATGTCAAATCGTCGCCCACGCGGCTCAAACCGGCTAAAACAACTGCCGGATGGGCTTGCCTTCGGCGATCACGAGCGGGCGGCCCAGGGGGTCGTGCATCAAGGTATGGGGCGCAAGGCCCAGGGCGTGATAGATCGTGGCCACCACATCGGCCGGGGCGACGGGCAATTCGCAGGGATAGGCGCAATTCGAGTCGGACGCGCCGACGAGATGGCCGCCCGGGATGCCGCCGCCGGCGAACAGCACGCTTGCGCAGGCTCCCCAGTGATCGCGGCCGGCGTTGGCGTTGACGCGCGGCGTGCGTCCGAATTCGCCCATCACGACCACCAGCGTCTCGTCGAGCATGCCGCGGTCTTTCAGATCGCCGACGAGCGCCGACAGCCCCTGGTCCAACAGCGGCAAGAGCTCGCCTTCGAGCGCTTGGAAATTATTGCTGTGCGTGTCCCAGCCGTCGCACCTGGTCATGTGGTTGAAGTGCACGCCGACGAACGACACGCCGTGTTCCACCAGCCGCCGGGCCAACAGCAAGCTCTGGCCGAAGCGGTGACGGCCGTACCGCTCGTGCAACGGGGCCGGCTCGCGCTCAAGCGCGAACATGCCGCCCGCCGACGAGCCGATCAACCGCGAGGCCGACCGGCGAAACGTTTGATAATCGTCCGATGCAAGCGAACGCGGCGCCCGGCCGTCGAGCACGGCCAACAGCGACTGCCGCTTTGCGAACCGCTCGGCCGTCACTTCCCCGGGCAGCTTCATGCCGGCCGGCGGCGAGCGCGGATCGTCGTTGATCGCCAGCGGATCGTAGGCGGCGCCGAGAAATCCCGCCCGGCCTCCGCCGGAAACGGGCGTCGGCTTCATGCGCACTTGCACCTCGGGAAGCGCCACGTAGCCGGGCACGCCCGGTTCGCGATGCTTGAACTTCCACACGACCGCGCCCATGTGCGGATCGTCGGTGCGCGACGGCGGCAGCACGGTGTTGGCGCCCAAAGGCACGCGCGACTCGCGCCCGGTGAGCGTGTGGTAGATCATGAACGGGTGATCGTTGTTCCTAAAGGTCACGCTCCGCAGGATCGCCACGTCGCCGGCGCACGCGGCCAGCCGCGGCAAGTGCTCCGAGAAGTGCATGCCCGTGACGGCCGATTGGATCGGCTTGAACGGCCCGCGAATTTCGGCCGGCGCAAGGGGCTTCATGTCCCACATGTCGATTTGCGGCGGCCCTCCCAGGAGATAGACGAGAATGCACCGTTTCGCCCGGCCGAAGGAGCGGATTCCCTCGTCACTATCGGGCGAAAAGCCGCGCGCCCGTTGCGCCGGCACCGCCCCGGCGAACAGGGCCAGCGTGCCGGCCTGCAAGAATCGCCGCCGCGCGAGCGAATCGACCGATGGGCTGTTCATGGAAACCGATTGTAGCGGGCGATGCATTTGGTTGCCAACACGTTGAGCCACCCGAATGTGATACTAGCCCGAAGCGCAAGCGAGGGAGCGCCATGGAGAGCTGTCCCTTCGGCTCCCTCGCTGGCGCTTCGGGCTAGTGTCCGGGAACGAGCTATTGCTGGACGGGCCGCTCGTCGGGCACCTTCGCGGGCGCTTCAACGAGGCGACGCCCCAGCGTCATGGCGCGGCGCATGGCCCACTGGGTTGCTTCGTCGAGCGGTTCGTAAAACTCGGATCGGCCGGCTTGGCGCGAAGCCACGAGCCTTCCCGACTGCATCACCAGCGCATTGCGATGCGTGGCGGCGATGCGCGGTCCCGGCGTGATCACGCCGAACAGGTTCACGGGATCGGCGGCGGAGATGACGATCCAATCCGTCGCTTCGCCGGATTCGACCTGCTGCCGCGCTTCGCGCAACTGGTCGACGGCCCGTGGCAGGGCATATTGCTCGCCGGCCACCTGCGACACGAACCGCCCGCCGCGCACTTCGCCCCGCAATTCCAAGAGCCGCAAAGAGGGCAACAGATCGTGCCAGCAGGGCGCGCTCGCTTCGCGCACCAGCACGTCGCGAAACACCACGCCAAAGCGCCCGAGCAACTGCCGGCACCAGGTCTCCAGATATTGTTCGCGCGAGGCGGCGCGAATCGGACCGGGAAAGAGCGACCAGCGTCCGATCGGAGCCGCGGGACCGTGCAGCGCGCGCGGCGGTCGCCGACGCCGCCGCGATCGGGTCGAACGCCGGCCTTCGGCGATCTTGCGCACCGCCGCGAAAGCGTCGGACGTGATCAAGCCCAGTGCCGCCAGCTCGCCGAGCGCGTCTTCCAGATGCCCGGGCAGCAAGTGCGTGAGCACTTTCAATTCGGCAAAGAACAAAGCGCCGCGGCTCGCAAGCGCTTCGAGCACCACGGCGGCGCCCGAGCGAACCGGACCGGCCGGCGGCGGGGGTTCGGGCGCAAGCAGTCCGGCCAGCTCCTCGCGCAGCGCGAGCGAAATCGGCACGACGCGCGAGAGCGCCGCCATGGCTGGTTTTTCATCGTCGTCGCGGCGCGGCGGATTGACCCGCCCCCAGATGACTTCGCCGGAGAGAAACAGATTGTCGAGCCACCGCGGATCATACTCGGCGACCCGGGCCGCCAGAATTCGCTGTTCCCAGGCCCCGGCCGGCAACTCGAAGCCTTGCAATTGCGCGATCGCCTCGCGCACGCCGACGGCGCCGCCCCAGCGATTTTCGGCCACGAGGTGGTGGAATCGCGCCAGGAAGTGGAGATACGCGCGCGGCTCGACCGGCTGAACCTGTTGCCTTAATCCGGTGAGCGTCAAACGATGGATGCGGGCCAAGAGCCGCCGATCGCACCACTCGGTCGCGCTTGAGGTCCTTGAGGGATCGGCATCCGATGCGCGTTCCGCGCGGCCGGAAAAATTGCCGCGCAAGACGGCTCCTTGACCTTCGAGCGCCTCGAGCGCGGCGGCGACGAACGATTCTTCCAGCCCCAGAAACTGCCCGATCCGGTCCGCCGTGGTCGGCCCGCTGTGTTCGATCCGTCCGCGCACCAGGGCCGTGCCGGCTTGGGCGCGGTCGGGATTTCGCTTGAGCCGTTCGGGCAAGGTCACGGGCGGATCGGCCTGGGCGGCGGGAAAAACGGCCTCCAGGAGCGGCCAGTTTTCGGCGGCGATCCACAGATCGCGCTGGCCCGCGCGCACCATGCGCGTGGCCCGGCCGGCGGCCACCAGTTCGCTCATCCAGCCCATCCACGCTGGGGCTTCGAGGTGGTCGATCGTCACCAGGCTCAACAGCGCGTCGTGCAATTCTTCGGCATCGCGGACCAGCGGCCACGCTTCCCGCCGCACCTGGTCGATCGCGTCGGGGTCGAGCCGGGCCAGATCGCGAAGATCGGCGGGCGAGATGGTGCGCCGCGTGGCCACGGCCCGCACGCGGCGTTCTTCCAAGGGCGCGCCGTCGAGAAACGCGTACGGATTGGCGTTGATCAGCTCGTAGCTGAAAGGCGAGGGCTCGCGCGTATCGCGGCCGATGAATTTTACCCGGCCCTCGCGCACGCGCTCCAAGAGCGCCACCAGCGCGTCGACGTCGGTGGCCTCGTGCAGACAGTCGTGCATCGTCTGCCGCACGAGCGGATGATCGGGAATCGCGACGTCGCCGGAGTGGTTTTCCAGGCAGCCGACCGTTTCGGGAAACACGGCGGCCAGCAGATCGTCGGAGCGGAAACGCTGCATGTGCGGCGGCACGCGCTGGCCGTTCTGCTGCCGCAGCACGACCAGCGACCGCGTCAGGTTCCACCGCCAGCGGACCTGAAACATGGGCACCGCCAGCAGAGCCTGCTGGAGCAGGTGTACCACGTTTTCCGGGTTGAGCATCTTGAACAATGCTTCCAAGGGCAGGCTGTGCTGCGGCCCCAGCGAAAGCACGATGCCGTCGTCGTCGGCGGCCGCCTGCAGCTCGAAATCGAAGCTGCGGCAGAACCGTTTGCGCAGCGCGAGCCCCCAGGCCCGATTGATGCGCGAACCCAGAGGCGCGTGAATCACGAGCTGCATCCCGCCCGATTCATCGAAGAAGCGCTCGAACACGATTTCTTCCAGCGTCGGCACCAGCCCGATGGCGGCGACCTGAGTCTCGACGTACGCGAGCGCCTGTTGGGCCGCCCAGCCGGTCGCGCCGCACTCGGTTTGCAGCCATTCGAGCGCCGGCGCGCCGTTCGCAGGGGCGCCATTCGACGGCGCGACGGCCTGGGCCAATTCGCGCCGCAGATTCGACAGCTCGGCCGAAAGTTCCGGCGTGCGGCCCGGGCGTTCTCCCAGCCAGAATGGAATGCTGGGCGGAGCCCCCTCGGCATCGCGCACGCGAACTTCGCCGCCGCGCACGTAGAGGATGATCCAGGAAGTGTTCCCCAACAGAAAGACGTCGCCGGGCAGGCTTTCGATGGCGAAATCCTCGTCGACCGTACCGACGAACATTTCCTCCGGCTCGGCAACGACGCGATACAGGGCCGTCTCGGGAATGGCCCCGCCGGAAGTGAGCGCGGCGATGCGCGCGCTGCGCCGGGCCCGCAGGCGGCCGTGGATCAAGTCGCGGTGCAGGTAGGCGCCGCGTTTCGAGCTGGGGGCGACCCCCTCGCTCGTCATGTGGACGATGGCCTCGAAATCGTCGCGCGAAAGTTGGCGATAGGGCCACGCGCGGCGCACCAGGTCGTACAACTCGTCTTCGCCCCACTCCTCGCAGGCCACGCCGGCCACGATCTGTTGGGCGAGAATGTCGAGCGGAGCGTCGGGTATCTGGATCGCGTCCAAATGCCCTCGCTGCACGGCGCGCACGAGCGCCAGCGATTCGAGCAGCTCGTCGCGCGTCAGCGGGAACAGCCGCCCCTTGGGAATCTTGCCCAGCGAATGGCCGGCGCGGCCCACGCGCTGCAAAAAGTTGGTGATCGAGCCGGTCGAGCCGATCTGGCAAACCAGATCGATGTAGCCGATGTCGATGCCCATTTCCAGGGACGCGGTGGCCACGATGGCCCGCAGTTGGCCGTTCTTGAGCCGCGTTTCGGCCGATTGGCGGATTTCGCGCGACAGGCTGCCGTGGTGGCTGGCTACGACCCCTTCGCCCAGAATTTCTCCCAGGTGATGCGCCACGCGTTCGGCCAGGCGGCGCGTGTTGACGAACACCAGCGTGCTGCGGTGCGAAGTGATGAGCTCGACCAGACGCGTGTAGATTTCCTCCCATTGTTCGAGCGAACAGACGGCCGACAGCTCGCTGGGGGGCACTTCGATCGCCAGGTCGAGCTCGCGCACGTGCCCGCCGTCGATGATTGCGCAGTCGGGCGTTCCCCGTTCGTCGACGCGACGGGTGCCGACCAGAAACCGCGCGATTGCTTCAATCGGCCGCTGCGTGGCCGAGAGGCCGATCCGCACCGGTGGTTTTTCGCACAATGCCTCCAGGCGCTCGAGCGTTAGCGCCAAGTGGCTCCCGCGCTTGTCGCGCACCAGCGCGTGAATTTCGTCGACGATCACCGTTTCGACCGAGCCCAGCAATTTGCGGCTCTTCTCTGACGTAAGCAGCAGGTACAGCGATTCGGGCGTGGTTACCAGGATGTGCGGCGGGCGGCGGAGCATCGCCTGGCGCTGGGAAGCGGGCGTGTCGCCCGTGCGGACCATTGCCCGGATGCCGAGCGGACCTTCGCCCGCGGCCCGCAATCGCTCGTTCAATTCGCCCAGCGGCATTTCGAGGTTGCGATGAATGTCGTTTCCCAGCGCCTTGAGCGGCGAGACGTAGACGACGTAGGTCTTCTCCACGAGCGTGCCCGCGCGCCAGCGCCTGACCAGGTTGTCGATGCAAACGAGAAACGCGGCCAGGGTCTTTCCCGATCCGGTGGGCGCGGCAATCAGCGTATTGCGTCCGGCCGCGATCGGCGGCCAGCCGTGGAGCTGCGGTTCGGTCGGCTCGCCGAATTTGTCGGCAAACCAGCCGGCGATCAGAGGATCGAGCGAGACGAAATCCATCCCCATATCATACGCGCCGCCGCGGCTCGGGCGAGCCCACCGAAGCGCCGCCGCGGCGGCTTGAGTATTTACGCTGCCAGCGCCAGCGATTAGCTTTGAGGTTGCCATGCCGACCCGAGCCGCACGAAGATTTCCGTCCTGTTTTTGGCCGATTGCTGCCCTTTTGGCCACCAGTTGGCTTGCTCCGCGCGCGTTTGCCCAAGGTTACCCGCCCGAGGAAGCGGCGCGGCACATGACGGTGCCCGAGGGACTCGAAGCGCAACTGGTCGCCGCCGAGCCGCTGGTGCGCCAGCCGGTGGCGATCGAGTTCGACGACGCCGGACGGTTGTGGGTGATTCAGTACTTGCAGTATCCGAACCCCGCCGGATTGAAGCGGACCAAGGTGGACCGCTACTCGCGGACCCAATACGACAGAGTGCCCGATCCGCCGCCCCGCGGTCCGCGCGGAGCCGACCGCATCACGATTCTCGAGGACACCGACGGCGACGGCCGGGCCGATCGGTGCAAAGATTTTGTCGACGGCTTGAATCTGGCCACGGGGCTGGCCTTCGGGCACGGCGGAGTGTTCGTCGTGCAAGCGCCCTATCTGTTGTTTTATCCGGACCGCGATCGCAACGACGTTCCCGACGGCGACCCGGAGGTGCTCGTTTCCGGCTTCGGCATCGAAGACGCGCATTCGGTGGCCAATTCGCTCACCTGGGGTCCGGACGGCTGGCTCTACGGCTGCCAGGGAAGCACCGTGACGGCGCACATCGGCGGCCTCGAGTTTCAGCAGGGCGTGTGGCGCTATCATCCGATCACTCGCCGCTTCGAGCTGTTTTGCGAAGGGGGCGGCAACTCGTGGGGGCTCGACTTCGATGCGCAAGGAAACCTGTTTTATTCGACCAACTATGGCGGCTACGCCATGCTGCACGGAGTGCAGGGGGCCTACTACTGGAAACAGTTCGGCAAGCACGGAGCGCTGCACAACCCGTATGCGTTCGGCTATTTTGAGCACGTGCCGCACAAGAACCTGCGCGGCGGACACGTGACGGTCGGCGGCATCGTCTATCAAGGCGACACTCTGGGCGATGCGTTTCGCGGCAAGTACATCGGCGCCGACTTGCTGGGCCATGCCGTTTACTGGCACGACCTCGATCCGCGCGGCTCCACGTTTTCGGCCAGCCACGCCGGCGACTTATTGCTGGCCGGCGACACCTGGTTCGCGCCCAGCGACGTGACCGCGGGGCCCGACGGCGCGATCTACGTTTGCGACTGGCACGACCAGCGCACCGCCCATCCCGATCCCGACGCCCAATGGGACAGCACCAACGGCCGCATCTACCGCATCGCGAAAAAGCGGACGGGAGTCATTTCCCCGTCCAAGGTCGACGTGGCGTCGCGATCCACCGCCGAGCTCATCGAACTTTTGGGCCACAAGAACGACTGGTATGTGCGCAAAGCCCGGCGCGTGCTGGCCGATCGCCGCGATCCGGAGGCCATCCTGCCCTTGCGCGCGATCGTCATGGAAAGCCAGGACGAGCACCTGGCGCTCGAAGCGCTGTGGGCTTTGTACGTTAGCGGCGGGCTGTCGGATCCGTTTGCCGACAAGCTGCTCTCTCACGGCAGCGCCGACGTGCGATGGTGGACCGTGCGGCTGCTGGGGGACGAAGAGCGCGTGTCGCCGTTCTTGGCTTTGCGGTTATCGGAAATCGCGAGGTTCGACGAGAGAGTGGCCGTGCGGGCGCAACTGGCCTCGACGGCCAAGCGATTGCCGAGCGAGCAAGCACTGGCGATCATCGAGCCATTGCTGGCGTACCGCGAAGATGCCGGCGATCCGCTGGTGCCGCTGCTTTTGTGGTGGGCCGTGGAGCGGCATGCGATTTCGGCGCGCAAAGGGATCTTGTCAATGTTCGCGCGGCCCGAAGCATGGGAACAGCCGATCGCGCGTGACGTGATCATGGAGTGGCTTGTGCGCCGCTATGCCGCCGAAAATACCGAGGCCGGCTATCTGGCGTGCGCAGCGCTGCTGGCCGCTGCGCCCGAGCCGGGGCGCGGGCGGATGTTGGCGGCACTCGACCAGGGGCTCAAAGACCGTTCGGCGACGCTCGGCCCAGATGCCGGCTCGCTGTTTGCCGATCTGGCCCCGCTTAGCGGTAACACCCAAAAACAAATCGAGCGCACCCGCGACATTCCGCCCCAGCTTGCCGCCGAAATCGATCGGGCCTGGCACGACGACACGACCGACGTGACGCTGGTGCGGCTGGCGGCGCGCCTCGGTCGTGCCAAGGCACATGACCGGGCCATCGCGATCGCCTCCGACGGGCGGATGCCCGAGGCCCAGCGCATCGAGGCGGTCGAAGCGCTCGGCGAAGTCGGCGGGCCGCCGGCAATCGAGCCGCTCGTGAAATTGATCGACGCCGGCGCATCGCAGGCGCTTCGTTTGGCGGCACTCGACGCGTTGGCGCGATTCGACGATGAGCGGATCGCGGCCATTCTCGTCGAAAAGCTCCCCGCCATGGAGCCGGAGCTGCGGGCCAGAACTTGCGACGTGCTGCTGGCGCGCGAAGCCTGGGCGCTCGAATTGCTCGAGCTGGTCGACCGCGGCGGGTTCACGTCCAAGGACATTGCGGTCGACCAGTTGCGCATCGTGGCCCTGCACAAGAATCCGCAACTCGACGCGCTGGTGAAAAAACATTGGGGCACGATTCAAAGCGGCACGCCCGAGGAGCGGCTGGCCGAAATGCGGCGCATCAACAACGACCTGCGGGCCGGCGGCGGCGATCCTCAGGCGGGCAAGGCCCTTTTTGTCAAACATTGCGGCACGTGCCATCGGCTGTTTGGCGAAGGGAACGAGATCGGGCCGGAGTTGACGCGCGGCAACCGCCAGAACACGGCCGAGCTGTTGGCCACGATCGTCGACCCCAGCGCGGTCGTGCGCCGCGAATATCAGAATTTTCTCGTGCAGACGACCGACGGCCGCGTGCTCAGCGGCCTGCTGGTGGAGCAGGGCCCCGGCAGCGTCACGTTGCTGGGGGCCAAGAACGAGCGGGCGACGGTTGCCCGCGAAGCGATCGAAACGATCAGCGAATCGGCCGTCTCGCTGATGCCCGAGAATATCTTGACGCCGCTGGCGCCGCAGGAGCTGCGGGACCTGTTCATTTATTTGCAGAGCGATGCGAAGTGAAAGGATGAAGGCAGGATGAAGGCAGAAGGCAGAAGGCAGAAGGATGAAGGATGAATAAGAAGAAGAAGAGCGAGACGCGGACAACGCGGCGGCGGTTTCTTTCGTCGGCGGTTGCCGCGGGCGGGGGATTGATTTGCCGCGATGCGCTGCGCGCCGGCGAACCGAGCGACGAGCCGCCGAAGGCGCAAATCGCCATCACGCTCGATCTGGAGATGAGCCGAAACTTCCCTGTGTGGGAAGAGACGCGCTGGGACTACGAGAAAGGAAATCTCAACGACGAGACGAAGCGCTACGCGGTCGAAGCCTGCCGCCGCGTCAAGGCGGCCGGCGGCGTGCTGCACTCGTTCGCGGTCGGCCGGGTGTTCGAGCAACAGGACGTCGACTGGCTGCGGGGAATCGTCGCGGCCGGGCACCCGGTGGGCAATCACACGTACGATCACGTGAACGTGACGGCCACGAGGCCCGAGGACATCCAGTTTCGCTTTCGCCGCTCGCCGTGGTTGATCGAAGGCCGCTCGCCGGCGGACGTGATTCGCGAGAACATTCGCCTGGCGAGCGTGGCGCTCAAGACGCGCGTGGGCGTCGAAGCGGCCGGGTTTCGCACGCCGGGCGGTTTTTCCAAGGGGCTTGTCGATCGCGCGGACGTGCAGCGGATGATCCTGGAGTCGGGCTTTACCTGGGCCAGCAGCCTGTATCCGCCGCACGCGCTTGGCGAGCCAATGACCCGGCCGACGGCCGAGGTGTACGATTCGATCGTCACCGCCGGGGCAGTAGCGCAGCCGTTCGAGTACGAAACGGGGCTGGTCGAAGTGCCGATGAGCGCGCCCTCCGACATCACGGCTTTTCGCGGCGGCCGCTGGCAGCTCGAATGGTTTTTGGAAGCTGTGCGCCGCGGCGTCACCTGGGCCATCGAGAATCGCGCGGCCTACGATTTTCTGGGCCACCCGTCGTGCCTGTACGTCACGGATCCCAAGTTTCGCACGATCGACATGATCTGCGAGCTGGTGCGCGCCGCCGGCAACCGCGCCGAAATCGTCGACCTCAGCACCTTGGCCAAGCGCGGCGTGGGGCGGCTGGCACCGAACTTTTTCCCAAAGGGGAATTCGTAGACATTTGACGCAAGATCGGGCCCCATAGTACGATTGTGCGCTGGAGGGAATCATCCAGTGGCCAGCGAGTTATCACCTGAAAAAGATGCCTTTGTGGAAATGCTCGTCGCGTCTGGGTGCTTTCCCGATCGACGCCAGGCGCTCGACCACGCGGTTGAACTGCTGCGCGAGGAGTCTGAAACGGTCGAGGCGGTTCGCGAGGGGCTGGCGTCGATTGAGCGCGGCGAAGGAGTGCCTTTGGACGAGGCGGTCAAAGCACTTCGCGATAAGTACCAGATCGCCGATGACGAACAAATCACATCATCGATTCCGCGACGGTTCAGCAGGCGTAGGTCAGGCACTCCGTGCCTGACTACGTGAACTGGGCCTCTAGGTTCAGAACGGACGACGATTATCGTAATGGTCATCCTATTGCTCTCAACGAGGCTTCTCTTCGGCATCATGTTAGCCGTCCAGGGCCGCTGAAAGGCGAAGGTCTGGCACGCCGTGCCTGACAGCCTGTTATTCACCCGCTCCGCCAGGCAATCGTTTTTCGTCCGGTGCCGCCGCCCAGGTGGAATTGTAGTGTCCCGCGCGCACCCAACGATGAAACGTCGACCAGGGCCAGTCGCGCGGCGAGCGCACCAATCCATGTTTCACCGGGTTGTAGTGGATGTAGTCGAAATGCGCTTCCAGATCGCTTGAGAATAGAGGCGCACGCTTGGCTGTCACGAGAGTGAAGAAGTATGTTCCACCGGGGACAAAGTACCGTCGATAGTCGGACATGGGTTGATCGTCCGATCGGCTGGCGGTTGGTTTGGGATGTCAGGCACCAAGTTTCGAACGTCAGGCACGGGGTGCCTGACCTACACCTTCACCTTCACCAGTTTCGAACGTCAGGCACGGGGTGCCTGACCTACACCTTCACCAGGCGCTTGCCGGTGTTGTCGCCGGAGAACAGGCCGATGAAGGCTTGGGGAAGGTTCTCAAAACCCTCGACGATGTCTTCGCGGTATTTGAGCTTGCCCGCGCGGATCCAGCCGGCCATTTCGGCGATCCCCTGCTGGTACTTGTCGGCGAATTGAAACACCAAAAAACCTTCGGCCCGGGCTTGCTTGACGATCAGGGCCCCCAGCCAGCGCGGGCCGGTCTCGGGTTTTTCCAGGTTGTATTGCGAAATCTGCCCGCAGATCGCCAGGCGGGCTTTCACGTTCAACAGCGGGATCACGGCGTCGGTCACCGTGCCGCCGACGTTGTCGAAATAAACGTCAATTCCCCTCGGGCATAGCTCCTTGAGTTTCTCGACGTAGTTTTTCGTCGAGCGGTAGTTGAACGCGCCGTCGAAGCCCAGCTCGTCGACCAGGTAGCGCACCTTGTGGTCGGTGCCGGCGATGCCGACAGCGCGGCAGCCTTTGATTTTGGCGATCTGGCCCACCAGCGAGCCGACGGCGCCGGCGGCGCCGGAGACGACGAGCGTTTCGCCCGCCTTGGGCTGGCCGATGTCCAAGAGGCCGAAGTAAGCGGTTAGCCCCGGCATTCCCAGCACGCCCAGCGAGGTGGAGATGGGCGCGATCGACGGATCGATCTTGCGCACGCCCTTACCGTTGGAAAGGGGATACTCTTGCCAACCGAAATCCCCCTGCACGACGTCGCCCGGCTGAAACTGCGAGTTGTTCGATGCGATCACTTCGCCCACGGCGCCGCCGACCATCACCGCGCCGATTTCGACCGGCGCCGCATAGGATTTGGCATCCCGAATCCGCCCGCGCATGTAGGGATCGACGGAAATATAGAGCGACTTGACGACCATCTCGCCGGCGTTGGGCTCGGGCACCGGGGCCTCGACAAGCTTGAAGTCCGATTCCTTCGGCATGCCGACGGGGCGGGAAGCGAGCGTGAATTTGCGATTGATGAGTTTTGGCATGGGAGCGGTTTCCTACACACCTTGGTGAAAAGATTTAACAAGCGATGAAGAAAGATTGTTTACCACAAAGGCACCAAGAACGCCAAGAAAAGAGTTCAAAAGGACCACGACCAACACGACGAGCGCGACGAGATTCTGAATTGCAGGACGTCGTGCGCTTTGTGTCGTTGTAGTTGTCTTTTACCGTCTTGGTGCCCTTGGTGCCTTGGTGGTTAGCTCTTTTGTGGATTTTAGGGCGGATGCTTTTGTTCAGCGGGCACACGCGGTAAGATAAGCGGCGGTTGATACTTTGCCAGAGCTTGTCCTCTTGGGGGGCGATTGCCATGCTCCACCGTCGCGATGCGATGATCCGGCTCGGCCAGGCCGGGCTGGGGGCCTTGGCTCTGCCGAATCTCTTGCAGGCCGAACGGGCCTTCGCCACGCCGGAACTACGGGCCCGGGCCAAAAGCTGCATCCTCGTCTATCTGTGGGGCGGGCCGCCGCAGCAGGATATGTGGGACCTCAAGCCACTGGCGCCCGAAGGCATTCGCAGCCAGTTCGCGCCGATCGACACCGTCACGCCGGGCATCCGCATTTGCGACCAGATGCCCCGGATCGCCCAGCACACCGACAAGATGGCGATCGTCCGCTCGTACACCCATCCGAGCAATGCGCACGAGGTGGGCGTGTACCACACGCTGACCGGCAAGATCAACAACACGCTGGCCGTGCCGCGCAATCAACGCAATCGCCACGATTTTCCCAACACAGGCGCGGTCGTGTCCTATTTCAGTCCGCCGCAGGCCATGCCGGCTGCCGTCACCATTCCCAGCCCGATCGGGCACGACGGCGTCATCTATACCGGCACGTACGCCGGGTTCCTGGGGGCCCAGCACGATCCAATGGAGCTCAAGCCGCCGGGCGAAGTGAACAAGGCTCCGCCGCACAGCCTGGACCTGCTCGACGGCATCGACTCCACGCGGCTGCAAGCCCGCTTCGGGCTGTTGAATCTCTTGGAAGAGCACGACCGCGTGGTGCAGAAGCGCGGGCCGATCAAAGGCGCCGCCGGGCTCGAGCAGTTTCGCGAGCAGGCGTTTCGCATGCTCACTTCGCCCGAGGCTCGCGGGGCGTTCAACCTGGAGCGCGAAAGCGACGCGTTGCGCGACCGCTACGGGCGCAACGAATACGGCGAAAGCTTTTTGCTCGCTCGCCGGCTCGTGGGGGCGGGCGTGCGGCTGGTGACGGTCGTGTGGTCGTATATCTGTCCCGACGGCAACGTAGCCAACGTGTGGGACAATCACGGCGGCACGGGCTCGCTGGGGGGCATCACCGGCTTCCAGATGCTGAAGGAAAAGTATTGCCTGCCGCCGCTGGACCTGGCCTATTCGGCGTTGCTCGAAGATTTGCAGGGCCGTGGCCTGTTGGACGAAACGCTGGTGGTGATGCTCGGCGAGTTCGGCCGCACGCCGAAGATCAACAACCAGCAGGGTCGCGATCATTGGGGCGCGTGCCAGTCGGTTGTGCTGGCCGGCGGCGGCATTCGCGGCGGACAGGTATACGGCTCCAGCGACCAGCACGCGGCTTATCCCAAGACGAATCCCGTCGCGCCCGAGGACGTCATCGCCACGATGTACCACGCCCTGGGTATCCCGCCCGAGAGCACGGTCCACGACCGCGAGAACCGCCCCCATCGCATTTCAGAAGGGCGCGTGCTATCGGAATTGTTTGGGTAGCGCCACGCCGGATCGACGCAGACGACGGTTTTTGACAGGATGAACAGGATCGACAGGATTTCTTGATTGTCGTCATCCTGTAGTGTCCTGTTCATCCTGTCCGATTCTCTTCGCCGTTTTGTATCGGGTTGGCGGTCGGAACCGTGGCTGACGCAGGGTCCCGATGACGGGGCTTTTTCATGCGCTCGTCGGGCGTTAGAATAAAACATTGTAGTCGAGGTCCATGAGAGTCTGAAGACATCGAGCGTCTGGCCCCGGAGATTCTTTACCCGGGGCCGTTTTTGCGCGCCGAACACTATTTGCAAACGGTATCGCTGCGCGTCAGCCACTTGAACGGTGCCGCCAAAGCATGCTATCCTTGAGGGATTTTAGTCGGCGACTGAAGCCTGCGATGGCGTAGGGGCCGCCGAAACGAGACGTTTTCGCTCCAAGGTCATCCATCCGTGCCGCGTCGCGACGATCTGCACAAAATCCTGCTCATCGGCTCCGGCCCGATCGTTATCGGTCAGGCCTGCGAGTTCGATTATTCCGGCACCCAGGCCTGCAAGGCGCTGCGCGAGGAGGGCTATGAGGTGGTGCTGGTGAACTCCAATCCGGCCACGATCATGACCGATCCGGGCATGGCCGACCGGACGTACATCGAGCCGTTGACCTGGGAAGTGGTGGCCAAAATCATCGAGATCGAACGGCCCGATGCGGTGCTGCCCACGCTCGGCGGCCAGACGGCCTTGAACCTGGCCGTGGAGCTCGACGATCACGGCATTCTGAAAAAGTTCGGCGTGGAGATGATCGGGGCCCGGCCCGAGGTGATCAAGAAGGCCGAAAACCGCCTCGAGTTCAAGGAGGCCATGGAGCGGATCGGCCTGGAAGTGTGCCGCGGCAATACGGTCAAGACCCTCGACGAAGCGCGGAAGCTTCTGCCCGACATCGGCCTGCCGTGCGTCATTCGGCCCAGCTTCACGCTGGGGGGCAGCGGTTCGGCCATAGCCTACAACCGCGGCGAGTTCGACCAGCTCGTGGGCCGCGGCCTGGAAACTTCGCCGGTGCACGAGGTGCTCATCGAAGAGGCGATCATCGGCTGGAAAGAGTACGAGATGGAGGTGATGCGCGACGCCGACGACAACGTCGTGATCATCTGCTCGATCGAAAACTTTGACCCGATGGGAGTACACACGGGCGATTCGATCACGGTGGCCCCGGCCCAGACGCTCACCGACAAGGAATACCAGCGGATGCGCGACGCGTCGCTGGCGGTGATTCGCGAAATCGGCGTGGAGACCGGCGGCTCGAACATCCAGTTCGCCACGCACCCGAAGACGGGCCGGATGGTCGTCATCGAAATGAACCCGCGCGTCAGCCGCTCGAGTGCCCTGGCTTCCAAGGCCACGGGGTTTCCGATCGCCAAGATCGCGGCCAAGCTGGCCGTGGGCTACCGGCTGCACGAGCTGCCCAACGACATCACGCGCGAAACGATGGCCTGTTTCGAGCCGACGATCGACTACGTGGTGACCAAGGTGCCGCGGTTCGCGTTCGAAAAATTTCCCGAGGCCGATCCGCAGCTCACCACGCAGATGAAAAGCGTCGGCGAAACGATGGCCATCGGCCGCACGTTCAAGGAATCGTTCCAGAAGGCGCTGC
>JBBDNV010000130.1:0-17238 GCA_040877415.1 Pirellulales bacterium
GGTGCCGATACTGGAGGAAGTGCTGCGCTACGAGCCCGACCTGGTCGTACTTTGCGTCGGACACAACGAGTTCCTGGAGAGCCGCACGTTCGATCACGTCGCCAGCCGCGGCCGGCTGTTGAACGCCTCGCTGGATGCGGCGTCGCGGCTGCGGACGTTTACCTTGCTGCGGGAAGGATATCTGCGTTTGCAGGGGGTCTTGTCGGCCGATCCGCCCGAGAGCCGGCCGATCCTGCCGACCGAGGTCGACGCGCTGTTGGACTATCGCGGCGGGTTGGAACAGTATCATCGCGACGACGCGTGGAAGAGCGGCGTCGTCGCCCAATACCGCTTCAACCTGCGGCGGATGGTCGGGATGGCCCGCGACGCGGGGGTGGACATGATTCTCATCAACCCGGTCAGCAATCTTTGCGACTCGCCGCCGTTCAAATCCGAGCACGGCGCCGATCTGTCGCCCGCGGAGCTAAGAGAATGGGAATCGATTTGCGAAGCGGCGCACGCGCATTCTCGCCGCGGAAACTACGATTTGCAAAAGGCGATACGATTGTTCGAGCGGGCCTGCCGGATCGACCCCCTGCACGCCGGCTGTTTCTACAACCTGGCGAGCTGTTATCAAGCGGCGGGGCAATTGGACCAGTCCCGAGACGCTTACATCAAGGCCAAAGACCTCGACGTCTGCCCGCTGCGCATCCTGCAAGAGATGAACGAGGCCGTGCTGGAAATTGCCGACGACACGGGCACGCCGCTGGTGGACGCCCAACAGCTTTTCGAAGAGCGCAGCACCGACAAGATCGTGGGAGGGGATTGGCTGGTGGACCACGTTCATCCGAGCGTAGAGGGCCACCAGCTATTGGCCGACGCCTTGACCGCGAAGCTTGTTTCGCTCGGCAAGGTCCACCCGCGGGCCGGGTGGGAACAGGTCAAGCGCGAGCGCTACCGCGAACACTTCGATTCGCTGGACGCTCTCTATTTCCTCAAAGGGGAACAGCGATTGTCGGCCCTTCGCAATTGGGCCAAAGGCCGGGCCGAACGTCTGCGACGGGGCAGCAAGTGATCCGAGTTCGCGCGTTATTTTGATGCGCCTAGCTGAAACGAGGCCATGACGTTGATCGGCAGCACGACCTGACCGGGCTGCGCGCCTACGGCTTCGGCCATGTCGTTGGCTCCCTGTTCGTTTTGCTGCGACATCAATTGCGTCAAAAACTGATTCGTTCCGGCGAACGGCGAGTTGTATCCGTAATTGAACGGGTTGGTGGCGGTGGCCGATAGACCGCTCAAGGGCCCCAGCTCGGCGCCGGCAGCCTGGCTGAGCTGCTCGGCCTGTTGCCTGGCTTTGGCAAAGGCCGCGGCCATCGCCTTAGCGCGCTCCTCGGGCGAAATCTTGCTCACGTAAATGAAGTACGGTTCACCGGGCTTCGGCTGGTTGGCATTCTCGTACATGGATATCTGGTCGGCCATTTCCTCGGTCAGCTCCTCGTCCTCGGCCGTCGATTCTTCGGAATCCTTTCCGGAGAGGTCGGCCGCGCGCACTTTCTCTTCGATCTGGTGAGCTTCCAGCAGTATCTCGTCGGCGGTGGCACCTTTCAGCGTCCATTCCGCCTTGAGCGAGAGGGCGACGGTCACCGGCTTTTTGTCGGGCTTCTTGCTCTTTTTGCTTCGCTGGCGCAGGCGCTGTTGCACCATCATCTCGATCTGGCGCTGGCGGTCGTTGCCGGCGGTGTCGATATGCGGGGCGCCCGCCTCGATGGTCTCTTTTTCGCTCGACATTTTGGCCAACTGCTCGAGGGCGGCGTCGCGTCGAGCGTTGAGTTTTTTCAGGGCCTCGCCCAGGGTCGCGGCCTTGGCCGAAAGCTCGATTTGCAACCGCAAAAACCCGGGCTGGCGCTTGATGACTTCCATGCCCGTGCCCGAGACCGTGCTGTTCGAGTTGCCGTAGAAAGCTTGCGCGTTAAGCGTGGGGGCCAGCGACGCCGTCAAAAGCAGTGCCGCGACGGCTGGCAGGGTCCAGTGAAGGTTCATCGCCGATCTCCCTCTGTGAAAAGTGGGTGGGGAACGCCGGGGGCATTGACGCTGGAATTTCGGATCTTATCGCAAGTTGTCCATGCCGACTTCGTCGCGGATTTTTTTTCGCAGTTTCAACACCGCCGGGCCGTGCATGGAGCGGATCGTCCAATAAAACTGCCGCTTGTCAAAATCGGAAAGATGCCGGCTGATTTCCGCCAACAGCGGCGCGTGGCGATCGTCGTCGAGCGTGGCGATCGCCTGGTAGAGCGGCACGGTCCAGTTGTTGCCGGTCTTGTGGCGGCGCCAGACTTCGGCCAGCTTCGGCAAACCGTCGGGATTGCCCAATAGAACCAGCAGGTAGCCGGCGGCCGCCGCGACTTCTTCGTCGGAATCGGCCAGAAGCGGCGCGAGGGTTTCTTCGCTGATATTCGCCGGCGGCTCGACGGTAATCGGCTCTCCGGTTAGCGATGCGTAGTATGCAAACGAGGAGTGAACTTGCAGTCTGTCGCGCAAGGCATTCAAGGCCGTCGGTCCCCGGGCCAAATAGAGCATGGCCAGCTTGCGGATCGCGGGATCGAGGGAGGCAATCTCCTTGACCGCGAGCCGTTGAGCCTCCTTTTGCTCTAAACTCGCTAACAGCAATTGCAGCGCGTCGTGGCGAAATGGCGCGGAGGTCTGGGGATTTTCGTAGACGTTGCGGGCAAGCTGGGCGGCATCCTCGGGCGACCCGTCGACCAACCTGGCCAGGGCGACATTTTTCTGCCACGCCGTCCCGTCGCGGGCATATTTCGTCAGTTCCGCGAGCTGATCCTTGTCCAGCTTGGGGCCGTCGCCGCTCGTCGGATTTGAATTGTCGTACGCGCTCATGACCACCTGCCCAATGGCCATCGCCAGGGCCGGCTTCTGATCGTCGCCCTGCAAAAGCTGCCACAGCCGCTCGACGGCCCGGTCGCCGTCGCGCACCAGGAATTCCTGGGCGATTGCCCGCAATTGGTTTTCGTCGGGCTCTCGCGCCACGAGCTCGTCGAAAAATTTCAGTCGTTGGGCCCATACCAGCCAGGGCAACGCTCCGGCGGCCTCTTCCAGCGCGGCTGCGTTCGACTGGACGATTTGGCGCACGACGGGCATGGCCCGGGCGTCGCGGCCCAGCGGCACGAGCGCCAGCGCGGCCGCCAGCCGGCCCTCGGAATCGGACTCGGCCTCGAGCATTTTCTCAAGCGGCTCAATCGCGTCTTGCATCCATTTCGCGCGACCTTTGCCGCTCTGAAATGCGAGCAGCTCCCCGTCGTCTTGGCTTGCACCGTCGGTATCCGCGCCGGCCGCCTCGTCGCCGTCTGCTTTCGACTTTCTGGTTCTTGGCGCCGCCCGAACGCCTCGGTCAAGCAGGAAGTCGGCGGCCGCCGCAAAGGGATTCGAGAAAAGGCCATGGCTCGCGGTGGAAGCGGACCCGCCGCCGGGCAGATTCAGATTGCACAATTGCAGCAGGGCCTTGGCAGCCGCCGTGCGCACCAGCGGCGCGGGATCCTTCAAGCCGCCAAGAACCAGTTCGTCCGGGCTGTCGGCATCCGCTTTGGCCAGCGCGCCGATCACCTGCGCGCGGACCCGCGGATCATCGTGCTCGAGATAACGCCGCAAGACGGCTTTGGCCTTGTCGCGCAGCGGGCCGTCGGCCAGCGTCTCGATCACGTCGGCAGCCAGGTTGGGATGATTCGCGACGGCTTTGACCAAAGGCTCGATCGCCGCGGCCAGGTTCGACGAGCGCAGCCCGCCGACGGCGCGGCTGACGACAAAGGGGTCGGGATCCGACAACGTTTCGATGAGGGCCACGTACATGTCCGCCGTGGCCTCCTCATCGGGGGTCTCGGACGCCAGTCCGCCCAGGGCTTCGGCGGCTTCGGCCCGGACCTGCCAGCTTTCGTGCCTGAGCAGTTCGATCAAATTGCCCGACGTCTTGGCTTCTCTCAGGACGCGAATGCCGTGCACCACCAGATCGGGGTCGGCTTCCGTTTTGAGATACGCGGCGATCCTGGGACTGAGCGCGGGGTCGGGCGACTCGGCCAGTTGCTTGAGCACCGCGGCGCGGACGTTCGGCTCCGGATCTTCCAGCAGCTTGACCAGCGCGCTCGACGAGGCATCGGCCGCGACGTTGTGCAATCCGCGCAGGCTGATCTCGCGCACCAGCGCGTCGGGATCGGCGAACAATTCCAGCAGCAAGGCCTCATCGGCGGCGGTCGCCCGCTCGACCAGTTGCGAGGCGGCTTGATGGCGGACGTTCACGTCGCCCGACGCCAGGCGCGCCAGCCCTCCCGGCCAATCGAGCACCAGCGCGTCGGTGGCGACGAGCCGGTAGCGCAGGAGCAGAAGGCGCTGATGCGCGCGGTCGTCGTGGGCCGTTTTGAGCGACTCGGCAACCAGCGGCTTTAGCGCCGGGCCAAGTCGCACGAGGCGCTCGACGATGGCCTCGACGTCGGCATCGTCGACCTTGGTCAATCGGTCCATCTCTCGCGCGGCGAGCTGCAATTGGTCGTCGGAAAGTTCCGCCGCGGCCGGCGGCTCGTCGCCGTCTACCTGTTCGGCCCACGCGGCGAGCGCCCCGGCGCGCTCGGCCGTGATGGTCTCGGGTCGCCAGGGATCGACTCCTTCGATCGGAGCCCGCCAATGACCCAGTAGCTCCAGCGCCGAGAGCCGCGTGGCCAACTTTCCGCGGCCGAAAGCCTTGACGACCCCGGCGGCAGCCAACCCGGGATGGGGCATCAGCCGGCGCAGCGCCGCCTCGCGCTCGATAACGTCGGGCGACTGGAGCAAGTCGATCAACTCGTCGAGGTCGGCTTCTTCCAGGTCTGCGCCGGCCGCGAGCACTTCGGGCCGCTTAAGCCGGGCGCGATCGAACGATTCGGCGAGCCAGGAGACGAGCTTGTCGCGTTCGAGATAGCCTTCGTGCGCGGCGACCACTTTGCCGGACGCGTCGATCGCGCGCAGCGCGGGAATCGCGCCGGCGGCCAATTGCCGCGCTTCGCCCGGCGAACGGTCGGCGTCCACGTAGACGAGGGTCCAGCGCTTCAATTGTTCCTGCACCTGGGGCGTTTCGATGGCCTCGAGGAGTTTCTCGCACCAAGGGCACGATGCGGAGCCGACGCGGGCCAAAAGGGGCTTTCCGTCGGCCTGGGCGCGGCCGCGCGCGTCGGCGAGGCCTTGCGGCCAGGCGATTGCCTGCTCGTTCGGCACGCGGCGCTTGATCAAACCTTGCGGCGCCGGCGCGGACTCTGTCGACTCGGCGTTTTCGGCCGCGCGATGGGCGTCGACGGCCTCGGGCGCTTCGTCCGGCGCGCGAGCCGGCGCCCGCGCGGCGGCCGCCGCCGCGATGATGATGCAGCACAGTCGCGTCGTGCGCCGCCTCATGGCACAATCTCCTTCGTAAGTGCTCGAACCTGGTCGGGACGGTCCGCCGGCGGATCGTTTCCATGTCGAATCCGCTGCCAGTAGTCATCGTACGCGAACGCCGGACTGTTTTCGCGGTCGTGGCAGCGCAGACATTGATCGCGAGCCAGGTACGTCGTGCGGATTTCGGGGCGGGTCGCGTGGGCGGTCGCCGGCCCATGGCAACTCTCGCAGCCGACCGCGACGCGCTCGGCGCTCTTGGCCTTCGAGGCGAATCCGCCGGGCAATCCATAGCCGGTGGTATGACATTGTTGGCAGAAGGGATCGACGTCGGCGGCGCGTTTTTCGAGCGTGGCCCAGGCTAGGGCGTGTTTTGACTCGCTCCACTGGTTGCAGTCGCCCTGGTGACATTGCCGGCAAGCGTTGGTTCCGGCGACGTGGTAGTTGTCCGGCACCTGGGCGGGCAGGGGGGCACGGAACGAAGTTTCGCCAGCGGTAAAATCGCGCTTGCGCAGCGTTTGGCGAAACCTGGCGAGGTTTTCCAGTTGCCGCGCGTCGTCGGGCAAACGGTCGTCCATTTCGACGATTTCGCATCGCCATGAACGGCTGGCCCCGTCGCCGGGCGCGCGAAACCGCGCGACGAACTTGCCCTTGTTGGTGACGGCCGCCAGCAGGGTCGGCCCAAAGCGGCGGGGCTCGAGCGTTTGAATCGTGGGGCCGCCGACGATGAGATCGGCTTCGGGCACCGCACGCGCGAGCAGCTCGAGCTCATCGGGAGGCAGGTAAGCCAGCACCACGGCCACGTCGTAGCCGCCCTGGACGCCTTCCAGCGCCTCCAAGACGGCGGCGGCCGGTTCGGCGACCCGGATCTCCTGCGTGGCGAATTTCCGCGACAGCACGCCGACGATGGCCAGCCGGCGACCGCCCGCCGCCACCACGCGCACTGCCGGCGCAATCGTGCCGCCGTCGGCGTCCCGCGCGTTGGCCGAGACCAGCGGAGCGCCGGTTTGCCTTGCAATCGCGCGCAGCCGGGTCGGACCCAACTCCGCTTCGGCGCCGCCGACGTTGTGGGCGCTAGTGCCCATGGCCATTTCGCCGCGCAGGATCGCGGTGAACTTTTCGACGTCGTAGGGCGACGCGCCGCTTGGCGTGCCGCCGACGTCGGCGACCACGACGTCGTCGGTTTGGCGGCACCGCTCGACAAACGCGCCGCGCCGGGCCAGACCGCCCGATTGGCGCGACGCGCAGCCGCACGGCGTGATCCAGCCCGCGGTGTCGCCGCTGACAACAAGCGACACGCCGCGACTGGCGGCCGCGTCGCCGCGCAGGTTGCAAGCGCAGGACGACGCCGCGATCAAGATCGGCAGCCAGAGTCGGTGCGTTAAGAACGAATCGCGCATGGTGACGCGTCAATAGGTCAGCGCGTATGCCAGGACGTTGACGTTGATTTCGATGGCGTTGACGATTTCGTTGCCCCCGCAGCAGCAGCAGCCTTGCGTATGCTGCGTGTCGTTCAGGCCGTCTTGCGAGTACAACACGCCCAGTCGGCCGCCGATCAGGATCCCTTCCAGCGGGCGTGGCTTGCCGTGGGGGCCGGAAAGCTCATAGACGTCGTACACGGTATGAAACACCGGATGATCCATGGAAAGCGGCTCAAGGCGGATGTCGGGAAAGATGATCGCCATTTCCTTGCGGAACGAGCGTTCCCACTCCTGCGACGAACAGCCGGCGGAGGCGAGCAGGAAGCCGCCGCGCTCGACGTAACGGGCAAGATTGGCGCGTTCCTGGTCGGGGAGCGAAAAGGCTCCTTCGCCGGTCATGATCACCAGCGGAAAGTTGTACAGCTCGTCGGAGCTGAGCTTGACGGCGTGAAAGCGGCGGCTGGTGGAAATGGCCGTCTCCTTCTCGGCCTTGATGAGGAAATGGTCGGCGAAGCACTGGCTGCTCTTGGTGCCGGCGTAAACGAGATTCGCCACTTGCACGATGCCGTCGGGCTCGCCGCCGGTTTGCTTGGGCTCGGCAACGGGCCCCTCGCGGGCGGCGGGCGGGCTCGCCGGACCGACGGTGGTGGTCGACGGATCGGCAGCCGGGCATTGGTTGGTGTCGAGGGACGAGAGCGCCACGAGCGCGAGCAACGTCAAACTGACCGCGTTTCTCATATGACCTTTCTCCTCGTACGGGCCGCGCTCGCAGGCGAGCGCCATGGCCAGGGTTTTAACGTGGTTGGCCTTCCTCGGCGATCCGGCGGAAATACGCGCCGACCCGGCCGCGATAGCGGGGCGGAACGCCCGCGCCGCTTGACCCGGCTGCCGCGCGCACGCTTTGGCCGGAAACGATCTCGGCGTCGTCGCCCGATCCGGCCGACGGATGCTGGGAACGGTCCGCCCCAGCGCTGCGCTGTGAAGTTCGGCCGGGCATTTGATCCGTGCCGGGCAAATTGCCAAACAGGCCGACACTATCGAGCGTGCTGCGGCGCGTGCTGTAGCCGCTCTGTCCGCCGCCCATGCCGCCGCTGCCCAGTCCGGCTTCGTTCAGCAATTGCTCGATCGTGTGGCCCAGTCCGCTTTCCAGCGAAGGCTGAAATTTGAGGCAGAGCTGTCCTTGATTTCCCATGCCCTCGCATTTGGCCAGGAACTCTTCGAGAATATCGGCCGCCCGCCCGCTCGCCGCGTGTCCTTCGGGTCCGGAAAAGTCGGCCAGCGCGGTTTCGGCCTCGAGCATCGCCTCGCTCGCGCCGCTGGCGCGGACGGCGTCGGCGAAACTGAGCGCGGTTGCGCGCAGGTCGTCGAGCCGCTCGTCGTCGGGCAGGCGCAGGGCGTGATTTTCGATATCGTCCAACAGCTCGGCCAAGGCCTCGCGTAGCCGGCTCTGCTCTTCTTCCATCGTGCGCATGCGGGCTTTCACCGGCGGGTCGTCCGCCCGGTCGATTCCTTTGAGCGACGCCAGGCGCTGGGCCAGATCGCGACTCTGCTCGTAGAGGGCCACAAACCGGGACTGGTCCTCGATCAGCGGGTAAATCAGCTCCAGGTGCTCAAGCGGCGCGATCGCTTCCTCGTCGAACTGCTTTTTGTCGCCGGCCAGTTTCTGGAGGAGCTGATCCAGGAGGTTTTGGGCTGCTTCGGGGGAGAGGTTTTCGAGATCGAGGGCTTCGAGCGATCCGCTTTCATGCTCCAGCGATTCGGCCAGCTCCAAAAGGCGGCTCACCAGCGCCGCGTCCAAATCGAATGGCAGCAGATGCTCGGCCGATGCGCGGATATCCTCTGACTCCTTGCGCAGCCGCTTCGACAGCCGACGGAGGGCTTCGCGGGCCGACTCGCTCAACTTGCCGTCCCGCGCCTTTTCCAGCTCCTTGCGCAAACCCTCCTGTTCGGCGGCCAGCGATTCGAGCCGCCGCTCGGCCTGGCGGTACTTCGACGAGAGAGCCTCGAGTCCCTGGCGGATGCGCACCATCCGCTCGAAATCCTGTTGGGAAATGATTTGCACGGTGACGATCGGGCTTTCCGCGCCCTTGGCGCCCGCCGGGTCGTTGTCTTCGACGCGCGCAAACAGCTTGATCACGTCGCCCGGCGCGAGGCCGTAGGCCGACAGCGGCAGTGCCTGCTGGCCGTCGTAGCGCAACGGGGCGGGAGGCGGCACGTCGAACTCCATGGGCAGGGCGCGCGACTCGTTCAAACTGCGAAACAACTGCACGCGCGAAATCCCGCAATCGTCTTCCGCCGATACGCTCACCGGCAGCGTCGCTTCGGGCGTCGCGAAGGCGTGGGCCGGCGGCTGCAGAACGCGGATGAACGGGTTTTCATCGGGGACCAGGACGATCGAAGCGGCCAGCTTTTCCGACGAGTCGCGGCCGTCCACGTCGGTGACGCCGAGCTCGAGTTTTCCGCTCGCGCGGATCTCGAACGAGCCGGTCACCGATTCCGACGATCCGGGCACGAGCGAAAAGTCGGCCGTCTGGCCGCCCGACGTGACGGTGGCCTTTCCGCGCGAAAGAGGCCGATTGCTGCGGGCGGTCACTTGCACCGAGGTGCCGGCCAGCCCGGCGATGCCCCCCTGCGGCAGACGACCCTGATAGACGCCGCGGCGCGAATACTCGGGAGGCGTGATGCGAAACTGCACGTCGACGAGCTTGGGAATCGTAATCACGTCGATCGAATACTGATGGCTGCGCGAGCGGCCCGAGCGGACGTGATAGCGCGCATCGGACGTCACCCGGGCCAGGACGGTCCGCCATCGACCGGCCGGCTCGTGAAACATGGGCAGCACCTCGGCATCCTCGGCGGATTCGGCGTCGCCGGCCCAGACCACCAGCTCAACGCGATCGGTCGGCGGGCCTTGGGTGGTGACAAAGACGTCGAGGCCGTCGCCGTAGAGCACCTTGGCGTTGCCGGGTTCGACCCGAAACGTGATGCGCGAGTACGGCGGATGATCGCCGAACGGATCCATGAAACGCAGCCACTCGGTTTGGGCGAGCGCGGGAAACAAGAGCACCAGGCCGACAAGCGCCAGTCCCGCGCCCAGCAGTCCGGCCGACATGCGCAGCAGGCCGCGCGTCGGTACGACTTGCCGGGCAGGCACGCCCGCGGCCAGCGAACTAGCCCGCTCGACCGCCATCTCGGCGAGGCCTTGCGTCACGGGTTCGCTGGCGGCGTTCCGCGCGGCCGGCCGGGCCAGGTCGTAGCCGGAAAGGATTTGTCCGCCGGTTTTGGCGGCGCGATCCAAGCGGCGCGCGAGGGCACCGGGGCTCGCGCCGGCCAGCGCCGCATAGAGACGGGCGGCGATGACCGCCGCGACGGCCAGAAGCACGATTGCACCGAAGCCGATGCGCGCTGGGGGCGACAGTTCCCACACGAGGTCCAGCCACACCAAAACGAGCAGCAGGACGGCGGCCGCCACCAGGGCCCACCCCACGCCGGCCAGACCGCTGACCAGCAGCATGCGGCGGCGCAGCCTGGCGAATCGTCGTTCGAGCGATCGAGAGTCCATGGGTTGCGTCTCCCGCCGGCACCGTGGAAACCGGCGGCCTCGTTCGTCCTATCGTCAAACCAATCCGCGCCGGCGGCGCACTCCCCAGGCAACGGACCACACGCCAAATACGCCGACCAAAACCCACCAGCGGTCCCAGGCAGTCGTGCTTTGCACGCGTTCGGGCCGCCAGCGCGCCAGATGCTCGTCGACGCGCGCGGCAACTTCTTGCGGGGAGGCATCGTCCAATACGGCGCCGCCGCTGGCCTGCGCGAGACGAGCCATCAGGTTTACATTAGCCGACAGGCGCAAGAATTCATCGACGTTCGACCGGACGTCGAAGATCGCGCGGGCGGCCGAATCGCGCTGGGGGCTGCCCGCCACGACGGCCTGGTAACGTCCCTCGGGCAACTGGCCGAACAGCACGCGGTACGCCCCCAACTCGTCGCCGCTGGCCAGCGGCACGAATGAGCGCGGCTGGGGCAAGGTTGCGCCGGAGAGCTCGATTTTCGGCGGTCCGTCGGCCAGCGCGCTTTGCCGCACAAGCAACGAAGCGGTGGCCGGCTCGGTGCTCGCGAAACGCACTTTGTCGGCGCGCAGCGCCCATTGTTGCGCCGGGAGCAAACCGGTGTTCGACACCAGCCAGCGCGTCAGGCTTTGCCAGAGGGCCGCGTAGAGCTGTTGCTGATCGTCGTATTGAGGGGCCAGGAAGGCCCAGCGCCACATGCCGGCTCCCTCGATCACCACGACCCGGCCCGTGCCATACGGCATCGACGTGACCACGGGACTCTGCTCTCCGGAAGCCGACTCGCCGACCGCCCAGACGATCGCCAGCGGGTGCGTGCCGGCCGATTCGGTGCGCCGGGCAAGGCTCGGAAGCCGCGAAAGCGAATCGGGCTGTTCGGGGGTTTGCGGCGCCCCAATCCAGCGCAACGCTCTGCCGGCTTCGGTCAATTGAACGTGAAAGCGCGTCTCGCGCGACGTGGTGGACCGCACGGGCAACAGCGGCGCCAGGCGCTCGCTCACTTGAACCGTCGGAGTGCCGCGGAAGCAAACGAGTGAGCCTCCGTCCCGTGCCAGCCACCGCTTGAACTCGGCAATCACGTCGTCGGTCAAGTACGCCTCGGCATCGCGGCCAAGCACGACTATCTGAAACGATCCCAAAGTGGCGCCCGAGAGCACCTCGCCGACGTCCGGAAGAATGCGCCAGGATTCATTCCGCTCTTCCACGTTCGCCGGCTTGTCGTGCGGCGCCTGAGAGAGAGGCGCTCCCGTTGCTGGCTCGTCCGCCGCGGCGGTCTGGGCGGCCGGACGTCGCAGCGTCCGCTGCAAATAGCGGCCTTCGGCCATGCGCACCACGCTCACCAGCTCGATCGAGGGATCGGATCCCAAGGCGCGCAACAGGAATTTCGTGTCCCAGTACGGCTTGCCCTCGAGCAGCAGTACGCGAATGGGCTCGTCGACGACGCGCAGCACATAGGTGCACGCGTTGTTGACCTCGGTCACTTCGCCCTCTAATGGCGCGACGCGAACCTCGTAGCGGAACACGCCGCTTTTGTCGTGCCGGAGGGGGAACTCGAGCTGGGCCGTGGCCTCGGCGGCCAGAATGACCTCTCGCCGGTCCACTTCCCGCTCGTCGTCGACGAGCGTCACCCGGGCCACTGCGCCGGCCAGTCCTTGTGCCACCAGCTCGACGCGAATCGGAATTCTCTGAGCCACGAAAGCCAGGTCTTGCGGCGTGTGCACCTCGACGGCCAGGTCGCGCACGTTTGCCAGCCCGCCGAGCGTCTTGGCGTAAATGGGCACCGTCAACGCCCGGGCTCGCTGGGCGACGGTCACGACCGCCGCTTCGCCGCTGACGTTGTGGATGCCGTCGCTCAGCAGGACAACGGCCTGACCCTGCGGACGGTCCGACTGGAGGACACCGCCCAGAGCGGCGGTCAAATCGGTGAACGGCCCTTGGGGCGAGATTTTTTCGAGCCCTCCGGCTTCCACGGCCGCGCTGGCCTGCGAAAACGTTTGCAATTGAATCTCGAAGCGGTCGCTCAGGCGGGCTGCGAGGGCCTCGGCGATTCGCCGGGCTTCGTCAAAGCGGCTGCCGTCATCGGCCATGTCGCGAGTGGCCATACTCGCGCTGGCGTCGACGAGCACCGTCAAGACCGGCTTGCCGGCGGGCGGCGGGATGCGCTCGTGCCAGGTGGGATTGAGCAGTACGAAAAGCGGCAGCGCCACGGACAGCCCCATCAGTGCCGCAACTCGTCCGGCCGCCGGCCGCCCGAGCCGCCGCGCGCAATCGACGACGTACCAGGACAGTAGCGCAACCGCCCCGAGGGCCAGCGAGCCCCACAGCGCGATCGGAATCAGCGGTTCGAGAACGAGCGTCGTCATGCTGCCAGTCACCTCACGCGCGAACGATTCTCAACACCGCAAGCTCGACGAGCATCGCCAGGGTGGCGGCTACGGCCAGCCAGGTCCACAGGTCATCGCGATCTTCGTTCTCGTCGGTGGCGCGAAACCGGACGTCGCGGCCGCCGGCAAGCCGATCCTCGAGCACTTCGCGAGCGAGCATCCGCAGGTCGCTTTCCTCGGCGGGAAGCTCGATGGCCACGGCGAAGACGGTCTGCTGATCGCGGTTGACGCGATAAATTCCCGGCGGAGCCGCCGCCGTCATGCGCCACACGACGCCGGGTCCCTCGTTGACCAACTCGCCCAATGAGGCGTCGGCGGGTTTCGCATCGGAGGCGATCACGAGCCTCTCGGCCGCGCGAACCTCGGCCGGCAGGTACACGGCCATCGGCTCGCCGCTGGCGATCGGCGCGGCGCCGCGACGATCGCCGAGCATCCGATCGACCAGTTGATCCACGAGCGGCACGAACATCGGCGAAGCGGGGAGGTTGGAACTGCCCAAGTCGGCGTTGAGCACGGCCAACATGCCGGCGCCGGACGACGAGATCACAAGCGCCGCCGAGCGATCGCCGTATTCGGCCACGAGGTCGTCGGCCAGCCCGCCCTCGAGCCGCCGCGAAGCCAGCCCGCCGGCGAATCGGAGCGAGGAGGCGGCGCTCTTGAGCGAATCGCCGAAGATCGCAAAGGGAGCCTGGTTTTGCTTGAGGTCCGCCCAGAACAAATCGCGGCGCCGCCGTCCCACCTCCGGAGGCGAAAACTCGACCGGCATTTGCAGCGATGTCCCGGCCTCGTCGACAAGCTGTTTCAGGTTGACCGCGTCGGTCGGTTCGGCGGCCAGGTACCAGATCGCCTTTCCGCGCCGCAGCAGCCCGGCCAGGATGCCCGTCGATTGCACGGAAAGCTTGCCGGGATGATCGAGAATCACCAGTTCCGCGGTCGCCAGTCGATCGGCGTCCATTCGGCCCGGGTCGATACGCACAACGCGCGGCCCGTCATCCCGCTCGCCAGGCAGATAGGGGGCCAACGCGCGTTCGAGGAAAAAGCTCGACGCGCGCACGTCGTCGGGCCGTTGGCGGGTGATGAGCACGAAAGGCGCGGGCGTGTGAACCTCGACGACGCACGCGCGGACGTTGTCGGCCGCGAGCGCGTCGAGCTGGTCGACGAGGCGGGCCTGGCCCGTTTGCCAGCCCGCAGCGGGCAGCACGACGTCCTCGGCGAGCACGGTTTTGGCCTGCGCCGGGCATAGGCCTTCCAATCGATAGGTCGCTTCGCCCAACGTCAATTCGCAAGCGACGGGCCGGGCCGAGGGCGAAAAGTTGCCGATCTCGACCTCCACGCGGCTGGGCCTGTCTGGCAACGGGTGACCCGGCACGGCTACGCGTAAAATCGCCAGATTGGCCGGCGTTTCGGCCGGGGCGACCGACTCGAGCCGAATGATGGTGTCCGCCGGCAGCGGCGAAAAGTCGGCCGCCGTCCAATTGGTGCGTTGAAAATCGCTGACGACGATCAACTCGCGACGGGGAGAATCGCCCTTGGCGTCGGCCAGCATCCGCGCGGCCAGGGCCAGCGCCGGCTGGACGTTCAGCCGCTCGGGCTGCGCCTGCAAGCGCGCCAGCTCGTCGTGCAAGGCGGCCAGGTTGCCGGAAAGCTCATCGAAGGTCGCAGTGGCGGCCGCGCCGGCGCGAATCAGGTTGGCCCGCAATCCTCGCTCATGGGCCAGGTATTCGGCCGCGCGGGATCGTGCCCGCTCGAAAGCCTCAATTCCGCCGTGGCTGGCGGCCATGCTCTGGCTGACGTCGACCACCACGACGCGCGCCACGCTGATCGAGGCGTCGGCGACGGCCCCGGATCGCGTGCCCAACAAGGGCCGCGCAACGGCCCAGGCCAACAGCAGCACCGCCAGGGTGCGCAGCGCCAGGATCGCAAAATCGCGCAAGCGGTGGCGGGCGCGCCGCTGTTGGACCACTTCGCGCACGAAGCGCAGCGTGGAAAACGGCAGCTTGACCGGCCGCGGCCGCGTGAGCCAATGCACGACGACGGGCAGCACGGCCGCCGCGATGCCCAGGTAGATCGGCCATAGGTGCAGAAAGCTCACTTACCCGGCCCTTTCCACGAGAAACCCGCGCAACACGTGCAGGTAGTCGATCGCCGTCGAAACGGGCCGATAGTCGCAGGCCAGCGCCAGGGCCAGGCTGCGCACCGCCGCCACGTGCGCCGCGAAACGGGTTTCGTACTCGCGCCGCACGTCCGCGGGCGAACAGTCGACCGAACCGTCGTTCTCCAAGCTGACAAAGTGGTAGGCGGTTCCCTCGGGCAGCCGCTCTTCGTCCGGATCCGTGACGTGCAGCACGAGGACCTCCCACTGGCGATGTCGAAACTGGCGCAAGACGGCGAACAGCTCGTCCAGGTCGTCCATCAGAAAGTCGCTCGCCACCAGCAGCACGCCCCGCCGCGTGACGTGCTCGAACAGTTGGCCGAGCGCGGCCGCCATGCGGGTTGCCGGCTCGGTTTGGATCGATTCGATCGCGGCGTGCAACCGGGCCACGTGGTTGGACGTTCCTGCGGGCGGGATCCAGTCGCGCAGTTGGCCGCCCAAAAGCGCCAGCCCCACCTGATCCTGCCCGCGAGCAATCAGATAGGCCAGGGCGGTGGCGAGAAACTGGACGTATTCGAGCTTCGTGCGGCCGGCGGTCGATTTGCGGCGGCCGCCGAAGAGCATGGAACGGCTGGTGTCGAGCGCCAGCGTACACATCAGGTTGGTTTCGTCCTGGTAGAGGCGAACGTAGGCGCGTTCGGTGCGAGCCAGCACTTTCCAATCGAGCTTGCGCAGGTCTTCACCCGCCGCGTATTCGCGATAGTCGACGAATTCGCCGGCGCCTCCCTGGTTTCGCGAGAGATGACGCCCGCTGTAGGCGCCTTCGATGCGGTGCCGCGTCGTGAAGCGCATGTGCTCAAACGCCGCCAGTCCCCGCAGATCGAGGAAGCGGCTTTTGACGGCGGCGGTCATTTTGCCATCTCCTCCAACAGACGAGCGACCACGGCTTCGGTCGCGATGCCGTCGCCCACGGCCCGGTGATTGACGATCACGCGATGGCGCAGGATCGGCATCGCCACGGCGCTAACGTCGTCGGCCACCGGCGTCGTGCGTCCCAAGAGCAGCGCCCGCGCTTTGGCCGCCAGCACCAGGTTCTGCGAGCCGCGCGGCCCGGCTCCCCAGGCGACGTAATCCTTCACGAACGGGCTCGCCGACGCGTCTTCCGGCCGGCTTGCGCGGCACAGGCGCACCGCATAGGAAGCGACGTTCTGCGGCACCGGAACCGCCTGCACCAGGTCGCGCAGGTCGAGGAACGCGGCCCGGTCGAAAGCCGGCGCCGGCAGCTTCGGCATCCGGCCCGTCGTGCGCATCACGATGTCTTCTTCCTGCTGGCCGGTGGGATAGTCGAGGCGGATTTCCATCATGAAGCGGTCCAACTGGGCCTCGGGCAGCGGATAGGTTCCTTCCTGCTCGATGGGATTCTGCGTGGCCACGACCAGAAACGGCTCTTCCAGGGGATAGGTCTGGCCGCCGACGGTGACGTGGCTTTCGGCCATTGCCTCGAGCAGGGCCGATTGGGTCTTGGGCGCGGCGCGATTGATTTCGTCGGCCAGCACGAGGTTGGCAAACACCGGCCCGCGGCGAAACACCATCGAGTGCTCGCGCGACCCGGCATCGCGCTGCAGCAATTCGTAGCCGGTGATGTCCGAGGGCATCAGGTCGGGCGTGAACTGGATGCGTGCGAATCGCCAATCGAACGTGGCGGCCAACGCCTTGACCATGAGCGTTTTGGCCAGGCCGGGAACGCCGACCAAAAGCGCGTGCGAGCCGGTCAACGCGCAGGTCAGCAAAAGATCGATGGTCGCGTCCTGCCCGACCACGACCTGGTGTAGTTGCTCGCGAATGTTCCGCACGCGGTCCGTGAATTCCGCAACCCGCTCGTGGGCCAGCGATTCGGCGGCTGAAGTCATGGAGATGCCCCTGCCTCTTGGATTGAAGGGACGATCGTTTGATCGGATCAAACCGCAAACGCTCGAGGGCCGATTGGACACGCAGGCACAAGCCCCTGGAGTTCCGCTAGCCGCATTGTAAGCCGCGGCCGCTCGACCCTGCAAATGACGGCCAGTCTCATGGCTCACAAGCAGGAGCCGTGCGCGGGCTAAGGACAGCCCAACCTTACCAGAAATCAGATTCTTGCCCGGCCGTCAACGCACCCTTTCGGCCAGGGCATGGGGGGCGGCGAGGTCGCTGCCGGTCGCCCGTGATTACCTGAAGCCACGCTCGATGGCTGGAGTCTTACGGCGGTTGTCGTAACGACTCCCGTCCCCTCTAATTCGTCCCTTTAATTCGTCTGGCATTCACGTTGCGCAGTCTCGTCCGCCCGCGAAGACCGAAAAACGAGTGATGTCCGGCTCTGAAGAAAACTCCTCCGCTAGCTTAGTCCGCTAGCGAGA
>JBBDNV010000131.1:0-17192 GCA_040877415.1 Pirellulales bacterium
TGATTCTTTCAAGTCACTGGAAATAGTGTGACAGAATTAGATGCGATTGCCGTGGGTCATACGCCAGGCCTCCCATGCGCGGTTATCGGTTTGCCATCGCAAACCAACTTAACCAACGCTCAATTGGGACGCCCCGGCTTCATACATCTTCACCCAGCGACCGGCCGGATCGAGTGTCCCAGCGTCACGAGTGCGTCGCCCGGTAACTCCACCAGCGCTCTTTCGGCAAGGCCGCCAGCGCGATGGCCGCCAACTGCGTCACGACGAAGACGCCCAGCGTGAACAGCACGCCTTCGGTGAAGCCGTAGGAGTGCAGCCCGACGCCCAGCTCGTTGACGCCAAACCACGACCAGCCGGTAACGATGTTGCCCGAGACCGCCAGCGCCGCCAGCCCGCGCTCCTTGACCAATCCACCCCAGCGGGCATGGAGCACCAGCGCGTTCCAGAGCACGATCATCAGCGCGCCGTTTTCCTTGGGGTCCCAACCCCAGAAGCGTCCCCAGGAATCGTCGGCCCACAGCCCGCCCAGCACGGTGCCGATAAAACTGAAGAACAGCGCGAAGCAGAGCGTGCCGTAGATCATGCGGCCCAGGTCCTTGCCCACCGCGGGCGTGAGGCTGGGCGTCAACACGCCGCGCACAATGTAAAGCAACCCCAACAGCCCGGCGATGAAGGTTGTGGTGTAGCCGAGCGTTTCGCACACGACGTGGGTCGCCAGCCAGAATTGCGTATCGAGCACGGCCTGCAAGACGCCCAACGTGTCGCCGTCGGAGAGCCCGGCGAGAAAATTGGCGATCAAGAGCGTGGTGAATCCGGCGATTGCCGCGATGACGTTGCCGATGCCCAGCCGATAGACCGTTTCCAGGCCGAGCCCGAGCACGACGCCGCCCCAGCCGATGAATACCGCCGACGAATAAAGGTTGGTCACCGGCGGCCGGCCGGAAATATAGATCCGCGAGACCAGGGCGCAGGTGTGGAAAACCAAGGCCAGCACGATCATCCAGAACGACGCGCGATTCAAGGGCGCGGTCCAGCCAAGCCAGCCGAGCGCCACCAGCACGAACGCCACGACGTACAGCACCAGGGCCCAATAGAACGGTTCGAACGCATTGAAGAAGGCCTCGAAATTCACCGTCGATTCCACGAAGCCCTGCGGCGGCTTTTCAGCCAGCCAATTCTGATACTTGGCCAGCTCGCTGTTGAATGTCTTCACGTCCCCCTTGTCGTAGGCCACAATCATCTGCGTCATCGCGACCATGGCCGGATTGGGCTGTTTGCCTTGCACGCGGTCCTTGAGACCGCCGAACCAGGCCGAGGCGAAGTTATCCCATTCGGTCTGATCGGCCCCCGGCGGAATCACCAGCGGAAGCTGCATCCGCGACAGCACGTCGAGCTGATGCACGGCCGCGGTGAGATCTTCCTGCGCATGGTCGGGCCGGAGCTCGGGCGGCTCGAACGACATTTCGAAGCGCTGGATCGTTTGCAGCTTGCGGGCCAGTTCCAAAAGCTTCTTCTGATAGATCGATAGCTCGGCCGCTTCCAGCTCGGAGGCCTGTTGAACCTGGCGGTCCAGCTCGCGGATTTTTCCGGCGAACTCGTCGATCGAGTAGCGATATCCCTCGCGGCGCTGTAGGCCCAGCATGTTGAGCACTTCGAGGTTGTCGATGCGGAGCACTTTGTGTTTCCGCGCCACGCCCTCCGGCTGGGCGACGGTGTCCAGAAACCACTTGATGGCGGGCTGCGTCTGGCCCGATTCGTCCTTGTAAAACTGCTTCCCCGAGAGGTAGCGGAGCGTGTTTCGCGCCAGCGAATCGATCGGCTTGACGCGGCCTTCGTAAACCACCGGCAAGCGGCCGAATTCGTCGAGTTTCATTTCGCTCGAGGGCATCGGTCTTGGCCAGGCAGCCGCCACAACGCACACGGCCGCCAGCGCCACCAGCGCGGCGGGGAAATAGCGTTCGAGCGGGTTGCCGCCAACGAGGACGGCCTTTTTTCGCCCCGCTTGCGGCGTCCGCACGGTCGCCTCTTCATGGCGCCGCCGCAGGAACCGCAAAAGCGTGATCGAAAACTGGGCCAGCATGCCGATCCCCACCAGCATGCAGGCCACGTAGGGAATCATCCAGCCGGTGTTCGTGACTACTTGCAGCACGGTGCCTTCGCGATCGCCGGCCGGGAAGAAACTTTGCTGGTAAAACGTCTCGCCGGCGAAACGCAGCGGGTTGTTCATCCAGATCTTCACTTCGCGATCCACGTTACGGCTTTCGTCGATCACCCGCACGTCGGACGAATAGTTCTTGGGCGTTTGCGTTCCCAGGTACTTGTCGAAGCGGAAATCGATCAACTTGACCGAATAGGGCTTGTAGGTTCGCTTGAACCGCAGCGCGAGGTCGTAGGTCTTGCCGCCGGCCTCGATTTTCTCGGGCGGCAGGGCGACGCCGACCAGGTAGGTGCCGATTGCTTCGTCGGTCCCTTTCTTTAGCAGCTTGACGTATGCGGCCGTGGAATCGACGTTGCCGCTGGCGTCGGTTCCGGCGCCGGCCCGGCGCGGCACGGCCACTTTGGTCAGCCCAAAGCCGGCGGTGGCCCGGTTCTTGGCGCCCGGCGGCGGCGTTTCCAAACTCGAATTCTGCAAATACTGCGCAGTCCGCGCGTCGAACGGCAGCTCCTTGTCTTGGACCAGATCCTTTTCCTTCAACATCCACTCGGGCACGACCACGACGTCATCGGTCTGGGGGTGCGACGGGTCGACCACGGCCAGCTCCACCGTGCGGACGTCCTGCACGTAGTCGACCGTTTCGCCTTCGGTGATCGGCATTTGTCCTTCGGCGTGCAGATGGTGCACGACCAGCTCGTTGGCCATCACCAGCATGATGCCGCCGTGCAACAGCACGATGCCGGCCCGCTTGCGAAACACCAGCACGCAGCCGGCCAAGAGCACCAGCCCGGCCAGCCCCCCTTTGATCAATTGCCACAGGATGCGCATCGACGAATCGCCCAGCGTGGCCTGGTCGCCAAACGAGAAGAGGAAAACCAACAGCCCGCCCAGCAGCACCGCGAATCCGACGAGCAGCCAACGCTCGATCTGCCGCGCCGAATCGAGCTGCACCAGCGCGTACGCAACGGCGCCCCACAGCACGACCAGCGTCCATTTCATGGCGACCCACAGCGAGGACCATGCCAGCGGCGCCGCGCTTTCGATCGTGTCCTTGCCCGAGCCGCCCAACACGACGACCCAAGTCAGCAAGGCCCCCAGCGCGATGACGGCCAGCCCGGCGACCAGCCGCGCTCCGCGGGCCTGAATCTTGAAGCGCAGCGCATGGGCGGCCAGCAGATTGACGCCCATCGCGGTGCCGATCGACCAGCCGCCGGGAAAATAGAATCCGCCCGGCACGCGCCACGGTTTTCCGGGGAAAAAGGAGCGGGGAAAGAAAATCTGCAAGTCGATCCAGGCAAACCAGGCGCGGAAGTACTGGCGCATCACTTCCCAGATATCCTGGTTCACCTGCGCCAGGGTGCCGGCAAAGATCAGGAAGGTCGCCATGAAAAACAGCGCAACGGTGAGCTTCAGCGAGGCCAGCGGCATCAGAAGCTTGAGGATGACCGAGCCGGCCGACAATGTTTTTGCCCGGCTGGCGGCCAACCGCTCGTCGGCTTCTTGAGTACTCAGGGCGTCAGTTGCCATCGCGTGCTCCGGAGAAGAAGGGCGGCCGGCCCATCGTATCGGCGGCATGGCCCACGATATTCACCAGCGTCGCCGTCGCGCCGTCCAGCTTGATTTCGCTCGATTCGCCCGCGAGCTGCTCCTTGGCAATCGGCGGCAGGCGCATTTGCCCGCGCCACCGGTTGACGTTCACCAGTAGGTAGTCTTCGTCGTCCGTGCCCGAGTTGGGTAGTGCCGTAACCGTCACCTCCAGCGGTTTGTCGCCGCCGGGAATCACCAACGTGGCGTAGCGAATCTGGTTGCCGGGCCGCTCTTGCCAGCCCGCGGGCAGCGTCCAATGGGGCTTGCCGTCGGGCGCGAACCGCACCGATTTCAGGAACGCGGTGAAAACTTCCTCGTGCGCGGCGACCGCGTCTTTGGGACCGGTGAGCTTGAAAAACCAGCCTTGAGGCACAAGCGGCACAATCGCGCCCAGCGTCCGATCGGTCGGCTCGCCGGTGGGTTGTTCGCCATTGGCGACGGCTGGGCGGTGGGGGTTGATCCGCGCGAGCGGTTCGATGGGGGGAGGCTTCCTGACGGTGTAGCGCGTGATTGCGTCGCGCTTTTGGCAGCCGACCAGCATGACCGTTGCCAGAATTCCCCCGAGCAAGAGGCGGCAACGGAGCCGGCTGGCGTACGTCGCGGCCGGAAGCAGCAACTTGTCGCGTACGAGCATGGGACGAACGAACGAGCTTGGCAGCCGACCATGCCGGCCGCGTGGGACCAGTTCGACTCAGTGGGGAAACCGTTTGTGCTGAAAAACCGAGCACGCAAGGGGGGAAGAAGACGCGAAAACCGAGGTGCCTCAGGCAGGATTCGAGGCGTGCTTCGGCTCGCCCTTGGGCCGCCAGCTTCCCACTCACCTGATTATAGTCGCCCGGCGGCGAAAAAGTACATTGCAGAGGCGCAAGTGAAGGGCGCGTCGATAGTTTCGTTTATTGCCGGTGCAAAGCCGCAAGCGGCATTCGCCGGCGCGTCGGTTCGGATTGCTCGATCCTCTTGCGCGTGCTAACGGTAGAAGCTGCCGGGGGTGTCGGCCCAACCGACCACCGGCGTTTCCGGGCCGAGCACGTAGATTTCCACGCGGCGATTTCGCTGCCGCGCTTCGGCCGTGTCGTTCGGCGAAATGGGTTGATACTGGCCAAAGCCCGCCACGCCCATGCGAGCTTCGGGTATGCCACTCTTGCGCAGCAAATCGGCCACGGTCAAGGCCCGGCCGGCGCTTAAGTGCCAGTTGGTGGGATACCGCTCGCGCAGCTCGCGCCCCTTGATGCCCTGCGCGTCGGCGTGGCCGACGACCATGAGCTTCAGCTCACGGGCCTCGGGCGAAGAAAAGATTTCGGCGATTTCGTCCAAAATGCGGCTGGCGCCCGGCTTCAGTTCCGCGTCGCCCGAGTCGAACAGCACGTCGGTGTCGAGCTTGCTGATGCCGGTCGCCGGATCGTATTCGAGGCTGGGATAGCGCTCGGCCAGATCGGCCAACCGTCCGCTGAGCCCGCCGGGCATGCGGTTTCCACTCAGGCGGCGCTGGTCAAGCCGGGCCAGATCTTCTTCGGCGCGGATGAGCTGGTCTTCGACGTGCCGCGCATGAATCTTGAGGTTCTCGATTTCCGCCAGTTGCGCGCGGCCCTGCTCCGAGAGCGCGCGGTTTTGCGATTCGAGCGTGGCGACCTTGCTTGGCGAAGCCTGGCATCCCCACGCCGAGAGCGCGGCGGTGACGACCAGGCACCAAGCTCGACGGGATTGGGGCATCGATTCGACTCCTTTCGAACGAGCGCGGAACCGATCTTGTTTCGCGCCGTCGCCTTCCGGGCAGACCACGCGGCCGGGGGCGAACTTTACCCTTCGAACCAACTCAAGACCATATCCATCAGGCTGCTGTTGACCGTGTAGGGACCGTTCCAGCTCCACATGTTGCGCAGCAGGTCGAACATGAACATGCCGATCAGCACCAGCATCACCGAACACAGGGCCAGACTGGTGACGTTCCATCCGCTAAAGGGCGCTTCGGGCGCGGCCGCCGCTGCCGCGGCAGCAGTCTGCGTCGGCGCGTGCGCCAAAGCGGCTGCTCCCAGCCCTGCGGCGGCGCCCAGTCCTGCCTCGAGGCCTTCGTCCAGCAATCCGCCGGCGGCTTCTAACGGGCCCGTGCCGGCGGCGTCTTCGAATTCGACGTCCTCGTCCAGCGCGATGACTTGCGAGCCGCTGTCGGATTCCTCGGCGCCGGCCTCTTCCAGCGGCGTGAGCAGAAAATCGTCGTCCGACTGCTGCTGGGCCGCTGCTGCGCTCGTTTCGGCCTGGCCCGCTTCGTCCTCGGTCAGCAGCATGTCGTCTTCGCCCAATTCGAGCGACTCGACGGCCGAGCCGCCCAATTCGACGGGCGCCGATTCCAACGACAGGCCGCTGTCGGCGGGATTCAACAGCGAAATGCCGCTGTCGCCGGTGCGCGACAGGTCGCCGCTGCCACCGCCCAGGACCAAATCGCCGTCCTCGTCGTCGCCCGTCAGATCGATCGCCGAGCCCCCTTCGGCCGCACCGACCAATTGTTCGTCGTCTTCTTCCGCCTGGCCTGTTGGAAGCACTTGTTGCTCTTCGGCCGAGGCCTCGCCCAGGGACAATTCGTCTTCGCTGCCGAACGCCAGTCCGGACCCACCCGGCTTGGACATGCCGGAAGCCGACTCCGACTCCGTCGTGGCCTTGCTGCCGCCCTCGGCGGCGGGCGTCGACGTGATGTCCGCGAATATCTTGGACGAAATGCCGCTGTCGGCGGCACTCGGCAGATCGAGATCGAGCGTATCGAGCTCGTCGAACAACGGGCTCACGCCCGAGCCGGTCTTCAACACGTCGGAGCCGCCCAAAACGTCCGATCCGGCGCCGGGCTCGGTGGCCAGGGCCGAGTCCAAATCCAGATCGCTGTCCTGCTTGGGGGGCGCGATTTGAATGTCGCTTTCCGTGGGATCGCGGCTGGCCGCGCCGCCGATAATCGTGCTCGACGTGCTCTCGTCCGACTGGCCCAGCTCGACTTCGCTGAGCAGGATCGAATCGGGATCTTCGTCGACTTCCGCAAACTCTCCTTCCTGCTCGGCGGCCTCGCGGTCGGCGATCAGTTTTTCGATGTCCTCCGGTCTGAACTTCCAGCTCGCGCCGTCGCGATATCCGTGCACCTTCTGCCGGTCGCGCATTTCGCCCAGCGTCTCGGGCGAGACGCCCAGCATTTTGGCGGCTTCGTCCAGATCGATGAATTTGCGGGCCATCGGGCTCTCTCCCCCAAGCGAACAGACGCGCCCTCTCGGGCGGTTGTCCGGTGCGGCACGCCGGCCGATCTTGCGCCGTTGCGCGTCCGGCGGCCGCGTGTTTGTCTGGATTCCCTGGTCCTGGCTCGGGCTCGCGCCAGCGTTATTGCTGCTCGAGGATCGAACGAACCTCGGCGGGCAGCGGACTGGTGCCGTTAAACTCCATCATTTGCAAGTCCCAGTGAATGTTGCGCACCGATTTGAGCGTCACTTCGCCCGTCGACAGGTCGATGTGGTAGACGCCCAGCACGCGGGTTTCCGGATCGATCACGGTCACCTGCTGACGCTGCTCGCCAACCACGGTGGCCAGCGCAATCAGTCCGCCGGCACTGGTCGCGGGGGGCGAGGCGGTCCGCTGGGCGAATCCGACACTCGGCACGAGCGCAGCCACAAACGCCGCAAACACCAGACTTGCAAATACACTCGCTCCGACGACCGCAATTCTCATAAGTCACCTTTCAACTTAGGAGCTTCGCGGAAACCGGGGCGACCATTTCCCATTGTAGAAGCCCCGATTTCCAATTCAACCTAAATCCGCTTGCCGCGTAGCCGGGTGCGACGCCGTAGCGCATTGTGCGACAAGCACATGCGCTTCAAGCCGAGGGGCAGGCGATTTGTGCGTTTCCGCGTGAAAAACCAACCGCCGGCGCGCGTGGCCGGCGGCCGCGGTGGGTGGCCGAATGCCGCTCCCTGCGCCCTCGATCCGAAGGGACAAAATGACGGGAATTTAAGGCCGGGAGTTTAGTGCCCCCCGCGTCCGGCGGCAAGTGCAACTCACCTTTGGCTGGCGTCTCTGCCGGAGGATTGCCCCTCCCGCCAAACACTCACTGGGGCCGGTGCCCCGACGCACTGGTCCACCCCAACCGCGAGCCCCTACAATGACGAAACATCCTGTCCTTGCACGTTGACAAACCTGAGGCTCGCTGGCGGGGATTTCGTGATTGAAGAGAATGCCAAGTCGCCGGTGGCCGTGTTGTTCAGCGGTGGGCTGGATAGCGCGATCCTGCTCGCACAACTGCTAGCACGCGGGCATCGCGTGTGGCCGTTGTTCGTCGATTGCGGGTGGTGCTGGCAGGCCGAAGAGCTGCGCTGGGCGCGGCGATTCTTGCAGGCCGTGCGCGCACCGGAGCTCGAAGAGCTGGTCGTTCTGCGAATGCCGCTGGCCGACTTGTATGAAAACCACTGGAGCATCACGGGCCGCGGAGTGCCCCGCGCTGACGAGCCCGACCAGAACGTCTATCTGCCGGGCCATAACCCGTTCTTGTTGATCAAGGCACAGGTGTGGTGCCGTCTGCACGGCGTCGGGCAATTGGCCCTGGGGGCGCTGGCGAGCAATCCGTTTGCCGACGCCACCGACGCCTTCTTCCTCGATTTTGAGGCGGCGATGGACCAGGCCATCTCGGGGCACGTCGAACTGGTGCGCCCGCTTGTGCACATGAACAAGCGGCAGGTGATGCACCTGGGCAGCGGTTTGCCGTTGGAATTGACCTTTTCGTGCCTTTCTCCCACGGACGGCAAACACTGCGGCGCTTGCAACAAATGTGCCGAGCGCCGGCGGGCCTTTGCCGAGGCCGGCTTGACCGATCCGACCCGCTACGCCGCCCCGCGGGAAATCGCGACCTGAACAACTGGCGCCAAGTCGATGCTTCGAGTCACTCGCGAAATCGATTTCTGTTACGGCCACCGGCTGTTGAATTACGAGGGCAAGTGCAAGTACCTGCACGGGCACAACGGCCGCGCCGCGATCACGATCGAAGCGCCCGAGCTCGACGAGCGCGGCATGGTGGTCGATTTCACCGAGATCAAGCGGGTGGTGAGCAACTGGATCGACGAGAACCTGGACCACCGGATGATTCTGCGCCGCGACGATCCGGCGCGGGAGGCGCTCGAGAAGTTGGGCGAGCCCGTGTACCTGGTCGACGTGAATCCCACGGCCGAAAACATCGCCCGGCTGATCTTCGATTACGCGAAAAGCCAGGGCATCGGGATCGTCGAAGTGAAGCTGTGGGAAACGCCCCGCTGTTTCGCGACCTACGGTGAGTAAACAGAAGCAGTCCGGGAGGCCCGCGGCGGACCTGCACCGGACTGTTCAGTCCCCCCCGGGAATACGGCGTGGCGCGCGCCATTCGAGGACGCGCTACGCAGGATCCGCTTGTGGCGCAAAATCGGCAGATTTCGCGGACACGCAAGGATTATCGGTTGGGCCCGAAGCGGCACTTTGGCAAAATCTGCCGGTCGCGCAGGCGGCGTGCCCAGCCAGCAGTGACAGCGTGGCTGCTTGCTCACACCGCCGATTCGCGGTCGGATGAAGGAGTACTTTCCTTCATAAACTGTAACGATTAGGCCGATTTTAAGGGCAGCGCCGCGCCCCGGGCGCGCGTTTGCGCACGCCCTGGGGCGACGCGCAGAGCACGACGCGCCGCCGGACCAATCGTTTATCCACCGGATCCTAGCGCGGCTTCCACCAACGCAAAGGAGTGCTTCGGGTGAACCAGGTTAACAAGATTGCCCGCGCCATCGTGTGGTCGCCCGTCTTGTGGGGTGGACTGGCCACGCTGGGCTTTTACGCGCCGCTCGAGGCCGGCCATTGGGCCCATCCGTTCGTGCTGCGATATTTCGCCGGACACTGGGTCGAGTACGTCACGACGGCGATGTTCTTCGTCGGTATGGCCGAGCTGGCGCTCAAGTCGCTTGCGCTCTCGGGGCAGTCGAAGATTCTCGACACACCACTTCTGGACGGGATTCCGCCGGCCGGCCAAAGCGTCTCCCACTGCGAAAACCTGCTCCAGCGCCTGGCGCGGCAGCCCGAAGACTGGCAAGCGAGCTACCTGCTGCGCCGCTTGCGCGAGGCCTTGGAATTTGTCTACCGAAAGAACTCGGCCGCGGGACTCGACGAAGAGCTGCGCTACCTGTCGGACATCGACGCCGCGCGGATGCAATCGTCGTATGCTTTGGTGTGGTTCGTGATTTGGGCCGTGCCGATTATGGGCTTTTTGGGCACGATCATCGGCATCACGGGGGCCGTAGGCAATCTCAACCCCAAGGCTCTGGAAGAATCGCTCACCGGCGTCACCTCGGGCCTGGGCGTGGCCTTCGACACCACGGCCCTTTCGCTGTCGCTGTCGATCGTGCTGATGTTTGCCAAGTACTTCATCGAGCGCGCGGAAAACCGGCTGTTGGCGCGCGTCGACGACCGAACAAGCGCCGAGCTCGTCGGCCGGTTCGAAGAGAGCGCCACGACGAGGGATCCGCAGGTTGCCGGCGTGCGCCGCATGGCCGAAACGGTGCTGGCGGCCCTCGAAAAGCTCGTGGTGCGGCAAACCGAACTGTGGCACGAAAGCATCCGCGCGGCGCACGAGCAATGGAGCGACCAGACCGCCGCCACGGGCCGCGCGATCGAGGAGTCACTCTCCGAGGCGCTCGCGAAAAACGTCAAGCAGCACGCCGCCGCGCTGGCCGAGGCCGAGCAGGCCGCCGCCGCGCAAAACTTCCGCCAGTGGGAAGGCGTGCAGCAGTCTCTTGCGCAAAACGCCGAAGCCGTCACGCTCTGGCAGCGCGAGCTGACGAAGCAGGGCGGGATTTTGTTGCAGGTGGTCGGGGCAACCGACCACCTCACCGGTCTCGAGGAGGAATTGAATCGTAATCTGGCGGCGCTGGCCGGAGCCAGGCACTTCGAAGAAACGGTCATTTCGCTTTCCGCCGCCATCGGCTTGCTTAGCGCGCGGCTCGGCCAGCCGGCCGAATCGCCGCGCGTCGAGCTCCATCCCGGCAAGCGTAAAGGCCAGGCCGCATGAGCAGGCGCGCGCACGCCAAACCCGCCGGTATCCAGATGTTCCCCTTTCTGGCAGTGTTGATCTGCACCATGGGAGCGCTCGTTGTGCTGTTGCACGCGTTCGCCCGGCACGGCCAGATCGAGGCGATCAGGATGGCCGAGGCCAAGGCCCAAGCCCAGGAAACGAGCGTGGAAGATTTCCAGTGGCGGATCGGGCATCTGCGCACCGCGAGGGCCAAGACCGAAGCCGAATTGGCCGACCAGCGGCTGATGCTCGCCCACGTCGAGGACCACCAGCGCCGCTTGCTGGAAAAGTTGCGGCAGATCGAGCGCGCGGCGGCGGAAATGAATCGCGCCGGCGCGGCAAACACCGGCCAGAGCCACGCGGCCGAGCTCGACGCCGTGAAAGCCGAATTGGCCGGTGCCCGGGCGGCCCTCGACGCCGCGCGCCGCGGTGACCGACACAAACGCACGAGCTACTCGGTGATTCCTTACGATGGGCCCCATGCGACGAGCCGGCGGCCGATTTACATCGAGTGCCGCGAAAACTTGATCGTGCTTCAGCCCGAGAGCGTCGAATTGAGTCCGCGCGACTTCGCGGGATCTTTTGCGCCCGGCAATCCGCTGGCCGCCGCGGTGCGGGCCCAGCGCGAATATCTCGCCCGGCAATCGCCTGGTGGACTCGCCGAAGAGCCGTATCCGCTCTTGCTCGTGCGGCCCCAAGGCGTCGCGGCGTATTACGCGGCCCGCGCGGCTCTGGATTCCTGGGGCAGCGACTTCGGCTACGAGCTGATCGGATCCGATTGGGTGTTGAAGTTTCCCCAGCCCGATCCACAACTGGCGAGCTTGACGCGAAAAGTCGTCGATGAGGCCCGCCTGCGGCACAAAGTATACGCGAGCACGTCGCCTCAGGAGGCCAAACGGCGATCGCGCCCGGTCTATCGCGCCCGAGCCCACGGTGGATTCGCCCCCGAGGGTGGACCGGGCGCATCCCAGGGCCTCGGCCGAAGCGGCGCGGACGGCTGGAATAATTTCGCCGGCGATTGGGCCCAAGGCGCTGACGGGCGTTCCGACGACGATCGATTCGGTTCCGGCTCCTTTTCGCCCGGCGACAGTTCTATGTTGCAAGACCCGTACGGCGACAAGGACGACGGCGTCGCGGGTGCCGGGCCAAACGGCCTGAGCGCTAGTGGTTCTGGTTCAGCGGCGGCCAGCGGCTCGCGACACGGCCCATCGTCAGACCACGGCGGTTTGAGCGCCGCTGGGCCGTCTGGCCGACCCGGCGACAAGGAATCCGGCGGCGAAGCGCTGGCCCAGGCAGGCGGCAATTCGAGCGCCGCGGGCAGTCCCCTTGGCGGTCATCCGGCCAATTCTTCAGGTGCCGATTCCGAGAGCGGCGCGCCCGCACAGGGAGCCGAGCCGTATCTGACTCTCCCCCAAGAGGGCGGCGCGAATACAACGCAAGGCGGCGGCGCCGGCTCGCAGGCTTCGTCGCACACGCCGACGGCTTCGGCGCACAAAACCGCGAGCATGGCCTCGGCCCGCGGGCACGATTGGGGACTGCCCGAGTCGTCCCTTGCCGCCGTGCCCGCCACGCGGCCCATTCTCATCGATTGCTACGCCGACCGACTGGTTGTCGTGCCCGAATCGCGAACTCAGGCCGCCCACGAAATCCGCCTCGAAGGGCAGGCTCGGGATTCCATGGACGAGCTGGTGTCGGCGGTCTGGGAGCACATGAAAGCCTGGGGCAAAGCCGGCAAGGGACTGTACTGGCGACCGACCCTCTATCTGGACGTCAAGCCGGGCGCGGACGGCCGCTTCGCCGAGATTCAGGCCCTGTTGGCCGACAGCGGTCTCGACGTGCACCGGCGGCAGCCGCGCACCGTGGCCAGACCAACGACCGGGCCGGCGTCGCGGCAACCGATCCGTCAATAGGCACGCAAATCGCTTACACCATGGCACGACGCAAACAGGCCGAAAACGAAGCCGGCATCGATTCGTTCCTCGACGTCACGACCAACATCGTCGGCATCCTGATCATCCTGGTGATGGTCGTGGGAGAGCGCGCCAAGACGGCGCCGGTCGAGTTGGCGCAAGTGCCGCCCAGCCGCGAGCTGGTTTCCGCCGAGACCGAATCGGTGCAACTGGAAAAAGACGTGCATCGCGTTTCGGCCCAGATGGCCAGGGTGCAGTCGGAGCTGCGGGCCCGCTATACCGAGCGCGGCCGCTTGAGCACGCTGATCACGGCCGTCGAGCGCGAGCTGGCCGAGCGCCGAGAGTCGCTCGACGCACAATCGCGCGTCCGCTACGACCACGAGCGCGAGCTGGCCGCCGGGCGCGACGAGCTGGCGCGGCTCGATGCCCAACGCCGAGAAGCCGAGCAAGCCGCCGCGCCGGAAACGATCAAAATCGAAAACTATCCCACGCCGATCGGCAAGACGGTCGACAGCAAGGAGGCGCACTTTCAACTGATCCGCGGGCGGCTGGCCTTCGTGCCGTACGAGTCGCTGGTCGACCGGCTGCGCAGCTCCCTGCGCGCGAGCGTCACGCGGATGCAAGACCAGTCGGAACTGGTCGACACGCTGGGGCCGATCGAAGGATTTCGGCTGCGCTACGTCGTCCAGCGCAGTGACACCCCGGGCGGCTCGTACTACCAGGTCACGTACGTCGAATTCATCCCCCTGTCCAGCCAACTGGGCGAGCCGGTGGACGAGGCCCTGCGGCCGGGATCGAAATTTCGCGAGACGCTCCAGATGCTCTCGCCCCGCCAGTACACCATCACGGTGTGGACCTACCCGGATAGTTTTGCCGACTTCCTCAAGCTGAAGCAAGAGATCTACCGACTGGGCTATTCGGTGGCCGCGCGCCCGCTGCCCGAAGGCCTGCCGATCGGCGCGTCGCCGCAAGGAACGAAATCGTCGGCGGAGTGATGAAAACAAAGCGGGTGTCGATTGGTTTGATCCGCCGCGTTGCTAATCCTCGGTCACCGCGACGATGCCCCCTTCGAGCGCCCACAGAATGCGGTCCAACTCGTCGAGGCTGACCGAAAGCGGCGGCATGACGACCAGCACGTTGCCCAGCGGGCGCAGCCACACGCCTTGAGTCCGCGCCCAATCGCAGACCGCCAGGCCGCGTTTCTCCGACCAGGGATACGGCTCGCACGTGGCACGGTCGCGCACCAGCTCGATGCCGGCGATCAGGCCGCATTGGCGAACGTCGCCCACGTGCGGATGCCGGCCGATGCGTTCTAGATGCTCGCCCAGCCGGGCGATCTTGGGGGACAAATTGGCGAGCGTCTGTTCTTCTTCAAACACCTCGAGCGTGGCCAGCGCCACGGCGCATCCCAGCGGATTGCCGCCGTACGTGTGCCCGTGAAAAAAGGCCTTCGATTCGCCGTACGTGCCCAAAAAGGCCCGCCAGATTTCGCCGGTCGTCAGCGTCGCGGCCACGGGCATGTATCCGCCCGACAGCCCCTTGGCCAGGCACAGAAAATCGGGCGTCACTTCCTCATGCTCGCAGGCGAACATCTTGCCGGTGCGGCCGAAACCCACGGCCACTTCGTCGGCGATCAACAACACGTCGTAACGCCGCGCCAGTTCGCCGAGCCCGGCCAGATAGCCGGGCGGGTGCATGACCATGCCGGCGGCGGCTTGCACCAGGGGCTCGACGACGACCGCGGCGATCCGCTCGTGCTCGCGGGCCAGGATCGCTTCCATCGCGGCCAGATAATGGGCCCGTGCATTTTCGCGCGTCACGCCCGCGGGAAGCCGGTACATGTCGGGGGCCGGCGCGCGCAGCACCTCGAACAAGAGCGGCTTGAACATCGCGTGAAACCGCTCGACGCCGCCGACGCTCACGCTGCCCAACGTGTCGCCGTGATAGGCGTCGCCCAGCGCCACGTACGTGGTTTTTTGGGGCCGCGGATCGCTCCGCTGGCGCCAATACTGTAGCGCCATCTTGATGGCGACTTCCACGGCCGTGGCGCCGTTGTCGGAAAAGAACACGTGCGCCAGACCGGGCGGAGCAAGGTCGACCAAACGCCTGGCCAGCTTGATCGTCGTGGGGTTCGACGAGCCCAGCGACGTGACGTGCGCCACCTTGTCGAGCTGCTCGCGCAGCGCCGCGTCGAGCTTGGGATGGCGATGTCCGTGAATGTTGCACCACACGCTGGCCACGCCGTCGAGATACTCGCGGCCGTCGACGTCCACCAGCGTCGTGCCGCGGGCGCGCTCGATGATGAGCGGTTCGTACTCGCTCATCTGCGTGAAGGCGTGCCAGACGATCTCGCGGTCCCAGCGCAGGAGTTCCTCGCGCGCCGGCTCGGCCGCTCGTGGTGGCTCTGGCATGTCCGCAGCGGGCATGATGCCCTCGCGAGATTCGTGCCCCAATTGGGGCGTTACCACGTGATCGTGACCGGCGTGCCGACCGGGATGCCCAGCATTTCGGCGGCGCTTTCGCCGACGATGGCCAGCTCCAGCGTGCCGCTCGAGCCCACCAGGGCGATGAGGGTCATCACGGGCTGATCGGCGTAGGCGTTGAAGATGCCGCGCGTTTCGTGGTCGTCGCACAGGACGGCCGTTTCCTCGCCGCGAGGGACGTTGGCCAATGCGGCCGCCTGGATGTCGGTGATCAGGTTGCCGAACGAGTCGATCGACTGCACGGATCCTTCGATTCTATTGGCCGTCACGCGTGCCTCCGCCCATTCTAGCCGCACCAGTTCACTTTGCCGCGGTCCCAACCGCGACGCCTCGAGGCCCAGGCTGAGCCGGGCCGCCACGGGAGCCATGATGTCGCGCCCGTGAAACGTCGCCGATACGGCCGGCATCCAAAACTCCGGCTCGGAGACGGTAATGATTGTAGAGGGCGGAGTCGAAAGCGCCAAACGGCTTAATATCCCGTTGTCCGGGGCGATGAAATCGTGCGGGCCGATCCGCGCGTAGACGATCTTCCGCGCCGTGCCCACGCCCGGATCGACCACGGCCACGTGAATCGTCTCCGGCGGAAACCATCTTGTGGCATCGCACAGCACCAGCGCGGCAGCGCGCACGTCTTGGGGCGGGATCGCGTGCGAGATGTCGACGATCTTCGCCTCCGGGTTGATCGACAGGATCACGCCCTTCATCTGCCCCACGTAAGGACTGCTCGCGCCGAAATCGGTGGTCAGCGTGATGATGCGAGCCATGCCAGCGATTCGTGTACTAGCCCGAAGCGCCAGCGAGGGGAAATGCTATGACGGTCTCCATCGCACCCTTGCTGGCGCTTCGGGCTAGTGTATTCCGGGACATGCTCACGTTGTGCCTGAGCATGGCGCCCAATATGGACAGACGGAACGCGCCGTGTTCTTGCTCCATTACATTTTACCCACCAGCTCGATCACGAGCTCGCGGAGCCGGCCGGGGTTGACGTTGGGGTTTTTCTTTTTGGCCTGGCCGATCAGATTGCCGGCCGCCTGCATTTTGCCGCCTTTGATGTCGGCCACAATCTTCGGATTGGCCGCGATCAGCTCCCGGCACAGCGCCACGAGCTGGCTCTCGTCGACTTTTTCGATGCCCTGGGCCTCGATCACGTCGGCGGCACTCTTGCCCGAGGCGACCATTTCCAAAAACACCTCGCGGGCCCGGCTGGTGTCGATGTCGCCTTTTTGCACAGCGTGCAACAGCTCGCCAAGCTGCCCCGGCCGCAGGGCGAACTTGTCGACGTCGATCTTCTGCTCGTTGAGCGTGCGCATCACGTCCTGCTGCACCCAGTTGCTGGCCAGCTTGCCGTCGCCCACCAGTTCGGCCAGCTCGACGTAGTAGTCGACCAGCCCGCGGCCGGCGCTGACGATCACGTCGCTGTCGTACGGCTTGATGCCGTAGGTCCGCTCCAGCCGCTCGCGCATCTGGGCCGGCAGCTCGCCGAGCGACGCGCGGATCGCCTCGATTTCGGCTTCGGTCGTGACGACCGGCACCAGGTCGGGATCGGGGAAATAACGATAGTCGCTCGATTCTTCCTTGTGCCGCTGGCCGCGCGTGATGTTCTCGACGTCGTCCCAGCCGCGCGTCTGCTTGGGCACGTCGCCCAGCCGCTGGCCCGTTTCTTTCCACACTTCATACTGCCGCTCGGCCTCGTACTCCATGGCCCGTTCGACCGCCCGGAAGCTGTTCATGTTTTTCACTTCCACGATCGGCGTGGCGACTTTTCCCTCTGGCGTGTCGACGTGCAGGTTGATGTTGGCGTCCACCCGCAGGCTCCCTTCCTGCATGTTGCAGTCGGAAACGCCCAGGTAGGTCAACAGCAGCTTCATTTCCGACAGATAGGCCTTGGCTTCGGCCGGCGACCGCATGTCGGGCTGGCTGACGATTTCCAAAAGCGGCGTGCCGGTGCGGTTCAGGTCGATGCGGCTGTCGGCCTGCCCGGCCACTTCGTCGTGCATGCTCTTGCCGGCGTC
>JBBDNV010000132.1:0-3549 GCA_040877415.1 Pirellulales bacterium
GGTCGTAAGGATGCGGCCGACGCGTGCCATGCTTGTTTCGGGGTAACGATTTGGAAGTGATCGAACGAACCGAACGGACCGACGAGCAGTTGGCCGCCGAGGCTGCCCGCGAGGGCTCTGACGGCCCGGCGTTCGTGGCGCTGGTGGAGCGTTTTCGCCAGCGCGTGTGGCGGATCTGCTTTCGTTTGTTGGGCAACGAGCAGGACGCCAACGACGCGGCCCAGGAGGTTTTTCTCCGGCTGTTCACCAGCCGGACGAAGTACGAGGGCCGCTCGAAATACGCCACCTGGGTTCACGCGATCGCGGTGCGCACTTGCCTGACAATCCGCCGCGGACGCGGACGACGACGAAAACACGAAGACACCGCCAGCGACGAGCAATGGGAACGGCAACAGCCCGAGCAACAACCCGACCGGCCCGGACTGGCGATCGACCTTTTGCGGATGATGGAGATTCTGGACGAAGAGGATCGGGCGATGCTGATCCTCAAGTACGCGGAAATGTACGACTACGAAGAGCTGGCCGAGATCTTCGATCTTTCGGTCAGCGCCTGCAAGATGCGGCTCTCGCGAGCCAAAGAAAAACTGATGACCCGCTTCCCCGACCACCAATTGTCATCCTGATGGACCGCACCCATGGCCACCGATCTATTTGAACAACTCGCCGAACTGGAAGTGCCGCCGCCCCCGGACCAGTTCGACCAGCAGTTGCACGAGCGCGTCAACCGTTCGCTGGTTTGCGGCCAGCTCGTCGACCTGGGCGTCAGCGGCATGCCCTGGGCGCTGGCCCACTTCGCCCGAGCGCTCGTGGGGTTTTTGACCCTGACCGTCACGGGACGCTACGAATCGAAAACGAAGCATCGACGCCGCTAACGCGGCGTGCACCGACACCGACGCGCGTGAATTTTGACTGCCCCCAGTAAGACTGCCCGGAACGCCGGACCAACACAATCACCTCTTTTTTCTCGAAAGGAACAGACATGAACCTTCTTGCATTCGCGGATCCGACCGTCGCGGAACAAACGACGGATAAAGTGAGCGAGACGTTTGCCAATTCGCGGGACGCCGTGGTGACCAGCTTTAGCGACGCCTGGCACCAGACGATCGCCGTGGCGCCGAAAGTCGTAGCCATGGTCGTCGTGATCGTGATCGGCTACGTGATCGCCCGCTTCATCGCCAAGGCCGCCACGACCTTGACCGAAAAGCTCGGCCTGCAGAGCGCGGCCGATCAGAGCGGCCTGGCCGAATCGATGCACCGGATGGGCATCGAGCGCAACGTGCCGGGGATTATCGGCACGATCGTGTTCTGGCTGCTGATGCTGGTGTTCCTGATGGCCGGCTTCAACATCCTCGGCCTGCCGGCCGTGAGCGATGCCATGCAGGTCGTCGTCAACTACATTCCGAACCTGCTCGTGGCCACGGTCGTGATCGTCATCGGTTTACTGGTCGCCTCGTTCCTGCGGGGCGTGGTGGCCACCAGCGCCGATCGCGTCGGCTTGTCGTATGCCGAGTACCTGGCCAACGGCTGCTACTACGTGTTCGCCCTGTTGACGTTCATCGCCGCCTTCAACCAACTGGGCGTGCAGTTTGCCCTGCTCGAACAGTTGATCCTGATCGCCTTCGGCGCCGTCGCGTTGGGCTTCGGCCTGGCGTTCGGCTTCGGCGGGCGCGACGTGATGGCGGGCATTCTGGCCGGCTACTACGTCCGCCAGCGCCTGCACAGCGGCGACCGCGTGACGCTGGGCCACCTGCAAGGCACGGTTCGCGAGGTCGGGCCCGTGGCCACGATCATCGAGACCGATGAAGACGGCCTGTTGAATCGCCACAGCGTGCCCAATACCAAGATGCTCAACGAAGCAGTCCGGTAAGCACTCGCTAGCGTCAGCCGACACGTTTGGCAAACGAAGCCCAGGGAAAGCCTTCCCTGGGCTTTTGTTTTTTTCGTCGGTCGGCTCGATTTGCTGCATGGCTGCTATACTAGTGGCCGTAGGGGGCAAGGTGTCCAATGGAAAAATCGCGCGCGGTGCGGTTTTCTTGATCGAGTGCCGATGAATGCCCCCCAAGCGACCCCGCGTCGCCGCCCGCTGCGATTCGAGTCGATCGACGAGGTGGCCGCCGACGTCGATCGGATTGTCGCGGCCCAACATGCCGGCCACCTGGTGGCCACGGGAAACTGGACCCCGGCTCAGATCTTCGAGCACCTGGCCCGGTTCATCGAGTTTTCCTACGAGGGGTTTCCGTTTCGTGCAAGCTGGCCGGTGCGGGCCGTCAGCTACGTGGCCAAGTGGGTCGCCTGGCGGCGGTTCGTCGATTGGGCGCTAAGGCCCGGTTTCCGGATCCCGCACGACGCCTTGCGGCCCGACGATTGGGCCGATTTCGACGTGGCCACGGCCCGGCTGCGCGCGCAGCTCACGCGCATTCGCCGCGGCGAGCCCATGACGAAGCCCAGCCCCTTCGAGGGCTCGATCACGCACGATCAATGGGTTTACGTACACTTGCGGCATGCCGCATTGCACCTGAGTTTTTTGGATTTCCCACGCTAGCCCGAAGCGCGGGGCGGCACAAATACCAGAGCGAAGCGCAAGCGAGGGAGATGTGCCACGAAGCGTGAATTCCCCTCGCTGGCGCTTCGGGCTAGTATCTTTTGGCGGTCTGAGAGGGCGATTTCCACGCTGCCGGCGCCGTCGAAAATGCTACAGTTTAGGGATATGCCAGGCGCGCCCGGGAAAGCTTGCGGGCGAAGCAAACATTTGCCAACAAAAAACAATCCTCTCATCGACCCGCAGGGGCGGAGAAGGCCATGGCCAAGAAAACTCAAGCGTCGAAGAAACGCAAAACCGCGTCGCCCAGGGGCAAGTCGCAAAAGCCCGCAAGGTCGGCGAAAAAGGCGACCTCCAGAATCTCCTCGGCGAACCAGTTCCCAGCCGCCAAATCGACTCGCGCGCCGCGCGCTTCGTCGAACCATACCGCCGGGCGGCGTGCCACCAAATTCACCAAACGCCCGGCGGCCAAAGCGGGCCGTCGCGCCGTCAAGAAAAGCGCCAAAGCGGGCGCCGCGATCCGCAAAACGGTCGACGCCTACGCCGCCACCTTGAACGACTGGCGCAAGGATTGTGTTGCCAGCTTGCGTACCATGATTCGCCGCACCGCGCCCAAGGCGTCCGAAAAGGTCAAGTGGTCCCAGCCGGTTTACGAACACCACGGCCCGTTCGCCTGGATCAAGGCCCATGCCAAACACGTGAACCTCGGCTTTTGGCGGGGAGTGGAATTGCCCGATCCGCGCAAACTGTTATCGGGCACCGGCCACAAGGTGCGGCACATCAAGCTCGGCAGCCTGAAGGACGCGGGCAAAAAGGAATTGCAGGAATTCGTTCGCCTGGCCGCGAGGCTCAACGAAATCAAGGGCAGTCCCACGCGCCGCTCGAAATCAAAACCAAAACGCAAGTAAAGACAGGATGAACAGGATGAACAGGACAGGATTACGGAGCTAGGACCGCTGCCGGCCATTCAATCCTGTCGATCCTGTTCATCCTGTCAAAAAAGAGTTCTG
>JBBDNV010000132.1:3649-17166 GCA_040877415.1 Pirellulales bacterium
GCTGCCGGCCATTCAATCCTGTCGATCCTGTTCATCCTGTCAAAAAAGAGTTCTGATCGAAGGACGGGATGAACGGGACAGGATTACGGAGCTAGGACCGCTGCCGGCCATTCAATCCTGTCGATCCTGTTCATCCTGTCAAAAAAGAGTTCTGTCAAAAAAGTGTTCTGATCGAAGGACAGGATGAACAGAAGGAGTTGAGCGATGGACAAGGCCACGTTTGCCGCGGGATGTTTTTGGGGCGTCGAGGCCGCCTTTCGACAGGTCCAGGGCGTGAAAGGCACCGCGGTCGGCTACACCGGCGGGCAGACCAAGAACCCGACGTACGAACAAGTCTGCACCGATCGCACGGGCCACGCCGAAGCGGTCGAGGTTGAATTCGATCCGGCCGTCGTGTCGTACGACCAACTGCTGGCGGTGTTCTGGCAGAACCACGACCCGACGCAGCTCAACCGGCAGGGTCCCGACTACGGCTCCCAATACCGCTCGGAGATCTTCTATCACACGGCCGAGCAGCAGGCAGCCGCCGAAGCCTCGAAGCAACAACTCGCCGCGAGCGGCAAATCCACCCGGCCGATCGTTACCCAGATCGTCCCCGCCGCCGAATTTTACAGAGCCGAGGAGTATCACCAGCAATACCTGGAAAAACGCGGCCAGGCGAGCTGCAAGATTTAACGGAAGCCCTCCTCCGCTGATAGTGGTACAGTTTGCCGGGAGTTAAGGGAAAAGGGAGTTTCAATGGAACACATCAGCCAATGACGTTAGTTCCGTCCAGTAGTCGCGCCGACTGGGGAAGGGTCCGTTTTTCCGCAAACGAAAGAATCGAACCTCGCTTCCGCGCTTCCATTGCCCAAGCAGAATCGCCTTAGCTCGATACGTTCTCCCGACGTGCCTGAGCCGCTTAATTTCGTCCGTGGATGGGAATGCGGCGCTTCCGCCCTTGACTTGGATCAGAATGATCTCAAACACGTCGCCACGCTTGCCAGGCGGCTCACAGGGGGCATGGTTTTTGCGAACCGCCATCATGTCAACGATGCCGACCGACTCACCACCCGCCGGTCCAACAAACGTGACAAGCTGCCATTTCGTCTTGGCGATAAATCGCGCGATCCGCACCTTGGTCATCGTGACGGCCCATCGTGCCGTCCTGGCCGCGGTCTGTTGCGCGTTCGTCCAATCGGTCATCGCTGCTCTGCTGGACAAGGGGCCAGGCGTGAAGGGAAATCAGGGGACGCGATTCAGGCTAACCCAAAGAGCAGCCGATGCGACCGCGGCCGAGAGGATGGTTCCCGCAGCGGCGAAAATGGCAATGATCCTGGTGGATCGCATGTCGTTCCGATCCTCCCGTCGCCATTCGACACGCCTCCGCTCCTCTTGTTCTCTGAATGCGGACTGCTCTGCACGCACCTGTTCGATGATTGCCATATCTTCGTGTTCTTTCGGCGTCTTTCCCGAAATCCACCGCCTGAAGTGTGAGCAAGCCCTGTCTTTGCTGATGGCTTTTTCCGGAACCCTGAGCGTTTTCATGTCCTCCGAGAATGCGGCGATGCCGTAATAGCAAATCAGGCTGTCAGTCTCCTCCATCGGAAAACCGCCCCCTCCAATTCCTTCAGGTGCGTAGTGGAGACGGGTCTTCGGAGTTCCATACTTGCGCACACGCTCGTCGGCCGGATATACGTCCGAAGTTGACGCATTGCGAACAGACAAAAACGCGCAATCCTTACAGCGTACGCATTCTGGCATCGTGCACTCCTCTCAGCTTGACGGCGCACACCGATCGGAGTACCATGCAAGTGCTCAGTCTGCATGGACCGATGGCGTCCAAAACGAAATTACGAAAGGCCGTCCGCACCACCGGGCGGCTTTTCGCATTATAGCGGTCTCTCTGTCTTTCGGTTAGGCGGCGGCTTCGTACAAGTCATCAAACGACCACAGGCGATCCGTCACTCCGGCGAGCATCGCGGCCGGCAGCCGATACCGCCCGCCTTGCGGCTCGCGCGTCCGCCAACACCAGTTGTAATACGCCATGAAGATCGACACGGCGGCTTGCAGGTTGGCGAGTTTCTTGGAGAAGCCGAGCGACAATCGCGTGAACCGCTTCAGCAGCGTGCGGATGGTCAGGTTGTGGCGTTCGACGTGCGACGTGCATATCGTGTTTAGCTCGCGCTCGCCTATGCCGAAGATTCCCGTGCGCTTCGTACCAACCATGTCGGAAAGTTCGTAGGGCAGGTTTGCATTGCGGTACTCTTTTATGATCGTGCCAAACTTGACGTAGGGCCCGAAAGCCAAGTCGACCGCTTCGGGGTAGGCGGCAAAACCGTCGGTCGACAGTTGCGTGATCTTCAAGCTGTATCCAAGCGGATCACCTTCGACAGGTTCCGGCATTGACCTAACCTTCCTTGCCGCCGGCCGACCAAGGGCGCAGGCATGGCAAAGGTTAGGAGAACGCCATACGCGGCGCCCGAGGCCGATGTGCGGGGATCAGCCGCATTGCCGGACGAGGAAGGTTATTCTAGCGATAGTCGCGCCACGACACTACAATTAGGGGCCATGAGCGCTTGGAAACTCACCCGCCGATATGTTTCCGGGATGCTCGGAACCATCCTTGCCGTTGTCGCGCTAGGCTGCTCCCAGCAAGCCCCTCAGAATCCGACCCCTGCCGGACCAACCTATCCCGAAACGCTGGCGGTCTATACGGCCGAGCAAGGCGAATTGAATCGATTGATGGGTCAGCGAAGACGACTTTTGGACCAGGACGACTTATCGAAAGAGAAGGCCGAACTAAGGCTGGAAACGCTGGAACAAAGGAAAGAATTGTGGGGCTTACAGAGGGCCAGGGGGGATCCCGCAGCGACCACTGAAGCTCTTGCGAAGATGGCTATGGACGCTGAAGAGATGCTCGTCGACCGGCGTCACGAACATGCACAGCATCTCGTTGAGTTGAAGGAATTGGATAAACAAATCGCGGAACAAGAAGGCCGCGTCAAGCGAGCGGAAGCCGCCAAACTCGCTGCCGAAAAGGCACTGCCGCCGACGAAATAAAAATCACGGTTCCGCGCGTTTTCCTCTGACTGTGGCTGAAACTGTACCACTACGCCTCCGCTCTATTTCTGTCAGACATCAGGCGGCTTTCAGTATAATCGGCCCGATGTCGATTATCGAAACCAACTCGCTCTCGCGCTACTACGGACGGCGGCGCGGAATTGACGCGGTTAATCTGGCCGTGCCCGAGGGCACGCTGTTCGGGTTTCTGGGACCCAACGGCGCCGGCAAAACCACCGCGATCCGCGTGATGGTCGGCCTGTTGCGGCCTTCGGCCGGAGAGGCGCGCATCTTTGGCCTGGATTGCTGGCGGCAGAGTGAAACGATCAAGCACGAAGTCGGCTACGTGCCCGGCGACCTGCGGCTCCACTCGTGGATGAACGGCCTGACGGCGCTTACAATTTGGGGGCGCATCCGCCGCCGGAATCTGATCGCGCCCGGGCGCGACCTGGCCGAGCGATTCAGCCTCGACCTGGCGGTCAAGGTCCGCAGCATGTCGCGCGGCATGCGGCAGAAGCTCGGGCTCATTCTGGCGCTCGTACACAAGCCGCGGCTGCTCGTTCTCGACGAACCCACCGTCACGCTCGATCCGCTTATGCAAACGATCGTCCAACAGTTGCTGCGCGAGATGGCCGCGGCCGGGCACACCGTGTTTTTCTCCAGTCACACGCTCGGCGAAGTCGAACAACTTTGCGATCGGGTGGCCATGATCCGCGACGGACGCCTGGTGGCCGACGAGTCGCTCCAACAGTTGCGCTCGCGCGGCGGTCATCAGGTGACGATCCGTTGGCGCGACGAAACGGCGGCCGGTGCCGATCCGCCCCCCTTTCTCAAGCTCGACCAGCGAAACGGACCCCTGTGGAGCGGAATGCTTACCGGTCCGGTCGACCAGTTTGTCACCTGGCTCGCCGGCCGGCCGATCGACGACGTCAGCATCGGCCGGCCCGATCTGGAGACGCTGTTCGGCCACTATTACGCCCCGGAGGAAAAGGGGCCATGAACCGCGGCATGATGCTCAAGGCGGCGTACGAGACGTGGCCCCCCACGCTGTTGTGCGGCGTGCTGTTGTTCGGCGTCGAGGCGATCCTGGCCTACGTCATGCCGACCTTTCAGGCGCAGTTTTCCGAAGCCCTGATGCAGATCCGATTCATCCAGACGTTCGTCGGCGCCATGCTCGGCGTCAACGCCTCCGAGCCGTTGGGTCAGGAAGCCTTCACCGCCTTTCCCTGGGTCCATCCGGTGGTGCTGGCCCTGGTTTGGGCCCACGCCCTGGTCTCGTGCACGCGCATGCCCGCCGGAGAAGTCGATCGCGGCACGGTCGATCTGACGCTCACGCTGCCGCTGACGCGCTGGGGAATCCTGCGGGCGGAGACCGTCGTGTGGCTCGGCGCCGGCTTGATCGTTGTGGTGCTGGGACTGGCGGGCAACGAAGCGGGCGGGCGGTACGCGGACGCCGCCGGCCGGCCGGAGCTTTCGCGCTCGCTCGTGGTGGCGGCCAATTTGATGTGCCTCTATCTGGCGGTTGGCGGGCTGTCGTGGCTCGTCTCGGCGGCCAGCAGCCGGCGCGGAGGGGCCATCATCGTCGTGTTTCTGATCCTGCTGGCTTCCTTTCTCTTGAACTTCCTGGCCCAATTCTGGACCGTCGCCCAGCGCATCCGGTTTCTCGGCGTGCTGGACTACTACCGGCCCCTCTATATTCTCCGCGACGGCACGGTGCCTTGGCGGGACCTGGGCATTTTGCTTTCCGTCGCGGCCGTGTTGTGGATTGCGGCGGGAATCGTGTTCAGCCGCCGCGACGTATGCACGGTTTGACGGGCTACATCGCTCTAGGATCGACGTGCGCCGGTCCGTTATAATCCGCAACCGCCACGTTCGCCGACCACGCGCTGGTGCGATAGCCCCCGGCTTTGCCGGGGGATTCTCGACGAGGGAAAGGGAGTTCCGCCGCGATGCGATCAATTGCCATCCTGAATCAAAAAGGGGGCGTGGGAAAAACCACCACGGCCGTCAATCTCAGCGCTGCCCTGGCCGCCACCGGGGCGCGGGTTTGTCTCGTCGATCTCGATCCCCAAGCGCACGCCACGCTGCACCTCGGCTTGCAATCGGACGGCAGCCGGCCGACGATCTACGACGTGCTCTCCGGCGATGCCAACCTCGGCGACGCGTGGCACGAGGTGCAGCAAAACTTGTGGGTCGTCGCTTCCCACATCGACCTGGCCGCCGCCGAAGTCGAGCTGGTGGGCGTGGTCGGACGCGAAGTGATCTTGCGCGACAAGTTGGCCAGGTGCGGCGAGCCGTTCGATTACGTGTTCATCGACTGCCCGCCGTCCTTGGGCATTCTGACGCTCAACGCGCTGGCCGCGGTCGACGAGGTTTTTCTCCCCTTGCAGCCGCACTTTCTGGCCCTGCACGGTCTGAGCAAACTTCTGGAAACGATCGACCTGGTGGCCAGGCGTCTCAACGACCGGCTCAAGCTCACGGGCGTGGTGTATTGCATGTACGAGACGGGCACGCGGCTGGCGGCCGAAGTCACCGGCGACGTCGAGGGGTTCCTGGCGGCCTCGCGCGCGCCCTGCACCCCCTGGGCCGAAACGCGCACGTTCCAGACTCGCATTCGCCGCAACATTCGGCTGGCCGAAGCCCCCAGCTTCGGCAAGTCGATCTTCCACTACGCCCCCGACTCGAACGGGGCCGCCGACTACGAGCAACTGGCTCGCGAGGTCGCGGGTCGCTAAGCGCCGGCCGTTTCGCGGTTGCGGCGCGATCAAAAAACCCGCTGTAGCGATTGTTCGGGCGGGTGGCGGCGGCAAATCCGGCGCGACCGGACCAGCCCCGCTGCGAGCCGTCGTATGGGCCGCGCCCCGGGGACTGGCTCCTCGTCACGCGCGGCCGAGCGCCGCCCGCAAAACCGTCATCGGCCCCGTCTTCGGCGCGCCGGCCGCGTGCGCGATGTAGCGGTCTTGCAGAGGGTGCCATCAAACCGTGGCGAATGTGCCGAGCGAAGCGCGATTTGGTGCGCGCGCCTGATTTTCGGGTCACGCTGGTCGAACCGAAATGCGCGGTGCGGGGACGAAAAAAACCCTCACTTCACGCGCAATCGTCGAAATGCGCAGCCCCTTGGCAGTCGATGGGTGTAGTGAAGCAAAGGATTGTGTTTTTGGGTGGAGATGGATTTCCACGCGTCGAGACGGCCCGGAGGGCCGCTCGAGACCCTGCCGAAGGATTTGCACGTCGCCGTCACGGACACGGGCGCGCAAAACGGAGTATAGACACGGAAAGGAGTCTGCGATGAAATCTTTCTGCACCAGCGCGCTGGTTCTACTGGCGGGTCTGGGCTGGGCACCCAGCCAGGCGGCCGCGCAAGCAGGTGCCTACGGCTCGCAAACCTTGCTTCCGCTGCCGGCGGTCACGCCGGTGGGCGTGGTGACGGCCAGCTACGATCTCCCCGCCGGCGGCACCGGGCCCGACGGCTCGATGTTTGCCAGCTCCCAGCAGGAGCCGGTCCCCGAATCGGGCGAAGTGATCGACGGCTCGAGCGGACCCAGCCAATTTCAGCAAGCCGTCCAGTCCGACTGGACCGATTGCGGCGAGTGCGATCAGTCATCGCGCGGCCACTGGTTCGGCAAGTTGGGCGCGCTGGTGATGGGCCGCAACCGGCCCAATCCTTATTGGACGACCTCGGATATCAACACCGGCGCCAACCTGCTCAACACCCAAGACGCGGGCGCCAATTGGACAGGCGGCTGGGAGGTCACCGCCGGCTACATGTGCTCAAACCGCTGCGGCACTGGACCCGGCTTCGGCTTTACCTACTGGGGATTGGGCCACATGCCCGGCTTTGCCGAGATCAACAGCGCCACCAACACCCTGGGCACGCCGATCGACCTGACCGGCGTGACGATCGGCGGCGCGCCGGCCAGCGACTTTTTCGAAAACTCGGCCAGCCAGCGCATCATCCGCGACGACCGCGTGGACAACTTCGAGGCCAATTTCTACTTCGGCACCTGGAACGTCAATCGCTGGACGCTCGTGCCCTTCGCCGGCTTCCGCTATCTCCGCTTTGACGAGCGGCTCACGTTTGCCGGCCTGGCCAGCGGCTCCACCTGGGGCGCAAGCGGCGGCACGGATGAAGCTTACCTCTCGTTCCGAACGGTCAACAACCTGTTCGGCGGTCAGATCGGAACCTACGCCAACTATTGGGTCACCGACCGATTCGGCTTGTTCGTGGGACCGAAGGTGGGCCTGTTCGGCAACCAAATGAACGACCGCACGTTGCTCTACCGCGGCGACTTTGTGACGACTTACGACATTGCCGCGTACAAATCAGACTTCTCGCTGTTGGGCGAAATCGACACCGGCTTTACTTACTTCTTCCAACGCGGTCTGTTTGCCTACATGGGCTACCGGGTCGTGGGAATTACGAACGTGGCCTTGGGTGACAATCAGTTCCTGCCTTTCCTGTCCGATGCCCAGGGTTTTTCAGAGGTGAAACAAAGCGGCAGCTTGATTCTGCACGGCGTCATGATGGGCGGCGGTGTGATGTTCTAGATGGAAAACGGGATGCTTCGCAGCAGAGTCCTCGATCGGGGTCCTCCACCGGCCGAGGACTCTGGCTTTGGGGTTGGAGCCGTAACCACCCGCCCCCGCGCGGCCGGCCTTACACCGTCACCCGCACGAGCGCCCGAAACGCCGGATCGTCGCGAATCGGGTCGAAATCCGACTCGTCGGCCACCAGCGCCCGGTATTCGTCCGCCAGGTGCAGAGCCCGGGACAAATACAAAAGCGCCTGCCGCTTGTTCTTGGCCAGGCTCCAATAGCAGGCCAGATTGTAATGCACCAGCGCGTCGTCGGGCTCCGCCGCAAGCGCCTCTTCCAGCGATTCAATCGCCCGGTCCAGCTTCCCGGTGCGCTTGTAGCACCAGCCGAGGGCCAGCCAAATACTGATGTTTTCGGGGCTGCTTTTGGCCGCGCGCGACAAGGGCTCGAGCGCTTCGGGGAAACGGCCCAATTCTCGCAGGCTCTGGCCCTTCAGATAAAGCGCGTGGTCGGGCAGCGTCGAGGAGTCGCCGCAACGGGCGAGCACATCCAGCGCGTGCCGAGCCATCCCCAGTTCGAGATACCCCTCGGCCTGAAGCAAGAGCTGTTGGCGGCGGATGCGATCGTGAGGAGACACTGCCGGCTCCCGTTGTCGGACGTGTGCGCGTCGCGCGAAGGCGACGCGGCTACTTCAATTTTACACACGAATTGGCCACGGCAGAAACAACGCCCCAAAAAAACGCGCCGTTTCACAAGAAATGCAAATCTCGCGCCGCGCGTTCACCGCGTAGCGCCGATTAAACAAAGTCTGCCGCGCTGGCGGCACTCCCTTGCGGCCGAACTCGCCGAAATCAAAAGCGCCATTGCGGTTTCACGCTGGTGCGCTTGGCGCGCAAGCTCGACCGTTTTAGTTAGGTTCGTCGGCAACGACCGTCCCGATTGCCGCGTTTCCAGGGGGTCAGGGCCTGGCAATCTGCCCGCTTGGGCCAAAAGCGCTTAGCGCTGGCCGACTTGCGCGCGAGCGATGAGGGCCGCGCCGGTCCCAATGGCGGAATTTCTCGCCCGATTTGTACGATTCCACCCCAGGCGGCCCACTAACCAGGTAGCGGCGGCAGACGATCGAACGGCTGCCGACCACGGATACCGAACGAGCGGGGAAACTGATGCGATTAACCTTGCGAACGCTGTTGGCCTACCTGGACGGGAACCTCGAACCGGATGACAGCCAGGACATCGGCAAGAAAATCGAGGAGAGCGAGTTTGCCACGAAATTGGTTCACTTGATCCGTGATTGCACGCGGCGGCTGCGGCTGGGCGCGCCGCCTTTGATGGGCCGGGGTTTGGGCGCCGACTCCAATTCCGTGGCCGAGTATCTCGAGTATCGCCTGCCCGACGAGCGCGTTCCCGAGTTTGAAAGAATCTGCCTCGAGTCCGAGATTCACCTGGCCGAAGTCGCTTCCTGTCACCAGATCCTGACGCTCGTCCTGGGTGAGCCGGCGGAAATCGCCGTGGAAACACGCGAGCGTCTCTACGCCCTGGCCGCGCACGTCGATTCGTCGCCCGTGGAAGAGGCCAAGGCCCCTGTGAAGGCTCCGGCGGCCGCGATTCCGCCCGCGCCGCCGATCACCAAACGCCCCAAGCTCGAAGTGCCTGAATACCTGCGCGAGAGCCGCTGGCGCTGGTGGCCGGTGGCGGCGCTGGTGCTCGTGGGCGCGACGTTGACGTTCGCCGGATTGCTGGTCTTTGGACCGCCGCAACTGCGCCAGCGCGTCGTCGGGCTGGTGCAAGCGTCCGCGGACCAGGCCGGATCACAGCCGTCCGACCAGGCGGCGCCAAAGGATGCCGACCCTCCGACCGAGCCGGCCGCTGGGCGCAACCCGGCGGCTGTCGAAACCAGGCCCGAGGAGCCGACGACCGTGGAGGACCCGACCGGCCGAGACCCCGCGGTCGCCGTGCCGGAGAAACCATCGGGCGAAGATCCCCTAGCGCCGCCGGCTCCCGAACCGGCGCAGCCCGAACCGGCCAAACCGGTCGATCCCAGCGCGGCCACGACGAGCGACCCCTTGGACAAACCGCTGCCCGGCGAGCCCTCAAAACCCGCGCCCGAGGCAGAGCCGGACAAGAAGCCCCAGGTCGCGCCCTCGGGCGAGCAACCCCCTGCCCCCGCGGCCGAACCGGTCAAACAAGAAGACGCCCCGCGCGAACCGCCCGAAAGTTTCGGCCGATACACCTCCAAGCTCGAGGTGCTTCTGAAGCTCAATCCCCAGACGGGCGATTGGGTGCGGCTGCCGGCCACCGCTCCTTTGAACAAGTCAGACCGCCTGCTGTCGCTGCCGGCGTTTCGACCCACGCTGACGCTCGGTTCCAACGTGACGATCCAGGCTGACGGCCCGGCGCTGTTCGAATTGGTGGGCTGGACCGACGAGGAGATTCCGATCCTGGCCGTCGAGTTTGGACGGCTGCTGATGCTGACCGTCGGCAAAGCGGACAATTCCCTGCAATTGAAAATCGATGGGCACGAGACTTTGTTGACGTTTGTCGACGCGGAATCGACGTTGGCCGTTGAGGTGGGGCACGAACTGCCGGCGGGCAAAGATCCCGAGGGGGCGGCCGCGCCCGTGTGGGCCAACGTGTATGCCACGAGCGGATTGATCCGGCTGCGCGCGGGCGACGATGCCCCGGTCGAGTTGCAGGCCCCGGCGCAGCGTTCCTTGGTCCACCTCGCGGAAGAGCAGCCAGCCGACGCGAAGTTTCCCACCTGGGTCACCTCCGAAGAGCAAAGCGATATTGATCGTCTGGCCACCGGCCAGGTCGACCGTCACCTGACGATCGCCAAACCGGCCGGACTCCAGCTCAGAGAGTTGGCCGACCCGCAGAAAACTCGCCGCCGCGAAGTGCGTTCGCTGGCCGTCCGCAGCCTGATGTACCTGGACGATTTCGAGCCCTGCGTCAAGGCGATGAACGACGAGAACGAGCGATTGTTCTGGCCCCAAGGCATGGACGAGCTGCGCGCGGCTGTGGCCCGCGGCCCCAAAACGGCGGCACGGGTGCGGGCGGCGTTCGAAAACGAGCGGGGCGCGGAAGCCGGCGCAGGCTTGTACCGAATTCTGTGGGGCTATAGCAGCACGGATCTTAGCGGCGGCGCCGATCGCGACCTGGTCGAGGCGCTCAACAGCGACGCGCTCGACTTCCGCGTCATGAGTTTTCTCACCTTGCAGGATCTGACGGGGGCCACGCACGGATACCGCCCGGACGACCAGGAAATCAAGCGACGCACGGCGTATAAATCATGGAAGCAGCGGATCGGCAAGATCACGCCGCGCTCCGATCGATCGCCCTCCAAAAGCCGTTCGACAAAGGGCGATTGACGCCGCTGATGAGCGTCCTGGCGCCGACGCACCCGTGCTGCTGGCCCGAAGGGCCGGCTCGTCGTCGGCCGCCGACTGACAGTCCGCTTCGGCTCTCGCGCCAGTGCCAGCGGTGTCGGCCCTTTTCTCGCGGATTTCGAGCGGCCGGTCGGCTCAGCTCGCGGCGACCCCCTTTCGTGTCGTGGGCAAAAGGCTAAACTGGGATAGTTGCAAAGCATCGTCCGCGTGTACGGCAAGGGGCGCTTGGTTGCGTTTGTCCGGGCGGGCACAAGCGGGTAGAATACCCTCCTTCGAGAGCCCTCGGCTTGCCGTAAACCGAAGCTCAATTTTGGTTTAGCTGAAGGAGAGCACACTCGTGCAGGTCAACATCTCCGCCAGGCACGGCCATCTGAGTGAGGAGAGCAAGAGCAAAATAACCGCGAAAGTGGAACGTCTGCTGCGGCTGTTTGATCGGCTGCTGTCGATCGATGTCACCGTTGATCTGGAGCACCAGGAGAACCCATCCGTAGACGTGCGCGTTTCGGCCGAGCACAAGCACGATTTCGTGGCCGCCGAGAAGGCGACCACCTTGATGGCGGCATTGGACGGCGCGATTCACAAGCTCGAACAGCAATTGCGAAAGTATAAGGAAAAGGTACAAAGCCGTCATCGCACGCCTCGCTCGGAAGCGGCCTCGCTGGAGGGAGAAGGGGAAAGCGACTGACAACTTGAAAAAAACGCGCGCGTCCGGCGGCTCGCTCTCTGGTTGGAAATTCTCGGACGCGACGCGCCAGCTCGGTGAGAAAGGAAATGCGGTATGAAGTTCGGTGATTTTGTGAGCGGCGAGGCGATCCGGGCGCAGCTCTGCGCGGACGACAAGGAAGGAGCCATCCGCGAGATGATCGACGCGCTGCTCGAGGCCGGAAGGATCGCGCCCGGTGAGGTGGAAGGCATTGTCAAGGCCATCATGAAGCGCGAGGAGCTGGGCAGCACGGGCATCGGTCGCGGAGTCGCCGTCCCGCACGCGAAACACCCCAGCGTGCAACGACTGGTGGGCACGGTGGCCGTCAGCAACGAGGGAATCGATTTCAACAGCCTCGACGGCGAAAAGGTACAGCTCTTCTTCCTGCTTATCTCTCCTCCGGATCGCCCCGGCGACCACCTGCGGGCCTTGGAAAACATTTCGAGTCAACTGCGCGACGACACGTTTTGCCGCTTTCTCAAGCAGGCAACGACGGCCGACGATATACGGCAGTTGCTCGACGAAGCCGACAACAACGGCTTCGTGTCATGATTCGCCCGGGGCGAGACAGCGAAACGTCGCGCCGGCGCGCGGTTGCCGCGGCGTCCTTCGTGAACGGACGGCAAGAAACGAGCAAAACATAGCAAGTATGGCTGATGACACCATAACGCGAACCGTCGTCGTCAACAATCCGCAAGGACTGCACGCGCGACCGGCCGAGGTGTTCGTTAAAATGGCCAGCCAATACCAGGCAAGAATCGAAGTGATCAAAGACGGCCAGCGTGTGGATGGTAAGAGCATCCTGAACATCCTCACGCTGGCAGCCGTGATGGGCACCGAGTTGCGCCTCGAGGCCACGGGCCCCGACGCGCAGGCTGCCCTGGATGCGTTGGCCGAGTTGTTCAAACGCAACTTTGCCGAGAATGAAACCGTGGAATAACGACAGTCGGACGCTGTCCGTCGGTTCAACCTTCGAAGATCCGAACCGGCGCTCAAGCGGAACATCGACTGGGTGAGTCGCCAAAAGCGCGGCGCGCCTGGGGCTTCTCGAAAGCCCGCAACTGGTTGATCGTCGAGCGTGCCGCAAGGCGCCAAATCGCTCGATCGAATCCCGGCTGAGCGCGCCGCCGTAGAGCGTCACATGCAAAAACTTCAGGGAATTGCCGTTTCGTCCGGCGTGGCCGTCGGTGAAGCGCTCGTCATGGACAGCGAGGGATTTCGCATCCCGCGCCGCTTTGTGGCGCGCGACGCGGTCGAAGACGAGCTGGATCGCCTCGACCAGGCGATTCGCGCCGCCGGCGGCGAAATCGAGCGTAACCGCGAGGCCGTGTTTCGCGAGCTGGGCGCCGAGTACGCGGCCGTCTTTTCCGCCCACTTGCAGATGCTCCGCGATCCGGCCCTGCGCACCGAAGTGGAGGGCATGATTCGCGAGCGGCACTATTCGCCCGAATACGCCGTCAGCCGAGCCCTCAGGCGCTACGCCAAGGTCTTTCAAACCATCGAGAGCACCTATCTGGCCGAGCGGGCAAACGATGTGATCGACATCGAAAAACGCCTGCTGCGCAACCTGCTGGGCCGCCGCCGTGAGGAGCTTGCGCATCTCGTCTCGCCGGTGGTCGTGTTGGCACACAACCTCACTCCCAGCGAAACGGCCAGCCTCAATCGCCTGTTCGTGCGCGGGTTCGCCACCGAAATCGGCGGGCCCGGCGGCCATACCGCGATCGTCGCTGAGGGGTTGGAAATCCCGGCCGTCGTCGGCACCGGTCCGTTTCTGACCGACGTTTCGGGCGGCGATCTGGTGATCATCGACGGCGACCACGGCCTGGTGATCCTGCAGCCCGACGAAGAAA
>JBBDNV010000133.1:0-77496 GCA_040877415.1 Pirellulales bacterium
TGACGGAAATTGACTTCTAGTAAGGGCATTCGGCATCGAAGCTGAACAGCCACTCGATTCCTACGGATCACTGGCTGCGCGCACGGAGAATCCGCGCTCGCCGTGGGAGTGATCTCAATTCAGGTGCAACATGGGTAAGCGAAAAAAAGGTCGGACACGAGGACGTGGCGGCATAGGTCCTATGGGCGGCGGCGGTCTGCACAACGGCCGCCAGCGCGGGCGTGGCGGCGGACGCCGCTTCAAGGATCCTTCTTCCGACCGGATGCCGTATCCCGACAGCGATCCGGGCATCGACAACGGCGAACCCGGGATCGTCGAGCCGGGAATGGGCGTGCTGGAGCTGCACCCCAACGGCTATGGATTCCTGCGCAACCCGAAGACCAACTACCTCCGCGAGCGCAGCGACCCGTTCGTGCCCGGCACGATGATCGACAAATTCGGCCTCCGCGAAGGGTTGATGATCAACGGCATGGTGCAGCAGGCCCGCAAACAGCAGGGCCCGCGCCTCAAAGAGATCCTCGACGTCGACGGCATGAAGCCCGAGGACTACGTCAACGTCAAAAGCTTCGACCAGTTGACGGCGATCAACCCGGAAAGCTGGCTGCGGCTGGAAACGGGTCCCGAGCCGATCACCACGCGCGTGATGGACCTGCTCACGCCGCTGGGCAGGGGGCAGCGGGCGCTGATCGTGGCCCCGCCCCGAACCGGCAAGACGTTCCTGTTGCAGCACATCAGCAACGCGATTGCCACCAACTATCCGGAAATCACGCTGATCATGCTACTGGTCGACGAGCGGCCCGAGGAAGTCACCGACATGCGCCGCTGCGTCGTGGGCGACGTGATCGCCAGCAGCCTCGATCGCGACGTCGAAAGCCACGTGCGGCTCTCGCAACTGGTCGTCGAACGCTGCAAGCGCCTGGCCGAAATGGGCAAGGACGTGTTCTTGCTCATGGACTCCATCACGCGCATGGCCCGGGCTTTCAACAAGTGGGTCGGCAATACCGGCCGCACGATGTCGGGCGGCGTCGACATCAAGGCCCTCGACATCCCCAAGAAACTGTTCGCCACGGCGCGCCTCTTCGAGGAAGGGGGTTCGCTGACGATCGTCGCCACGGCTCTGATCGACACCGGCAGCCGCATGGACGAGCTGATCTTTCAGGAGTTCAAGGGCACCGGCAACATGGAACTGGTGCTCGACCGCAAGCTGGCCGACCGCCGCATCTGGCCCTCCATCGACATCACGCAATCGGGCACGCGCCGCGAAGAGAAGCTGCTGGAACCCGAAACGCTGCACGCCGTCACCATGCTGCGCCGCACGCTGGCCACCATGCATCACGTCGACGCGATGGAACAGTTGGTCTCCAAGCTGGCCAAGTTCAAGTGCAATCGCGACTTCATCAAGCTCATCAGCGGTGCCCAGGTCGATTAGAACCCGGCAGGGCGACCGTTTCCCCGCGGCGCACGCGGCCGATGACGACCGTGCGGCTGTACACCTGGCGATGGACCGGATCGCAGTCGATCCGGGCAACCTCGTCCCACTCGAACGGCAACGTGCCGGGCGTTTTTCCCGACAGGCGTCCGTCGCTCGTGCTTCGTGAAACCGCGGTATCGTTCGGCCGGCGATCGAAACAGAAATAGGTCACGCCGCGGGGCAGATCGGCCGCCGCAGCGGGCCAGGGAATCTGGCGGATCGGCGCGTCGAACGCGTAGGCAAACCGGTGATAGACGCGGCCCAGGCTCACCAGTTCACAATCGGCCAGCCGCTGCTTAAGCCGCGCGATGGCGGGATCCAAATCGTTCGCCGCCCGCAGCCGGGCGTTGATCATCGCGCCCGATTGCGCAAGACCCAGGAAGGCCGCCAGGGTCAGGATGCCGAGTTGCGGCCGCGGCCACTCGTCGCCCAGCGACGCCCACGCGAGCAGCCCCGCGGCAACCAGCACGCCGGGAACCCAAAGCAGCAGAAAGGGACGCGGCTGCGCGGCCTCGGCCAGTCGTCCGCCGGACGAGAGGCTGGCCACCACAACGGCTGCGCCGCAGCCCAAGACGACGAGGGCCAAGACGCGGAGGAATCGTTGCCAAAAGAGCCGGTCGGCCAGGCTCGCCCCCCGCGCCGTGCAATGCTCGACCACCAGTCCTGTCAATACGGCCAGGCAGGGATAGAGCGGCATGTAATAGCGGCCCCGCGCTTCGGCGGCCAGCCACACGCTGGGGTACGTGACAACAATCGCCACCAGCAGGAATTTCACTTCCGGCCGGGTCGCCAGAATGGACTTGAGCACGCTCGGCTTGACCAGCGCAATCAAAAGGGGCGACCAGGGCAACAGGCAGCCAAAGGTTTCGAACGGATAGGTTGCCAGGTGCCTGGCGAGCCGGTGGGTCGTGAAACGGTCCTGGGCCAGTCCGGCGCAAATGTCGTCGACGGCCTGCCAATTCGACGCGGCAAACGGCACCAGCCATGCGCCGACGATCGCCGCCAGCGCCAGCACGCCCAACGCGTGTCCGCGCGAGACAAGCCAACGCCAATCGCGCTTGAGCATCAGGTAGACGACGCACGCGCCGACAAAGTAGACCGGCGCCTGCGGCCCTTTCACCAGCGCGCCGAGCGCCGCCAGCGAATAGCCCCAACACCACGTGGCGGCGCGCGACCGGCCCGACCGATAACCCCCATGCCAGACCAACAGCGCGCCGCCGGTAAAGAGCGTAAAAAGAGCCTCGGATTCGCCGAGCCGGCCAAGCTGCAGCACCTGGCCGAAGGTGGCATACATGGCGGCGGCGGCAAAGCTCCCCAAGCGCGACATCCAGCTTCGGGCATACGCGTAGATCACGAGCACCAGCGCGAGCGTGGCCAACGCGCTGGGCAGCCGGATGGCGACCAGATCGACGTGGCCCCGCAGCGCGCCGACCAGCGCGATGGCCCAACTGCCCAAGGGCGGCCGCTCGGGAAAGATGGCCCCTTGTTGGCGCGGCACAATCCAATCGCCGCTGGCGATCATTTCGCGCGCGGCGCTGGCCCACCGCGATTCTTCGCCGCACACCGGCACCGTGGCGAGTCGCGTGAAATAAACCGCCGCCACCAGCACCACCAGCGCCGCCACTTCCCATTCGCGCCACCACGAGCCGGCGTCCGGCGCGAGGGGCACGACGAGTGGGTCCTTGTCATCCATGATTGACTATTTCGCGCGCAAGGGAAGGAGGCGAAGCGTCCCAAAAATCAGCCCGTTTGGCAAGATCGATTGGCGGCCGCGAACCGGCGCGTCGGCCGCTGGCGTCGAACTAGGCAGTATCGCCCGAGTGGGCTAGAATTTTGCAAATGCTCGTGCGTGCGCCGTCTCGAGCGCGCGGCATTCCCGGAGGGTAAGCGAATGGCTAGCGGCCACACTGGAAATGTGGTGCCGGGAAACCGGTTGCGGGTTCGAGTCCCGTGCCCTCCGCTGTGACGGCCCGCCCCAATTGGCCAGATAGCTCGGTGAGCCAAACGCGCGTGTTGATTTGATAGAGGGTCGGGTGCATTCGCGTGCCCGTGACTCGTTGGCGCCGCCGTTTGATGAGCTCCGCCACGCAAATCGTAGTATGCCGGCGAATGGTTGCCAAACCGGCCGACCGAAACGGCAAGGGTTGGACGCAAAAACTCGCGAACTCGCGCGGCCGGCGAAGGGGTCAGACGGGATGCATCAGACGGGTTGTATCTTGACCCAGCCCGGCGTGGCGACTAGCGTTGACGTTGCGTGGACCTGTTTTTTCCCGCCTTTTGGCCCACGCATTTTCAGGCCTAGTCACCCCCCGGCGGGCAGTGCCGAAGACGTGCGTTGGCCGCGCGCAAGTTATTGCCCGGCTTGAGCGCGGCATCAGGTGACGCGGACACCCGGTCTCCGATGCGTCTGGAGGCGACAAAGCCCGGCACGGCGCGACGCTTGCCTACAATACCCCCTGGGTGAACGTGTCCGGCCAATGACGTCTCTGGAATGGCGAACAGTTCATCGCAGGTCCACCGCTTAACGCAGGTCCTCTGAGCGTCCAAAAGAACCCGGCTTATGAAGCAAGACCCAACGGCCCCCTCGCCGCGTCGCGAGCGACGATCGCGTCGGGGCGGATCACTTGTGGGAGAAATGCTGCGGATTGGCGCGCCGCTTGGCGTTCTGCTTTTGGGCGTGGCGGCGTTTCTGGTGCTGCGCAGCGCGAAGGAATCACCGGTCCGAGCCCCCGAGCGGGTCGATGCGCCGCTGGTCGAGACAATCGTGGTGGCGCCGCATAACGGGGGCCTGAATTTTTCGATCGACGGCGTGGTCGTGCCGTTTCGCGAGATCGACCTGTCGGCCGAAGTTTCCGGCCGAATCGCCATGCGCGCCGACATCTGCCGCGCCGGCAATTACGTCACGCGCGGCACGCCGCTGATCGAGATCGACGACCGCGACTATAAGCTCGAAGTCGATCGGCTGGAACGCGAATTGGCGCAGGCCGCCGTCGCCGTGAAAGAACTCGACGTCGAGATCTCCAACACGCAATCGCTGGCCAAGCTGGCCAAGGAACAACTGACCCTGCAGCGCAGGGAGCTGGAGCGGCAGCAGACTCTGGCGGGCAAACGCGTGGTCACCGATTCGGATCTTGACAAGGCCAAGCGCGAGGAACTGGCCGCCGTCAATTCGCTGTTGACGCTCGACAACCAGTCGCTGCTTTTTCAAACGCGGCGCAACCGACTGGAACTCGCGCGCGATCTCTGCCAGTCGCAATTCGAAAAGGCGAAGCTCGACCTCAGCCGCACCAAGGTCGCGGCCCCGATCGACGGCGTGATCATCCGCGAGATGGTCGAGGCCGACTCCTACGTGCAGAAAGGCACGTCGCTTGTAAAACTCGAGGACACGTCGGCCGTCGAGGTCAAGTGCAATCTGCGGATGGAGGATTTGTACTGGCTCTGGTCTCAGTCGGCTTCCGACGCCGGCGAGCCGGCCCGCAGCCCGACGCGCGATTACCAGATTCCGCGGGCTCCTGTCACGGTCAGCTACGAGCTGGCCGGACGGCACTATATCTGGGAGGGGGTTCTGTCGCGGTTCGACGGGATCGGCGTCGACGAGCGAACTCGTACCGTGCCGTGCCGGGTGCTGGTGGCCAATCCGCGCGAGGTGCGCGTGGACGGCACCGCCGAATTGGGCGGCGGTCCGGTGGGCCCGCCGGCGCTGGTTCGCGGCATGTACGTGACGGTCAGCGTGCATGCGCAGCCGCGGATGACGCTGTTGGCGATTCCCCAGCGGGCGGTCCAGCCCGGTAACATGGTGTGGCAGGTGATCGACGGCCGGCTGTCGATCCGGCGCATTCGCGTGGCCGACGCCGAGCAGGACAGGGTGCTGGTCTATGCGGACGCGTCGGGCCTGAAACCGGGAATGAAGCTCGTCAGTTCACCGCTGTCGGCGGTCGTGGATGGTATGGCCATCCGGGAGCGCGCGAAACCATGAAAGCGCTGATTCAGTGGGCTGTCCGCAACCCACCGGCCATCAATTCGCTGGTGATCGCCGCGATGGTCGTCGGCGCATTTAGTCTCTGGAACATGCGCCGCGAGGTGTTCCCGGAGTTCGACCTGGAAATCATCCTCATCAGCGTGCCTTATCCCGGCGCGAGCCCCGACGAAGTCGAGGAGGGCATCTGCCAGAAGATCGAAGAGGCGGTCCGCCCGATCGAGGGAATCAAGTATCAGACGTCGGTCGCCCAGGAGGGCGCGGGGCACGTCGTGCTGGAATTGGAAGCCAACGTCAAGGACGTGCAGAGAATTCTCAACGAGGTGCGCTCCGAGGTGGACCGCATTCCCAGCTTCCCCGAGTTGGCCGAAGAGCGGCAAGTCAAGCAAATCACGATGCGCGAGCCGGTAATCAAGGTCGGCATCGTTGGTCCTGCAAGCGATGACCCCCAAGCGGACCTGCGGCTGCGCGACATCGCCGAGCAGGTCCGCGACGACCTGTTGCAGCAGCCGGCCGTTTCGCAAGCCAACATCGTCGGCGCGCGGAATTACCAGATCGACATCGAAATTCCCGAAGATACGCTGCGCAAGTACGCTCTGTCGCTCAAGCAGGTGGCCGACATCATCCGCCGCGAGAACGTGGAGATTCCCGGCGGCACCATGCGCACCGAAAGCCAGGAAGTGCTGTTGCGCGGCAAGAACAAGCGCCTGGTCGGGGAGGAGATCCTCGACATCCCGCTGGTCACCGCGCCGGGCGGCGTGGTCCTGACCGTGGGCGATCTGGGCACGGTGCGCGACGAGTTCGACGACACCATCGCCTCGAGCAGCAAGATCAACGGCGAGCCCGGACTGGTGATCACGGTCGAACGCACCACGACAGAAGACCTGCTGGCCATGGTGGCCGACGTCAAGCGCTACGTGGCCGGCAAGCAGTTGCCACAGGGCTACCGGATGATGGTTTGGGGGGATGAGTCGATCGAAGTGGCCGATCGCCTGAACATGCTCGCCACCAACGGCCTGCAAGGGCTGGTGCTGGTGTTCGTGCTGTTGGCCCTGTTCCTCGAGCTGCGGCTGGCCTTTTGGGTGGCCGTGGGAATTCCCGTGGCCATTCTCGGCACGTGCGCCGTGCTGTATTTCACCGGCCATACGATGAACATGCTCACGAGCTTCGCCTTTTTGATGGTGCTGGGCATCCTGGTCGATGACGGAATCGTTGTTGGCGACAACATCTACGTCCATCGCCAGCGCGGCAAGAGCTACGCGCAGGCGGCGATCGACGGAACGTATGAAGTGCTGCCGAGCGTCACGGCGTCGGTGATCACCACCGTGATTGCCTTCATCCCGCTTTTGTACGTCGCCGGAGTGATGGGCAAGTTCCTGGCCGTGCTGCCCGTGGCCGTGATCGCGGCCTTGTTGATTTCTCTGTCCGAGGCGACGTTCGCGCTGCCGTCCCACTTGTCGCACGCGCCGTCGAGCGAAACGCTCGTTCGGCGGACGCGGCGCTGGAAGCAGGCGATGTCGCCGGCTTTGCAAAATACGCTGGGGAACGCGCTCGTGGCATGGGCCGTGGCCTGGACCCATTTCATGTATCCCATGCGGCGCTTGGTCGACGGCGTCGGGTGGCTCAATGTCCGGTCGACGTGGCTATTGGATTTCACGATTCGACGCTTTTATCGCCCCAGCTTGCGCTGGGCGATCGATCATTCGGCCGTAACGCAGTGCCTGGGGGTTTCGCTCTTGTTGGTTTCGCTGGGACTCGTGGCGTCCGGCCATCCGCCGTTCAACGTGTTTCCGCAGATCGACAGCAAGCAGATTATCGCGCGCATCACGTATCCCGACGGCACGCCCACCGCCGTCACCGACGAGGCTACCCAGCGCATCGAAAATGCCATCCTCGAAATCAGCAATCACTACCAGGCTCAGGAAGGAAAGCCGGTCGTGCAGATCGTGCACAAAAGCGTGGGCCAGCTCACCGCCCCGGGATCGCTGGGACTCGACACGCGGACCAGCGGGAGCCACGTGGGGGGCGTCGACGTGGAGTTGACCGACTCGGGCGAGCGAAACGTGCGCTCGAGCGAAATCATCGCCCAGTGGCGCAAGCTCTCGGGCGATTTCCCGGGCGCCGAAAGCGTCACCTTCGGCACGCCTGAGTTCGGTCCCGGGGGCCGCCCGATTGAATTCAAGCTGCTGGCCGATCCCAAGCAAATGGCCAAGCTCGAGGCCGCGGTCGAAGAAACCAAGACGAAGCTGGCCGACTATGGCGGCGTGTTCGACGTCGCCGATGATTCGCGCCCGGGAAAATGGGAATTCCAACTGCGCGTCAAGCCGAACGCGATGGCCATGGGCATTCCCCTGGCGGACCTGGCCGAAACGGTGCGGGGCTCGTATTACGGCGAGGAAGTGATGCGGCTGCAGCGCGGGCGGCACGAGGTCAAGCTGATGGTCCGCTATCCGCGCGAAGACCGCCGCTCGCTGGCCGATTTCGAGGAGATCCGCGTGCGGACGCTGGGCGGCGCAGAGCGGCCAATCACGGAATTGGCCGACGTCCACGTGGAGCGCGGCTATTCCGAGATCAACCGCATCGAACAATTGCGCTCGATCACGATCACCGCCGACGTCAACGAAACTACCGGAAACGCTTACAGCATCGTGCAGGATCTGCGCACAGGGTTCATGCCGGGACTGCTCGAAAAGTATCCCCAGGTGCGGGTGTTGTGGCGGGGGCAGCAGGAGCAGACGACCGAATCGATGGACAGCCTGATCGCCGGCCTGTGGATCGCCCTGATTGCCATGTTCGTGCTCTTGACGGTCGAATTCCGCTCCTATCTCCAGCCGCTGATGATCATGGCGATCATTCCGTTCGGCATCATCGGGGCGATCTGGGGACATTTCCTGCAAGGCCTGGAAATGACCATGTTCAGCCTGTTTGGCATCGTGGCGCTGACGGGCGTGGTGGTTAACGACGCGATCGTGCTCATTGATTTCATCAATCTCCGCGTGCGGGACGGGTTGCCGATCAAAGATGCGCTGATGGACGCCAGCGTGCAGCGGCTGCGCCCCGTGTTCTTGACCAGCGTGACCACCATCGCCGGACTGGCGCCGATCCTGTTGCAACGGTCGTTCCAGGCGCAGATCGTGATTCCCATGGCCACGAGCCTGGCCTTCGGCTTGCTGGCATCGACGGCCCTGGTGCTGTACCTGGTCCCGTCGATGTACTATATCTACGCGCTCGCAAGCGGCGTCGGCGCGCGTGCGCTCGAAGAGGACGCTCACGGCGAACCGACCGGGCCCCTTGAAATCCCCGCCGAGCCGGGGGTCGCCAGTCATTCCTCGGCCGAACCCAGCGCGAATGATCCCACCGACGGCAACGGCGACGCCGATTTATCCGGTCCGCATCGGCGCCCCAAGGACGACCGCATCGGCTCGGGCACGAGCGAATAGTGCCCGTCGAAAGGCCAGGCGATGAGCGAGCACGACGAAAACCTGGCCGGCCGAGTCAAACGGCATGATATCGCGGCGCTGGCCGATTATCTGGTCGAGATACGCAAGCCGCTGTTGGCGTTTATCGAGCGCCAGTTAGGCGCGGGCTTGCGGCGCAAGATCGAAGTGGACGACATCTTTCAGGAAGTCAGCGTCGAGGCGGTGCGGGCTTTGAACGACGCGGATTTCGACGAGCGCGAGCCTTTTTCCTGGCTGTGTCAAATCGCCGAGCGGCGGATCGTCGACGCGCATCGCCGCTATTTCGGCGCGGAAAAGCGAGACGCCCGACGCGAAGTTCCGCTCGGCACTCCCGGCGGCAGCACGCAGCACGCGGCCGTTATCGATCTGTTGGTTGCTTCGATGACCAGCCCGACCGCGGCCCTGTCGCGTAAAGGGCACGAGGCCCGCTTGTTCCAGGCTTTGGCCTCGCTGCCCGAGGAGCAGCGCGAAGCTTTGCGGATGCGTTACGTCGAGGGGCTGGCGTCCAAGGAAATCGCCACTCGGTTGAACAAGTCGGACGGGGCGATACGGGTCATCCTCACGCGATCGCTGGACCGGTTGCAGCGGATTCTAGGGCCCGACGACGCGCCGCGCTAAGTTCTTTCATGGTCGTCATCCTTCGCAAGCGAGGAATCCCCCGGCATAGCCGGGGGCTAAAATGTCGTCATCCGTCGCAAGCGAGGAATTCTCCGGCAAAGCCGGGGGCTAAAATGTTGACGTCGATGGCCCATGCGCAACATCAGAACTCGCGCTTCGGGCTGCTACCGAAAACGCCGCCTCGCGGTCACTTGGAACGCTGGTATACTTGGGGCACTCGGGTTTTCGCACCGTCTCGACCACGCCCAAGTGAGAACGACGCCGATGTCGCAAGCGGCCGACACCTTGACGCACATGGAGGCATCGCTCGTCTGGGAGCGGCTTGCGCAGCACATCGATCAGTTCGCGGCCGCCTGGCACGAGGCCGAATCGCCGCCCGGGCTGGCGGAATTTCTGCCGGCGGGCCCGCCGGCCTTGCGGCGGCTGACGCTCGTCGAGGTGATCAAGGTCGACATGGAGCACCGCTGGCAGGACAAGCGGTGGCCCAAGCTGGTCGAGCAATACCTCGAAGAGTTTCCCGAATTGTCGGCCGACGGCGGCATTCCCTGCGACCTGGTGTACGAAGAATTCCACATTCGCAAGCAGCAGGGCGACGAGGTGACGTCGAGTGAGTATTGCGACCGGTTCCCCACGCGCGCCGACGAGCTGCGGCGGCTCTTGGACATCGACGCCCCCACGCAGTCGACCGTGCTCGTCGACGCCGGGCGTCTGCCGGCGTTCGAAGTCGGCGAGAAGGTCGACGATTTCGAGCTGGTGGCCCTGTTGGGCAAAGGGGCCTTCGCCACCGTGTTCCGCGCGCGCCAAACGTCGATGCGCCGGACCGTGGCGCTGAAGATTTCGCGCGATCGCAGTTTCGAGCCGCAGACGCTGGCCCAGCTCGAACACCCGAACATCGTGCGCGTCTTCGACCAGCGCCAATTGGCCGACGCCAGGTTGCGGCTGTTGTACATGCAATACGTGCCGGGCGGCACGCTGCACGACCTGCTCGACTATCTGCGGCGGACGCCCGCGGCGGTTAAGGGCGGCGCGGCGTTCCTGGCGGCCGTCGACCGGGCGCTGGCGATCAACGGCGAAGAGCCTCCCGGCGATTCGATGACGCGCTATAAGCTCTCCGGCGCAAGCTGGCCCCAGATCGTCTGTTGGCTCGGGGCGCGAATTGCCGGCGCGCTGGCGCATGCCCACGCACAGGGCATTCTGCACCGCGACATCAAGCCGGCCAACGTGCTGGTCGGCGCCGACGGTCAGCCGAAGCTGGCCGATTTCAACATCAGTTGCTCGAAGCTGGACGGCGTGACGCCGGCGGCCTATTTCGGGGGCACGCTGGCCTACATGTCGCCCGAGCAGCTCGAAGCCTACAACCCGGCCCACCAGCGGCAGCCCGACGAAATCGACGGCCGTGCCGACATGTACTCGCTGGGCCTCGTGCTGTGGGAGCTGTTGACCCTCGCGCGGCCGTTTGCCCTGCTGGCGCTGCCGCAAGACTGGCCGTTGGCGCTGGCCGCGATGACGGCCCAGCGCCGCGAGGGGCTGCCGCGGGAAGATCGGGCCCGAGTGCCGGCCGGCTGCCCCCGGACGATTGTCGAGGTGCTCCTTAAGTGCCTCGAGCCGGACCCGGAAAACCGCTATCGATCCGCGGCCGAATTGGCCCGCGAACTCGACTTGTGCCTGCAGCCGCGGGCCCAGTCGCTGTTGCGCGCGCGGGGCAATTTGCAGTCGCTGGCCAAACGCCACCCGGTCACCACGACTTTGGCGCTTGGGCTCATGCCAAACGTCGTCTTGAGCGCGCTGAACATCGTTTATAACTGGAGCCAGATCGTGAACGACTTGAGCCCGGAGGCTCAGCAGTTGTTTTTCGGCTCCCAGATCATGGCGGTCAATTCGATCGGCTATACGCTGGGGCTGGGCTACATCTTCGCGACGCACTGGAAATTGTTTCGCGCGTTGGGGCGGCTGGCCGCGGGCGGGAGAGTCGAGCCCCCGCCTTCGACCGAAATGGTGCGGCAGTGCCTGAAGTTTGGCGCCACGACGGCCATCGTCTCGGTCGCGCTGTGGACGGTTTCGGGCTTCACGTTTCCAACCTGGATGCGCTACGGGGCCGACGGCCCGAGCCAGCTTTCGGGCGGACAGTATGTGCACTTTGTCGTATCCAACATGCTGTGCGGCCTGATCGCGGCCACGCAAGGTTATTACGTCGTCACGTTTTTGTCGGTGCGGAATTGCTACCCGTGGCTGTTGCAAGCGCGGCCGGCCGACGCGCGCGAGCTGCCGGAACTGGCCAACCTCGCCCGCCTGGGCCGGGTCGTGCTGGGGATGACCGTGCTGGTGCCGTTTCTCGCGCTGGGCGCGCTGTTGCTCAACGACGTACAAAGAGCGGAGATTGGAGCGATTGCCGCTACGGGCTTCTTCGGCTGCGCGCTGGCGTATTTTCTCGATCTGTCGATCCGCGCCGATCTGGGGGCGCTGGCGACGGCGATCAACCCACACAGCGATGCCCTGTTGGCCGGCGATTCGGTGGAATCGTACCTGACCGGCTCCGGTCGCCGTTAGCCGCTTGATCCGTCGGCAATTCTGCTAGAATGATGCCCGTCGCATTTTTTCGGTCTCCGGTGATTCCGATCCTTTGCTTCGAGCCGGGTTGTTGCCCTAAACGATTGCCGGCCCGTGATTTGTGCCCTTTCGATCGCAACCTAGACTTGTACAGCTAAGCGCGGCCGTGTGCGGTGTTCTCGGCCCGCCGATCGATGGCGGGCGAGTTCGCAATTGCGCTCGCCGCCCGAGCACAAGGTTTGAAACGAGCGCGATCCAAACTGGGCACAAGTATTGAAGAAAGGGCATTTGTCATGAACCCGAATCTTTCCGCACCCGGTGCATTGAAGCACGAACTGGAACACATGAGCGCCCATTGGTGGTGGTTCATCCTGTTGGGGGCCTTGCTGGCCGTCTGCGGCACGGCCGCGATTGTCTTTCCGCCGGTTTTGGTCGGCACCACGATCATCGTGCCGGTGGTGCTGGGCGTGTTGTTGATGGTCGGCGGCGTGGCCACGATCATCAGCTCGTTCTGGGCCGGCAAGTGGAGCGGGTTTTTGCTGCAACTGCTGGTCGGTATTCTCTACCTGGCCGTGGGTTTCGTATTCACCGAGAATCCGTTCGAGACCGCCCTGGCGCTGACGCTGTTTATCGCCATTGCCTTTATCATCATGGGAGTGTTCCGCACCACGGCGGCTTTGGTTTTGCAGTTTCCGCAGTGGGGTTGGTCGCTGCTCAACGGCGTGATCACCTTCATGGCCGGCATCATCATCTATCGCAGCCTGCCCGAAGGCGCCTTTTGGGTCATCGGCTTGCTGATCGGCCTGGAAATGATTTTCAATGGCTGGATGTGGATCATGCTTTCGCTAGGGCTAAGGAGCATGCACGTCAGAAACGCCTAGCTGGCCGTTGAAAAATGGGACTGGCTCCGAGCCGTTTACGGTATGTCCCGAGAATAAAAGGTGATCGCGAGGTGCCTGTCCCAATTTTTCAACACGCTGCGACTGATGCTATAGAAGTACGACGCGGGCTTACCGCTACCGTTGGTATCACTGAAAGTTTGTACGGAGGGTTTCATCATGCTTGCGCGCAGCGGGCTTCGAGTGGGAGGGTTCTGGGCACTTGTGGCCGCGTCGTTCTTGGCGGCTTCGGCCACCAGCGCGATGGCACAACGGGCGACAAAGGCGGCGGGGGCGAATCAGAAACCCGCCGGTGCAAAGCCGGCCGGCGACGAGGCGGCCATTCGCGCCTCGGCCGACGATTACGTGAAGGCGTTTAACGCCGGCGACGCCAAGGCCGTGGCGGCCACTTGGACCGACGACGGTGAATTCGTCGACGAGAACGGACGCAAGTTTCACGGCCGCGACGCGATCGAACAGGAATTCGCCGCGATTTTCGCCGACGAGCCCGGAGCCAAAATCGAGGTCGCCATCGAGTCGATCAAGTTCCTGACTCCCGACGTGGCGGTCGAAAGCGGCACCGCGCGCGCCCGCTCGAGCACTAGCGCCGGTGGTCCGCCCGTCACGTACAACGCCGTACACGTAAAGCGCAACGGCAAGTGGCTCTTGTCGAACGTCACCGAGTCGCGCCCGGCGGTGGCTCCGAGCGAAGATCACCTGGCCGGCTTGGGCTGGCTGGTGGGAGAGTGGAAAGCCGACCTGGGCGGCGGCAAAACCTATCGCGTGACGTGCCAGTGGATGCCCGAAAAGAGCTTCCTCAGCCGCACGTTTACGGTCAGCAAAAACGAAAGTGCCATCAGCTCCGGCACCGAGATCATCGGCTGGGATCCGGCGGCGGGGCAGATCGTTTCCTGGACGTTTGATTCTACTGGCGGCTTCGGCCACGAAATGTGGGAGGACATGGGCGCGCGGTGGCGGATCGACGCCTCGAGCATCCTGCCCGACGGCGGCACGAGCCTGTCGACCAATCTGATGACGAAGACCAACGACAACTCGTTTACATGGCGGAGCGTGGAGCGTAGCTTGAACGATCAGCTTCTGCCCGACACGGCCGAGGTCCGCGTCCAGCGCGTCTCAAAATAATGCCGCGCCCGTCCGCGAGGAGGGCGCGCGGCCGCGTCAAAACTGTTTACCTGCGGAAGGAGTTTGCGATGTTGAGAACTGCAACCACAATCATGGCCGCCGTTTCGCTTTTGCTTTGCCAGGCGCAGCCGTGCGCGGCTCGCGGCGGCGGTGGATTTCACGGCGGCGGCGCTGGCGGCGGTGGATTTCACGGCGGCGGCGCTGGCGGCGGTGGATTCGGCGGCTATCGCCCCGGCGGTTTTGGTGGCGGCGGGTTCAGCGGCGCGTCTCGAACCGGCGGCGGATTCGATGGTTTCGGCGGCAATCGGCCCGGCGGATTCGATCGCGCCGGCGGCTTTGACGGCGCGCGGGGCCTGGATGGCGACCGCCCGGGGAATCTGCAAAACTTCGACCGCGACGGGGGATTCAATCGACTGAATCCGGCCGGACGTTCTCTGGACGGCCTCGGACAGTTCGGCCAGCGCGCGCACGCCGGATTACCCAGCGATTTCGGTTTCGGACACGCCGGCGCGCGCGGTTATTTGCCGGCCGGCCACGCGACGCACGCCTGGTCGCAAAACACGATGCGCAACCGGGCCCAAAACGTGCGCAACAATTTCTGGCACAACAACTACTTCAACCGCGACTGGTGGCGCGATCATCCCGGCGCGTGGTTCGCGGGCGGTTGGGCCGCCGGCACGGCCTGGGCTTTGACCGCCTGGCCCGTCTTGGGGCCCTGGTACGGCTGGGGAGCGGTCGATCCGATCTACTACGAGTACGGCACCAACATCGTCTACAACAACGACGAGGTGTACTACGGCGACCAGCCGGTGGCCACGGCCCAGCAATACTACGATCAGGCCGCCGACATCGCCTCGACGGCCCAGCAAACCAGCGGTTCGCAGAGCGAGTGGAAGCCGCTGGGCGTGTTCGGATTGGTGCAGGGCGAACAGGCCAGCGCCAGCGCGGTGTTTCAATTGGCCACCAACAAGGAAGGCGCGATCGGCGGAAACTTTTGCGACATGTTGACCGGTTCGACCCTGCAGGTGCACGGAACGGTCGACAAGCAAACGCAACGCGCCGCCTGGACCGTGGGCGATAACAAGTCCACGGTCTACGATACCGGCATTTACAACTTGACCAAGGACGAGGCGCCGCTGTTGGTGCACTTCGGCAAGGACCGCACCGAACAGTGGATGCTCGTGCGTCTCAAACAGCCCGACCAGGCCCAAAACGGGCAGAAAAGCCCGAAAAGCCAGAACTGATCGCCGCGTGCCATCTGGTGCCAACCCGAGGCTTGTCCAGCCGTGTTGGTTAGCAGCGTGTTGAAAAACTGGGACAGGCACCTCGCGACCGCCGTTTTTCGCGGGTCTCGCCGCGACGTGCTCGGAGCCAGTCCCATTTTTCAAGGGCCCGTTAGCGTCGCGCGGCGTCCACATTTTGCAGTCGGCCGCCGGTAACCGTCGCGCGGACCACAAGCTGCGACGCGGGGCCGTCCGGCCCGTCGGTCAAATCGAAGAGGGTCATGTCGGCCGCGTCGCCCGGCAGCAATTCGACGGGCACTCGTCCCAGCAGCCGGGCAGGGTGGTGGCTGGCCATCTTGACCGCCGTCTCCAAATCGACGCCGGCAAACCGCATGACGTTGGCCACGCCCGCGCCGATTGGCCGCGATGCTCCGGCCAAAAGCTGGTCCTGAGCGGCGATCACGAGCCGGCCGTCATCGAGAATCTCCAATTCGCACAGTTGCGTGCTGTAGCGGCCCGGGGCGAGGCCGGCCAAGCCGGACAAATCGCTTACCAGCAAGCACCGCTCGGGAGTCTTGGCGCGGACCATGCACTTGACCACCTCGGGGGGCAGATGATGGCCGTCGACAATCAAGCTGGCCGCCAGCCGATCTTCGGCCATCTGGTCCCACAGATAGTTCGGGTGGCGGCGCAACGTGCGATGCGCGCCGTTGCCCAAGTGGGTGCTGAGGGTGGCCCCCGCGTCGACCGCCGCCTTGATTTGCGCCGAGAGCGCGCCGGTGTGGCCGATCGCCACGACCACGCCGCTGGCGGCGACTCGGCGGATGAACTCGGGGGCTTCGTCGTATTCGGGCGAGAGCGTGAGAATCCGGATTCGCCCGTCGGCGGCTTCTTGAAAACGCGCGAACTCGTCCCAATCGGGCTTGCGGCAATGTTCCAGGGGGTGCGCGCCGCGGGGTCCGTCTTCGCTGGCGATATAGGGCCCTTCCAGGTGAATGCCCACCGCGGTTTGCGCCACGTCTGGCAGGCGGCGACAAGCCAGCGCGATCGTGCGCAGGCTGTGCGCGATCGTTTCGAAGCCGGCGGTCGTGACGGTGGGGCAGAACTGCGTGACGCCAAACGTCGCCTGGATGCGAGCGATTTCGGCGACTTTTTCCACCGTCAGCGCCAGGGAGCTGAACTCCTGTCCGCCGTAACCGTTGCTCTGCAGGTCGATAAAGCCGGGGGCGACCCAACTGAGACTTTCCGGCTCAAGCGCACCGTCGGCGAGCTCGCGCACCGCGACGATCTTGCCGCCGGCGGTGTCCAGTTGCACGGCGCGGCCCGTCCGGTAGTGCCGGCCCGTCAATTGCATCGATTGGTCCGGGTTCATCGGCGATGTGATAGGAAGGCGATCGCGTTTGCGCTTGTATCGTAATCGGATACGATGCCAGGCCGCAAGCGTGCGGATGCCGGGTGCGATCGCCGAATGGTGCGATTTCGCGGGCGATTTAGTAGCGCGGCTCGACGGTCCGCAGGACGACAATCGGCGTGGAATAGGGGTGCCAGCGATGCGGATCGTAGGTGTTCGAGCCCCAATACGGCGCGTAGCTGCTCATGGTCGGGGTCGACGAAACCATCGGCCGCGAGTTGCTCATGCCGTACCACTGTAGCGCGGCCAACCGTTCGGCGCGCTGCGCGCCGCGCAATTCGGCGCGGCGCCGCACCGCCATCTTCGGATTCTCGTAACGGATGCGCTCTCGTTCGTAGAACCACATTTCGGGCGTTCCTGTCACGGTGACCATCGGCGCTTGCGCGGGGGCCGTCGTCGACTCGTCACCCGGCGCGTCAAACGGCGAATCTCCGGCGGCGCACGGCCGCGTCAAGGCAATTAGCAAAAGCGACAGCGGAATCCAAGACAGGCGAAGCATCGGCAAGTCTCCTATGCGGCGCGCGGCCGGGGGTGTCCCCGCGGCGGCGCGGACGGGAAAGTGAATTGGGTCAGACAGCAAGTTCGCCGCAAACGTCGGCGCGGGTACACCGTGGCGGCTCGCTACTAGTGCCTTTCGGCCCGGAAAGGGTGGCGGGATTAAGCGAATCGCGCGGTCGTTTGCATCGACGCAACGATGCCAACGAACAAGACTGGGTAAACTGGCTGGCTCAGGCCAACGGCGTTGTCGATGGCTGCACAAACGCCCCATAGTTGCGGTCATCTTCGACAACCAGCACGTAGACGTTCGACCCCGACTGCCAATAGGCGACCGCTTGGCCGCCGGTGGTTGATTGCGGCGCTAGCGGCGGCGCAGCAGGCAGGCCAGCCCGCGTCATGTGGGCCACATAGAGCATCGCTTTGCCCGCCTTGGCGTGCACCAGTTCGTACGCCACAACGGGAACGGTCGCGAAACGGCCAATTTGTTGCCACCGGCCGGGCGGGACGAGGATGGCAGTGGGGACCGCGAAGTCGCGAGGCGGGCCGGCGATCTGCCAGTCGTTTCTCAGCTCTTCGCGCCATTGGTCGGCCAGAACTTCCAGCGGCAAATCATTGCCCAGTCGCAGCCAGTTGCCGACGACGATGACGAGCACGCAGGCCCCAAGGGCCAACGACACCCCGCCCGCCCAGTGACGCCGAGACCAGGCTCGGCGATTGGGCACAGGCGATCCTGGTGCGACTTGTGCGACTTGTGCGTCGCGGGGCGCCTTGTCCGTCCGCGATGCCGACGCGACCACGCCGGCCAAGAGCTCCGGGGAACGGCCGGCCGATTCGTCTTGGGCCGCACGCAGGCGATCGAGAATGCGTTCGGCCAGGCCCGGCGGGACGCTCACTTCGTCCAGCGACTTCGAAATCGCCGCGTCCCACGCTTGCACCCGCTCGAAAGCCAGACGAGCTTCCGGATCGTCCTCGACCAGACGGGCCGCGTCGGCCAATTCGGGCGACTGCAAGTCATCGCTGCCGGGGCGGCAAGCTTCGATGCTTTCGCGAATGCGTTTGTCCATCTGCGACCTTTTTTGTCCGGAGCGCGTGGATTGGGCCGTGTTACCGCCGGATGGCCGTCGGCTGATCGATTGCTGAAGTCGGGTCTTTCGTTGGGTCTTTGGTCGCCGTCTGGCCGCCGTTCGCCCGGTGCTGCCTTTGCGGTTCACAGAACCAGCGCCGCAAATGGCCCTTGGCTCGCGCCAGCCGGCTCATCACGGTGCCCGGCGGGATATCGAGCAGTTCGGCGATCTCACGGTACGACCGGTGCTCAAAATAAAACAAAAGGACGACAAGCTTGAACTCATCGCCCAACGTGTTGACGGCCTCTTGCAACTGGTCATTGTCAATCGGTTGTTCGGGGACGGGTTGCGGAACCTCGCCGACGTCGAAATCGGCAATCGGTAACGCTAATCGCCTGCCCCTGGTCTTCAAATAGCAGTTTCGCAATACGGTAAACAGCCAGCCGCGCACGCACTCGGCGTCGCGCACCTGGCCGAGCTTCTGTTGGGCAATCAAAAATACCTGCTGCGTCAGGTCCTCGGCGTCGCAGACCGATCCGCTCAGCCGGTAGGCGTACCGATAAAGCGCCGGGTGATGGTCCGCCACAAGCTGAGCCATCGCCGAGGGCGCAGCGCGATCAGCCATGTTTCGCCCTTCCCTATCTAAGAGGCCCCGCGGCAATGATTTATTCCCGCCAGGGTCAAATTCATCCCCGCCGCCAGAGCGGCTCTGCCGGCGTCCATTCCCTGACCCACCGGCAAGGGGTCGTGCTATCGTTCACGTGGATCAGGCGCAGACGCGGATGGCATGTGCGCCCCCAGTATACCGCCTGGCGGGTTGGTTCCCAGTTGCCCCCCGACGGCCGCGGTTGCGCGCCGGCGGACGTCGCCGCATCCCGCAAAACAGGCTCCCCCTTCAAAGTTCCTTTCGTAACGGGCGCGAGGATCTTGGCACCCCCGCTCGACGGATGTTGCCCGTTTTTCACAGTCTTCCGAGACGGCCCCGTTCGCCCCACAGGTTGTACGCAAAAACACAGGGAATATTTGCCGGCACGCTCGGGAATAAACGGCCTCGGCCGGGGATCATCCCTACCAGAGACCAAGCAGGGTGGTCCTGCGAGGCATGAATCTCGGTTGATGAGACGGAAGGTGCACGCCATGAAGAAACTAGTTGCATTGGCCCTGCTGTTGAGCCTGGGAGTGTTCGCAGTGGGCTGTGAAAAGCCGAAGGACAAGGGACCCGAGGGTGGTGCCCCGGCGACTGAAGAAGGCAAGGCTCCCGCCACAGAGGAAGTGAAGTAGTTCGCCTGCCGACCGCGTCCGGAAGAAAATTCGTGCAGAACGAAAATGGGGAGAGATGCCACGGGGCGTCTCTCCCTTGTTTTTTTACGTCGACGACCGATTTCATCCGCGTTTGGGGCGCGGCAGCCGGCCGCCTTTGCCGCGGCGACGCCCACGGCCGTCTGAGCGCAAGAGAACTTCGTCCACTTTGCTGCCGACCGCAGCCCGCATCCGCTCGATGCGGTCGCGAATCGCCGCGGCCCGTTCGAATTCCAGTCCTTCGGCCGCGGCCATCATCTCGGCTTCCAGCTCGGCCAGATACTCTTCGGTGATGTACTGGGCTTCGTCGCTTCGCCCGACGGCCGCGTTGGCCGCGGCGTGGGCGCTGGCCTCAGCCTCGATGCCGGCGCGAATGCTCTTTTTGATCGTCTCGGGCGTGATGCCATGCTGGCGATTGTACTCTTGTTGCACGGCCCGGCGGCGATCGGTTTCGTCGATCGCGCGCTGCATCGAGTCGGTGACGCGGTCGGCGTACAACAGCACCTTGGCGTTGACGTTGCGGGCCGCGCGGCCGATGGTTTGCATCAGCGACGTTTCGCTCCGCAGAAAGCCTTCTTTGTCGGCGTCGAGAATCGCGACCAGCGAAACTTCGGGAAGGTCGAGCCCTTCGCGCAGCAGGTTGACGCCCACCAGCGCCTCGAAGCGGCCTTCGCGCAGCTCGCGCAACAGCTCGACGCGCTCGAAGGCGTCCAATTCGCTGTGCAGCCACTTGCACTTGACGCCCTGCTCGACGAGATAGGCCGAGAGGTCTTCGGCCAGCCGTTTGGTGAGCGTGGTCACGAGCACCCGTTCGCCGGCGGCCGCGCGCTCGCGGATTTGCGCGACCAGGTGCGGCACCTGGGTCCGCGCCGGCGCGACTTCGATGATCGGATCCAACAGTCCGGTGGGCCGAATCATCTGCTCGACGAATTCGCCCCCGGTTTGCTCCAGCTCGTACGGCCCGGGCGTGGCCGACACGCAGACCACTTGCTTGATCTTCTTTTCCCACTCGTCGAACTTGAGCGGGCGGTTGTCGAGCGCGCTGGGCAGCCGAAATCCGTGCTCCACAAGCGTCGTTTTGCGGCTGTGGTCGCCGGCAAACATGCCGCGCACCTGCGGCACCGTGGCGTGCGATTCGTCGACGAACAGCAGGTAGTCTGGCGGAAAGAAGTTGTGCAGCGTGTGCGGCATCGAGCCCGGCGGACGGCCCGAGAGCGGCCGGCTGTAGTTCTCGATGCCCGGACAGTAGCCGACCTCCAGGAGCATCTCGATGTCGAATCGCGTGCGGGCGCCCAGCCGCTGCGCCTCGAGCAGCTTGCCCTGGTTTTTGAGCTCTTCGAGCCGCTCTTCCAGCTCCTGCTTGATCGCGTCGATGGCCGCGGCGATGCGCTGCTCGGGCATGACGAAATGCTTGGCCGGATAGATGAACAGTTCCTGCTCCTGGCGCACGACTTCGCCGCTGGTGGGATTGATGATCGAGAGCTGCTCGACTTCGTCCCCCCAGAATTCGACGCGAAACGCGAATTGCTCGTACGAAGGCCAGACTTCGACGCAATCGCCCCGCACGCGGAATTTGCCCCGGGCAAACTCCACGTCGTTGCGCTCGTACTGCACGTCGACGAGCTTTGCCAGCACGGCGTCGCGGTCGACCACCATGCCGCGCGCCAGCCCGATCATCATGGCCTTGTAATCCTCGGGCGAACCCAATCCGTAGATGCACGACACGCTGGCCACGATGATCACGTCGCGCCGGCTGATCAGGGCGCTGGTCGACGCCAGCCGCAGACGGTCGATTTCCTGGTTGATCGAGGCGTCTTTTTCGATGTAGATGTCGCGCTGCGGAATGTACGCCTCGGGCTGATAGTAGTCGTAGTAGCTGACGAAATAGTGCACGGCGTTGTGCGGGAAGAACTCCTTGAACTCCGCGTACAACTGCGCCGCCAGCGTTTTGTTGTGCGACAGCACGAGCGTCGGCTTCTGGATGGCCTGGATGATGTTGGCCATCGTGAACGTCTTGCCGGAGCCCGTGACTCCCATCAGCACCTGGTACTTGCGGCCCGCGCGCAATCCGTCGACCAGGGCGGCAATCGCCTGCGGCTGATCGCCGGCGGGCTCAAACGGGCTGACGAGTTCGAAGGGCACTGGGGCGGTTCCCGGTAGGAATTCCTAATACCAGCCCGAAGCGCCAGCGAGGGAGATGGAACGCCGCACTCAAATTCCCCTCGCTGGCGCTTCGCGTCTGGTGTTACGAAGGCTTTGCGTATCACCGCATCCAAGAAGGATACGCGGCGAGCGTCCGATTGGCTACTGGCCCGCGACGCCGCCAGCCGGGGGCAAGGGGACCAAATACGGCCTGATCTGCTCGAGCGTTTTGGGCCCAATGCCGCGCACGCGCTGCAACCCCTCGACGTCGGCAAACGGTCCCTCGGCCTGGCGCGATTCGACGATCCGCCGGGCCAACGCTTCGCCGATGCCGGGCAGCACGGTGAACTCGGGCCAGTCGGCTTCGTTGATGTCGAGCTGGAACTCGACCGTCTGCGGATCGGCGCGGTCGATCTCGATCAGCCGGCCGCTCGCGCCGCCGCGCACCAGCCAGTAAAGGCCGATGCTCACGAGCGCCGTCATGACCAGCGCGGCCACTGCCGCCTGATCCATCCGCTTGAGCAGCGGCCGGCCAGGCGAACGCTCGGGCTTGGGATGGGAAGGGCTCATGGCAACGTGCTATTATGATGCGCATCGCGAACTCTTCCAACACATTCGCACACAAAGCGCGTGGCCAAAGAATTTCAACAAATCGAGTGGGACGCGTCGGTCGAGGAAGATTGCCGGCAAATCGTACGACTGGCGGTGCGCGAAGATCTGGATCGCCTGTTCGATTGGACCACATTGGCCCTCGTGCCCGCAGGCGCCGCGGGCAAGGCCGCGATTGTTTCGCGACAAGCCGGGGTCGTCGCCGGATTGCGGGCAGTCCAAGTGGCGGTCGGCGAGATGGACGTTCACCTGCGCCTGGAAACGCTCCTCGACGACGGACGGCAATCCGCCGCCGGACAGACGCTGGCCACGCTCGCGGGTCCGGCCCGCAGTCTCCTGACGGCCGAACGGATACTGCTCAATCTGATTGGGAGGCTGTCGGGCATTGCCACGCTTGCGCGCGCATACGTCGAGGCCGTGCGGGGCACCCGGGCACGGATCTACGATACGCGTAAAACAACGCCCGGCTGGCGGCGATTGGAGAAATACGCCGTTCGATGCGGCGGCGGACACAACCATCGCACCGGCTTGTTCGACGCGATTCTGATCAAGGACAATCATCTGGCTCTGGCCGCGCACGTCGAAGGAACCGGCCGTCTCACGCCGGCCGAAGCCGTGCGGCGGGCTCGCGAATTCGCCGAAAGTATGGCCGCCGAACAGGCCGCGGCGCCCTTGATCATCGAGGTCGAAGTCGACTCGCTTGCGCTTCTCGAACAAGTGCTCCCAGCGCAGCCCGACATGGTGCTCGTCGACAACATGTCGCCCGAGCAGCTCACTCGCGCGGTATCGCTGCGCGATCGGCTCGCGCCCGAGGTGGAATTGGAAGCTTCGGGCGGGGTGACTCTCGACAACGTGGCCGCGATCGCCGCATCGGGCGTCGAGCGCATCAGCGTCGGCGCGCTGACGCATTCGGCCGCTTCACTGGACGTCGGCATGGACTGGCTGTAAGCGCGCCGGCAACCCCCGCCGAATGCATCGGCTGAATCGCGGAATCCGGCGGAAATCAGCCGCTCCGCGGCGCATTTGACCATTGCCCGCGCGCGACCTATGTTTGCGATGCACTTTCGCCTTTGGGGAGGGGCGCTGGTCACGAGGCGCGGCAGGGATAGCAAGGAGCTCGAGGGGACCCTGCCGTGCCTTTTTTTCTTGTCGACGGCCAGAAAGTCCTCGAGGCCCGCGGTGAGGGGATCGCCCATTGAACATTACCATCCGAATAACCCGTACACGGCGCACGCCCCCTACCATCGGCCGCTCGGCCGGGCGGCGAGTTTTCCGTCAGAATCCGCTTGGAATCAGCGTTGAAAGACGGGCGGAAGTTTGGACAGCGAGGGCGGTTTGGCCTAACGTTTTGAGGGGTTTCGCGGTGCCGGGGCGGCCGCCGGTGGAACAATCCCCTACGCAACCATGGGACGCCGCATGATCCGCAGGATTGGGCCTAATTTTTCTCTGCTGTTGACCTGCGTGGCGCTGGCCATCTCCGTGGCGCTGGCTGCCGATTGGCTGGCGGCGGAGTGGTTCAACGTCGGTTCGCTGGCGGCACGCTGGTGTCTGTTGGGGGTGAGCCTGGGCTCCGTGGCGGTCTGGCTGGCGTTTTTCCTGGGCCGCCAGCGGGCGATTGCCAACGAGGCGCTTGCATACCTCGACCTGCTGTGCCGCATGGACCAGTGCCGGCTGGCGTTGGAAAGCCCCGGACCAAGTTTCGCCGACTTGCGGCCGGGCAACCCATGGACCAAAGCGTCGCGGCGGCTGCGCGATCGGCTGGCGGCCCTCGCGCGACGGGTCGAAGTGCTGGAGCGCGAGCGGACCGGCCTGGAAAGCCGGGCCCGCCGCGATGAGGCTCAAATCGAGCGCATCCAATCGATCCTTTCGTCCCTGGGCGAACCGGTGCTCGTGATCGACAAGCGCGACGAGCTGGTGCTGGTCAACTCGAGCGCCAACGCCCTGTTTGGCATCGACGCCGACAACGCGGACGAGCGGGCCCTTGAGTCGCTCGTCAAGTGCGAACGGCTCGTCGAATTATTGACCGACACTCGAAAATGCAAAGCGATCACGCAGCGCAGTTGCGAGATCGAGCTGCCCGACGGCCAGGGCGACTCGCTCTGGTACCGCGTGACGGCCCGCAATATTCCCACGCAGCCGGGGCAATCCGATCCGGACGGCACCTCGCAAGGCGTGGTGGCCGTGCTGCACGATATCAGCACCCAGAAGACGATCCAGAAGCGCAACGCCGAATTCGTTTCGGCGGTGAGCCACGAAATGAAAACCCCCCTGGCCGGCATCAAGGCCTACCTGGAACTCCTGGCCGACGGCGACGCGGAAGACAAACAGACCGAACAGCAGTTTCTCCGCGTGATCGGCACCGAGGCCGAACGCCTGGAATGCCTGGTCGACGACCTGGTCGAGCTGGCTCGCATCGAAGCCGACCTGGCCGGAGCCACCAAGCAAGTCCATCACCTCAACGTGCTGATGGCGGACGCCCTGGTTTCGATCGGGCCGCAGGCCGAGGCCAGGAATCTCCGCCTCCGCGCCGAGTTCTGCGACGCCGATCCGTGCGTGCTCGCGGATCGCCACATGATCACGCAGGCCGCGGTACACCTGTTGTCCAACGCCGTCAAGTACACGTCCTCCGGCGGCCGGGTCACGCTGCGAAGCCGGCCGGCGGGCCACGAAATCTGCTTCGAGGTGGAAGACACCGGCGTGGGCCTCTCGAGCGACGACTGCCGCAAGGTGTTCGAGAAATTTTATCGCGTGCCCAAAAACAAAGACACTACCAGCGGCACCGGCTTGGGACTGCCGCTGGTGAAACACATCGTGGAAGACGTGCACGGAGGAAGAATCGAGGTTCAAAGCGCGCTCGGCAAAGGGAGCCTGTTTCGCGTCTTTTTGCCCGGCGCGGCCCAGGAGTGCCCCACGCCATCCCCAACTCCCGCATTGCGGGAAACCGAGGAAAGCCTTCGATGAGCAAGAAAGTTCTACTTTGTGACGACGAGATTCACATCCTGCGCGCCGCCGAATTGAAGGTCAGCCGGGCGGGTTACGAAGTGCGCATCGCCCGCGACGGCCAGGAAGCCTGGGAAATGATCCAGGAAGATCTTCCCGACGTGCTGGTGACCGACGTGCAAATGCCGCGCGTCGACGGTTTTGAGCTCAGCCGCCGGATTCGCGGCGACGAGGCCACGAAGGATTTGCCCATTCTGATGCTTACGGCCAAGGGCTTTGAGCTGGAACAGCAGGAAATGATGGAGAAATGGGGCATTGTCGACATTGTGGCCAAGCCGTTCAGCCCGCGCGAGCTGGTCCGATTGATTGACCAGATCGTCGGATCGGCTCCCGCTGCCACCGCCTGAGCCGCCGGGGATTCAATCGCTCCCCAGGGCTTGTCCGCGGCCCGCTGCCACGCGACCCCAACCGCGCCACGGATTCGGTCGCCTCTGTCCAAAAGCGCGCATCCTGGCGCGCTTACGAGCGCGTCCGGCCATCGTTCGCGTTCGACTTCGCGGCTGCAGGGCGACACGCATCTCTTGAACTTCACCTGGTTTGCGATTGGCCGGCAACGGCCGCTGGTAAACCTTGTCGGTTTTTCCGGATCTGCCGGAAATTCCTGAAATTCAGGTTATGCGGGTGCCGATATCTAGGCAAGACCCGCGGGCTTTTGCGCTCGCAGCAGCCTGGCAGCACGCCGGCAACAACGGTTGGCCGCGGGGAGGACTTTTTTGGACCGCTTCTTTTGAGCTTCGGGGGGAGTCATGAAGGTTGCCATTCGCCTGCAAGTTCTGTGCATCGCGGTGCTGGCTTGCCTGGCGGCGCGAGCCGCCCGGGGCGACGAGCCAGGCGGCCGCCGGCGCTACCCGATCGAGCGAACCAGCGACGCGGCGGACGAAAACCCGGCCGTGCCCAGCCCGCCTTCCGGGCCTCAGTCGGTCCCCGACCCGATTGCCGAAGGGGGTCCGGCTGTGAACGACGGGGCGACCCCGTGGGAGGACGTCGGGGGCGGGGGTGGCGACACGTGTGACGCCTGCGGCGGCGATTGCGGCACGTGCTCGTCGCGCGGTTGCCTGGGCGGGCTGTGGTTCGGCAGCGTCGATTACCTGCTGTTTCGGCCGCGCATGAGCCAGGCCGTGGCCGAAGTGCGCCACGTTGAAGTGACCGATCAGACGACTTCGCCTGCCACGACGACGACAACGAACACGGCGATCCAGTACCCGTTCACCTACCAGAGCGCCTTTCGCGTCGCGGGGGGATATCGCTTGCTCAATTGCGGCGGAGATGTCCAGGTCGCCTATTGGCGGATGACCAACGACGCCCAATACCGCGACGGACCGGTCAACACGACCAACAACAGCCTGCTCATCTTCGGCAACCTGGACAACAATCCCGGCAACGGTGAGTTTCTCAATTCCTCGACGGGCGTGACGGCGAACATCTTCGACGTCGACTTCGCGAAAAGCATTTCGATGGGCGGTCCGTGCGGAACGTGCGGCGACTGCGGCTGCCCGCGCTGGGACCTGCGATTCTCGGCCGGCGCTCGGATTGCCGACATCAGCCGCTTTAACGACAACGTCGTCGTCGACGACCAGGGCAACGGCCTTTCATTCGCCAACCTCAATGCCCGATTCGTCGGAGCCGGTCCGCGAGTGGGAATTCAAGGCCGGCGTTATTTCGGGGCCTGCGGCTTGTGGTCGCTGTACGCCAAGGCCAGCCAGGCCATTCTGATCGGCGATTATCGCATGGGCCGCACGCGGACCGTTCCCATTGAAAGCCCGGCGGAGATCCAGATCACCAACCAGAATGACCTTTTCCACCGGACCGTGCCGGTGTCCGACATCGAAGTGGGGGGCACGTGGCAGATGGCGCCCTACACGTACGTCTCGGTCGGCTACTTCTTCCAATGCTGGTGGGATCTCGGCCAGGGAGAAACCATCCAGGGCCAAAGCATCCCGGGCACGTACTTCGGCCCGCTCGACACGTCGAACATTCTGGGCTTTGACGGGCTGTTCGTGCGCGGCGAAATGCTGTTCTAGCTGGCGGCGCGCCGGGGTGCGAGTTGGCCGCGTACATGCGCGCGCACCGGCGGCGCGGCTGCAAACGCTCGGACGCCTGGACGAAATGCGCTCGGGTGGCCGCTTACATGCCCTCGAGCATGATGGCGCGGCCGCGCCGGGCGGCCCGCAACCGGGCGCGGCGGCGGGTTTCGCTTGGTTTTTCGTAGTATTCCCGCCGGCGCATTTCTTTCTTGATGCCGCTCCGCTCGACCAACTTGCGGAACCGCCGGACCGCTTCTTGAATCGACTCGCGGTCCCTGACGTTCAACTTAACCACGCGCCCTCCCTTAAAAAGACAATGTGACAACCGACAGAATTCGTAACACTAAGTCCCAATAAGAGTTTACACGTCAAGCGGCCGGCGTGTCCAGCCGCGTTGGAGCGGTTTTTGCGCAAGTGCGGCCCCCGGATCGAGAAACCGCGCCGACGAAATTCCAAGCGCGAGCCGGCGCCAACCGTAAATCTTCGGCCGTCCCGGGGGGACAGGTGCGCGCCGGGCACGTGGGGGCGAACCAAGCGCCCTTTCTGTTGCAACCGCGCCAATCGGCAAAGTAGTCGGCCGCGGTTCCGCGCCCCCAGCGGCAAACTCTTGCTGAACCTTCGCGTGTCCCCGTTCCGATTTTGTAGGGTGGCCCTCAAGATGGATGACGCCCCGACTCGAAAGCCCGCCTGGCCGCCATGGACCGTTCCAGCGAAGCCGCCGCTCGCATCCGCGAGATTGACGCCCAACAGGACGAAATCCTGCGGCAACTGGAAGAGCTCGAGCGCCGTACCGAGATGGTCCTGGCCGAGCACGCGCCTTCGCCGCGGCCGGTCGTCGGCTTGGCGGTTTTTCCCGCCGAGCCGAGCCGGGCGTCCGGGCCCAACGACGCTTGAGGCGTTCTGGCCGGTCGTACCGTTTTGCGTCGGCTCGGTAGTGACCTAAAAGTGTCTTGCCGGGGCACTAGTCTTTCGGCGATTCCGGCGGTGGCCCGAGAATCTCGTCAATCTTGTCGCAAATTTCTTCTTCACTCATGGCCGTGAGATGCTCCATGTTCACCTCCGCCGTGTATCGCTTAATGCGCTTCGGAACACCGCCGGTGCTGTACGATCCAATGATTTCAACCACTATTTCCCGACCGCGATATTTCATTGAAATTCTCCCGGTTCGCGGCTTAAGGGCTTGGCATGGATTTTATTTTCGCGCGAATCTGTAGCATTTCAGCTAAGGGAACTCGCCCGCGCACTGAGCGCAACTCTTTTAGCTTCAGCTCGAATATCCAGCGACAACGCGCGGCGGACGGCTTCACGAGTCCAGTAACGTGATGCCTGTTGTTGTGATGTGGCAACACAACATCATTCGGGCCAGCAGGATTGCGCTGTGTGCCGCTTATTCCCGCGACCCATACCGTATCGTTCTGACCGCTCCCCGTTGGATGCGTAAGTATGATGACTGGACGCGGGTTGTGGTTGACACTAGGAACGTCAGCATTCACGATCATCCCTTGGCGTAGAATGACCGATACAGCCACGCTTGCACCCTAGAAATCGTTGGGCTCGTCCAGCCATTCCTGCAGGGGCTCAAAACCGGATAAACGCTTAAGCAGTGCGTCCGGAAGCGGTTGGGTATCCATTTGTTGCCAAGCCGCCTTCTCCGATAGAGGAATTTCGATCCGTGACAGGTCTGGTTCGTCGCACGAAATTGTTGCGGTGCTTGGGGCTAGATTGATCCAACCAGCGAACAGATTCGCGCCTAATGGCCGAGTCCCGGCAATAATGCGGATGGATTCACCAGCAGAATTAATGTCCTGCTGCTGAATTCTTGCTGTCATGTCGGATGCAAAAAAGTCAATCATGGTTTGGAGTCACTGTGTTCCGGCTGGGACGCGGCTTCGGCCCTTTCTCTGAGACGGCTAACGACCCGCATCAATACCTCAGCGAATACGGGAAGGCGGTCATTCGCAACTGCAACTTGCGCAACTAAGGTGGCCTTCACTTCACCAAGTGCCTCGATCTTCTTTTGGACTTCGTCTGCAGAGGCCCCTAGCAAGATTGGCGGCTGCGCCTGAAAGAACGATAGGTACGTTGCAAGCTCATCCGTTTGCACGAGCAATTGGTTTGCGTAGGCTGCTGAAATCTGCTCGGGCATACTGTACGATAAAGGCACCCGCTTTTCGACGTCGACCGAAACCGCAGAAGAATCGAGCTGGCGCTTAGATTTCTTTTTCGCCATCCAGAGTACCAGTCTCTTGAAAACACGCGGAGCGCGGAACACCGGCGACAAACGGCCTCCAGGCGAGTATACGTGCGCCCACGGAGGGGGAACAATTATATCATAGTGGCTCCTTAAACCATCGTCAAGAAATTGCGCGAAACCGCTTGTTTTCACCTTGGCGCGCCGCAGCGAGAAATTTTCCCCGGATAGCACAATCCAAACTCACCTGCGCCGGCTGGTCGTCGTGGACTAGCACCAGTAGCACCCGCTGGAAGGTTATCGGCGGCTCTCGTTCATGATGCTCGACGACAGAGACGATCGTGCAGCCGGCCTGGAGAAGTTCCCGCACGCCAGGCCGCGGATCATCTCGGACAATGGGCCGCAGTTCATCGCCAAGGATTTCAAGCAGTTCATTCGCCTGGCGGGCACCACGCACGTCCGCACCAGCCCTTACTATGCGCAGTCCAACGGCAAGCTGGAGCGTTGGCAAGGCACACTGAAACGGGAGAAGCTGCGGCCCGCCGCGCCGGCCAGTGCCGACGAAGCGCGGCGGCTCGATGTCGTTGACGGCGCGAGGGGTCATCGTCCAAACTGTAGTGTCCGAGGTCGCCGCATGGTATTGGGGCCCACCAGCGCCAAGCGCGGCTAGCTGCCCTTTGCACGCCCTTTACCCGCCGAGACGATTCCGGCCATGAACCCAATCCACACGATCCGGCTGGCTGTCTGCTTGTTGGCGGCCGCTCTGGCGGCCACCCGTCACCATGCCCTGGCTGAAAACTGGCCGCAGTGGCGCGGGCCAAATCTGGACGGCATCAGCCATGAAGCGGGACTGCCGCTCGCGTGGAGCAAGACTGAAAACGTGGTTTGGCGCCTCGCGCTGCCCGGACCGGCCGGAGCAACGCCGATCGTCTGGGACGACCATATTTTTCTCACCTCCGCCGAGGGCGACGCTCTGGTGCTCATGGCCGTCAGCACCGACGGCAAGCCGCTCTGGAAACAGGCGATGGCCGACGACAACAAGACGGTGCGGGGCGACGAGGGCAATGCGGCTTCGCCCTCTCCCTCGACCGACGGCCAGCACGTCTGGGCCATGATGGGCACCGGCGATATCGGCTGTTACACGTTCGACGGCCGCGAAGTCTGGAAGTTCAACCTGCAGGATCGATACGGCAAATTCCAGATCCAGTTCGGCATGACCTCCACGCCCGTGCTCGATCGCGACCGGCTCTATCTGCAACTGCTGCACAGCGGCGACGCGCTGGTGCTGGCGCTCGATAAAACGACCGGCCGCGAGGTCTGGAAGCAGCATCGTCCGAGCGACGCCCGGGCCGAATGCGAACATTCGTACTCCTCGCCGACGCTTTATCGAGACGACCAACTCAGCCTGTTGCTGACGCACGGCTGCGATTACATCGTGGCCCACCAGTTGAGCGACGGCGCGGAAGTTTGGCGCTGCGGCGGTTTGAACCTCAAGAGCAATTACAACCCGACGCTGCGCTTTGTGGCCTCGCCGCTGGCGGTGCCGGGATTGGTGATCGTGCCCAGCGCCAAGAACGGCCCGGTGCTGGCGCTCGACCCGCGTGCCAAGGGCGACATCACCGACACGAAAGACGGTCACTTTTGGACGCGCCCGCACAACACGCCCGACGTGCCTTCGCCGCTGGTGGTCGACGGCCTGGTGTACCTGTGCCGCGAGGACGGCACGCTTTTGTGTCTCGATGTCGAGACCGGCGAAGAGTACTACAAAGAGCGGACCCACGCCGACCGCCACCGGGCCTCGCCGGTCTACGCCGACGGCAAAATCCTGCTCACCGCCCGGGACGGCACGATCACGGTGGTCAAGCCGGGCAAGCAATTCGAGATCCTGGCCACGAACGACATGAGCGAATCGATGTCCTCCTCGCCGGTCGTTTCGAACGGCCGGATTTATCTGCGCACGTTCAACGCGCTGTACGCCATCGGGTCAAAGTAGGCTGGGATAACCGCGCCCGGCGGCTTCGGCGCGCGTCGCATGCTCACGACCGGCGTGAGCATGGCGCATGGCACACCCCGGCTGGCTAGGCACCGGGTGATTCGGCGGTTTCCAGTCGGCAGCCGGGTTCTTCGCTGGTGGCGATCTCGAAGCCCAGCTCCTCGATCATCTGGTAGTCGGCCGATGGGGCCTGCCCCTTGGTCGTCAGATAATCGCCCACGAAGATCGAATTGGCCGGGTAAAGGCCCAAGGCCTGCATGCTGCCCAGGTGCAGCTCGCGTCCGCCGGCGATGCGGATTTCAGAACTCGGATTGGCGAAGCGGAACATGGCCAGCACCTTCAGGCAATAGCGCGGGTTGAGCCGCCGCATCCCGGAAAGCGGCGTGCCGGGGATCGGGTTGAGAAAGTTGACCGGAATCGATTCGGCCGCCAGATCGCGCAAGGCAAACGCCATCCGCACCACGTCGGCGTCCTGTTCGCCCATGCCGATGATGCCGCCCGAGCACAGCTCCATGCCGGCTGCGCGCACGGCTTCGAGCGTCGCCACGCGATCGCGATAAGTGTGCGTCGAGCAGATTTCTCCGTAAAATTCCTCGCTCGTGTTCAGGTTGTGATTCACCCGATCCACGCCGCAAGCTTTCAACTCGGCGGCCTGGTCGGGCGTCAACAGCCCCAGGCAGGCGCAGATCTTGAGGCTGAACCGCGACTTGATTTGCGGCACGATCCGCGTGATTTCCTCCATCTCCCGCTTCGACGGGCCGCGGGCCGAAATCACGATGCAATACGTCTTGGCCCGCCGCTCGGCCGCCGCTTGGGCCCCGTCCAAAAGCTTTTCGGCGCTCAGCAGGTTGTAGCGCGGAATCTCGGCCGACGAAACTTTCGACTGCGAACAATAGGCGCAGTCCTCCGGGCACAGCCCGGTCTTGGCGCTGATCAGAAAATAAAGCTGCACGCGGTTGCCGAAATAACGGCGCCGAATCGAGTACGCCGCGGCCAGCACGTCCAGAAGCTCACGGTCGTCGCTGGCGACAATCGAAAGCGCCTCCTCGGCCGTGAGCCGGTGACCGGCGAGCACCCGCAGGGCCAGGGCGTGCCAGCCGGCTGGGGCGGTCGTGGGGCAAAAATCGCGTTCGGCCGGATGGATCATCGTCGAAGCCTCGCATGGACAAACGTGCGTGACATAAGTATCGTGACAGTTGATCGTTACGCAAGGGGGAAAGGGCGGCTTCGCAGGGCCTGCCCGCGTTGCCCCCGCCCAAGGCCGCGACCATGCGGGCTTGGCGAATCCAAAAAGACTGCCAAAACTTAGAGTAGCCCACCCATGCGTCCGACCGATGCTCGCCTGGGGGCCAATCGTCCGCAACAAAACGCCATAGATCGATTCCGCCCGGGGCGCCTTTCTCCGCATCGTACACCATGATCGAATCGACCCGACCTTCTGAAATCGCGATGGGACGCCAGCACCTGGTGCGCGTGGGCGCCTTGGGCCACGTCGGACGCTTCACGGCGGTTGACGCCGTGCGCTATCCGCGCCACGCGCGCGTCGTGGTGCGCACCGGCCGGGGGCTGGAATTGGGCGAAGTGCTCGCCGGGCCCGAGGGTCCCGACGATGGGCCGGCCGACGGCTCGATTCTGCGCGGGCTGACGGTCGAAGATCAACTGCTGGCGGCCCGGCTGGAAAAACACCGGCAGGCCGCCTTCGAGGCCTGCACGGCCCGATTGGCCGAAATGCGGTCGCACGCGGCGTTGATCGACGTCGAGCATTTGTTCGACGGCCAGACGCTGTTGTTCTATTTTCTGGGGGAAATGACCCCCGAGCTGGAAGCGCTGACCGCCGAGCTGGCCGAGCTCTATGAAACGCAGGTGCAGTTCCGCCGCTTTGCCGATGCGGTCAGCGAAGGCTGCGGACCCAATTGCGGCACCGACGCGGCCGCCGGCTGCAAAACCTGCGTCACCACCTGCGCCGTGGCCGCCGCCTGCCCGACGCGCGACCATTCGGCGAACTAGCCCGCGGTTCGCCCTGACCGCCTGCACCGGGAGAGGGGGACAGTCCCATTTTGCTCCGCGGACTGCGCAAAATTGGGACAGTCCCCGGCAGTTTTGAAACAGCGGCTTAGCGCGTCCCGCGGTCGCGATTGGCGCTTTCCGCAAGCGCGCTAGTGGCCAGCAGATAGAACATGTTGTGCACGAGCCACGGCTCGCTCGTGCGAAACGAGGGCGCGCGGCCGCCGGCGAGCGACATGTCGAAGCCCGGCCGGTCGGCCAGGCCCATGTCGCGCACGATGCCGTTGGCAATCGCGCCGGGCACGGCGCCGCGCTGGCGGCCGGGGATCATGTTGTAGCGGTGATGGTAGCGGGGCGGATTGCGGCCTCCATGTCCCTCGAACATGCACAAGTCGAGCGGGTTCTTGCCCAGCACCCAATCGATCTGATCGGTCGCATAGACCAGCCCACGCGGATCACCGACGAGCCGGCCCACGAGCAACGCGGCCCAGGCCCGGCCGAGAAGCCAAAAGTTCACCCCCAGTCCGACGCTGGGATGAAAAAACGACGCCTCGGGCTGCTCGGTGCCCTGGCGCGACAGCCCGAACGGGTTGTCGGTGCGCGCGATGCAGAAATCGAGCCACTTTCGCCCCGCGGCAACGACCCGCCCGCGCAGCGGATCGTCCGGGAATTCAAGGGCGAACAGCGCCAGCGCCGCGGCCGTCACGTCGCCGTGATCTCCCGAATCGCCCGGCAGTGAGCCGTCGGGCTTTTGCCCGGCCAACAGGGCCTGCGCGCTAGCGTGGGCAAACTTCCGGTACTTGTCGTCGCCCGTGGCACGGTGCATCTGGAGCGCGCTGATCAGGATAAGCGGATTGCCGGCCGCGGCATCCGAAGCGGTCAAAAATTGCCAAAGCCGCTCCGCACGTTGAAGGTAGTCGTTCTCGACGCCGCGCGCGTCGAGCGCTCGGGCCAGGCTGGCCCAGGCGGCGATCGAAAGCGGCACGTTGCCCGTTCCCGCGGCGATCACCGGATCGTCGTTGGTGCCGACCTGGTTGTCGGTGTGCACGTCGGGGGCTTTCCAACTCATCCAGGTGCGGCCCGGGCCCTGCAGCACGTCGGCGCGCATCGAACCGTCGGCCGGATTTTGCATCTTGGCCAGAAACTTGGCGCCCCAGAATGCCTCGTCGAGCGCGTCGGGCAACTCGGCCTGATCCCGGTCGAACTTCCCAAATACGTCGGGACGCGCGGCGTACGCGGTGACCAGGGCATAGCTGGAGCCGCTGTCACCGAACTGCCACATCGGCTTGTTGTAGTCGCCCGCGCTGTGCCAGCCCCCGGTTACGTCGACGTGCGTGCCGTCGGCGAGCACCGCGTCGTCCAAATGACACGCCTTGTGCCAGCCGGGAACGTCGCAGCCGCATCGCTGGATGAAGAAAAAGTCGACGGCGTCGCGGGCCGTGAGACCCAAAACGGCGCCGCGCTCGACGACAAACGGAAACGACTCACCGCGCGCGTCGCCCGATCGGGCCACCGCGCGGTAGGTGCCGGGCTCGTGCACATCAGAAAAATCGGCCCGCCAGAAATACCATCCCCAATCGTCCGGCTTGCCGCCGTGGATCCGCCCGGCGCAGGGAACGTCTTTTTCCCACGTCGTCTTGCCGTCCTGGCCGGTCAACTGAACTTGGATGGTCGCGCCATCGGCCGGGAAGAAATTCGTGGCCACCACCGCGCTTTTCGGGCCCGACAGCTCGTAACCAACCTGGTTGACCAGCACGCGCACCACGGGCTTTTTCGGACGCAGGTGCATTAGATCGAACTCGTCGAACCACGCGCGGCCGCCGCGCACAAGCGCCACCAGTCGCACCGCGTGGGCGCCGGCGGGCGGATCCGGGGGCACAAATTCCAGGTGCTTCCAGCTTTCCCCGGTCGTCTCTGGACCCTCGTCGACGCGGAGCACCTGTTGGGCGCCGTCGGTCCAGCAGGCCAGGATCGCCGCCGAAGCCGATCCCTCGGAGCGCGCCCAGCCGGCAAGCCGAATCTGGTCGGTAAAGGCCGGCACGCCGTAATTGACCGAACCGATCGCATACCAGTCGCCCGTGGCCTCGAGCATGAGGCTGGGCAGGGTGCGGCGCACGACCGCCGGGTCGCCGCGGTGGCGTCCGGCGCGCTGGCCCGCGGCGATCTTCGGTTCCTTCTCTTCGTCCCAAAAGCCGACGCGGCCCTTGGCATCGGCTTGCACGTCGCGATTGCCCAGGTAGGGGAGCGCCACGCTCGCCAGCGCCACTTCGTCCAAATCGGCCGCACCTTTGGCCGAAAACCAGACCCGCGCGCGGGGCGCGCCGGCGGTGAACTCGACGGCCACGTAGCGCCACTCGGACGAGCCGCCGATGCTCGGCGCTGGGACCGCTTGCGCGGCGGCGGCACCGTCGGCGTCCACCAGGTCGATGCCCAAGCGGCCTTCGCCCCGCGGGCTGCGGATCCAGCCTTCGAGACGATAGTCGGAGCCCGGCACCAGGCCGAAGGCGTCGCTCTCTAGGGTTCGCGCGCCGTCTGGCGAGCGGGTGGCGACGAAACGCCGTCCACGGTGCGCGCCCACCTCGGACCACGCTGCCTGGCCCGTGAGCCGCCAGCCGAGCGGGGCTTGCGGCCCTTCTTCGAACGAACCGTTCGCGAGCGGCGGCGCAGGGGCGGTCTGACCGAGTGCTTTGGGGATCGCCGCCGATAGGAGATACACCAAACCAATCGTCCAACAAGGCGGTCGATGCATGGCTTCACCTCGGGGGGAGCATTTGGTTGACTGACGAAACAGCCGCAACGTGCCGGCCTACTGCGGGTTGAGGTGGATCATCGTCGCGGTGCGGTCGCGATTGGTCACCACCACCAACCTCCGGCCGTCGGGCAGGGCATAGGTCGACTGCAGGTTGAACTGTTCCACCAGCCCGCGCTCGTTCACCTCTCGAACCTGCGCGGAGACGTCCCCCCAATCGCCGGCCTGGTGCCGAGCCAAAAGGTCATCCAGCGTCGTGCCATTGGCGGCAAGCGCCGCCTGCGCTGCCGGTGTAATGACAATCTCGCCAACGTCAAATTTCATGTACCGCTCGTTAGCCGACCTCGTTCCCCCTGCGGACCAGGGAGTGCCCGAACGTCGAGTATTGTCATCCACCGGCTGGACATGTGCAAATGCCGTTTTTTTCCTGACGACGTGCGCCGTCGCTTTCCCCGCGGCCGGACGTTTGGTATGACCGACCGTACGATGAACGCTCCGCTCACAATCGTCGAAGCCGCCGCGGCCATCCGCCTTGGAAGCCTGACGCCGCTGGAACTGGCGGCCGAATGCCTGGAGCGGATCGGCCGCTTCGAGCCCGAAACATGGGCCTGGATTTCGGTCGATGCCGAGGGGGCCCTGCAAACGGCCGAAAGGCTGACGCATGATCAGGCAATGCACAAGGCGTATGGTCCACTGTACGGAATTCCCGTCGGCATCAAGGACATCGTCGACGTAGCCGGCACGCCCACCCGGGCCGGATCGTCACTTACCGATGCCACGCCCGCCAAAGAGGACGCCACGGTAGTGGCCCGGCTGCGCGCGGCCGGCGCGGTCATCCTGGGCAAGACAGTCACGACCGAATTCGCCTGTTTCGATCCGCCGCCGACCAGGAATCCTTGGAACGCGGCCTGTACGCCCGGCGGGTCGTCGAGCGGTTCGGCGGCGGCGGTCGCGCTGGGGATGTGCCTCGGGGCGATCGGTTCGCAAACGGGCGGATCGATCACGCGGCCGGCGAGCTACTGCGGGGTGGCGGGAGTGAAACCGACCTTTGGCTGCGCGAGCCGCGCCGGCGTCGTGCCGGTGGCCTTTCATCTCGATCACGTCGGCCCGCTGGCCCGCACGGCGGCCGACTGCGCGATCCTACTGCGTGCCATCGCCGGCCCCGACGCGCGCGATCCGGCAAGCAGCCCGCGGGCAAAATTCGACTGGACGGACAACCCGGTCCCCACGGCGTCCTCAAAGCCGCCACGGCTGGGGGTGATTCATTCGTACTTTTTCGAAACGGCCGAAGCCGAAACGGCCGAGCTGGCTGAATCGGCACTGCGTGGGCTTGAGGGCGCAGGGGCGAAACTCGTCGAACTGCCGCTGCCGGAGCATTTCGAAAACGTCCACACGATGCACCGCCGCATCATGACCAGCGAGGGCGCCCAATATCATCGTCTCAATTACGGCGCCCCGCGCGCCGGCTACGGGCCGAAGATGGCGGCCTTCATCGACGAAGGCCTGGCCGTGACGATGGACGAGTATCAGGAAGCGCTCGGCCATCAGGCGGCGTTCCGCGACGCCATCGATCGAACGCTGGCCGACGTCGACGCGCTGGTGATTCCCTCGACCCCGAGTCCTGCTCCGGCCGATTTGACCACCACCGGCGACCCCCGCTTCAACTCCCCCTGGAGCCACGCCGGCGTGCCGACCGTTTCGATTCCCTGCGCGCTCACGAAAGCCGGCCTGCCCGTTTCGCTGCAACTCGTCGGCCGCGCGTGGAGCGAAGCGCGGTTGCTGGCGGTAGCCGCGTGGTGTGAAGCGAAGTTGGGGTTCGATGCCCTGCCGCCGATATTAGTCGGTAAAGCGCCGTCGGCCTGATCGCTCGTCCGCGAACATCGTTTCGGCCGGGTCGGTCATTTCGTTTGTTGAAACGGCCGCACGCTGAGCACTTCGCTGGCCCGCAGGGGCTCGACCGCCGAGACCGGGACGGTCACGACCGTGATCGTTTCTCCGATCGCGTTGAAGACCTTCCCTCTGCTATAGGATTCCGCTCGCGAAACGCTACTCGCCGAGCGAGCCGAGGCTGGCTAGGAATTCGCTCATCTCGCCGGCAGCGTGGGCGTTGCCGGCGGCGCGGGCGCGCTCGATGCCGTCGCGCAATGCGGCGCGGGCTTCGTCGATGCGGTTCAAACGGGCCAATTGCTGAGCGGCCATGAAGAAGGCCGGTACGTAGGGCGTGGCGGCCGTCATCAAAACCGCGAATGCGGCCAGGCTGCGCTCGTGATCGCCCTCTTTGTCCAACTCCATCGCGAGACTGTAACGCAAAAACTCGTCCGACGGATCAAGAGCGAGCATCGATTCGATTTTCTCGCGGCGGGACATGGGCAGGGCTGGGGCTGGGGTCAGGGGTTGGAGATTAAGCCGTGGGCCTTTTCGTAGACCGCGATGCGGTGCTCGTGCTCCATCGTCAGGCCGATGTCGTCCAGCCCGTCGAGCAGGCAGTGGCGGCGGAACGGCTCGACCTCAAACGGAATCGAGAGGCCCGTCTCGTCGCTGATCCGGCACGTTTCCAGACAAACCGTGAGGCGATGCCGGTGCGAAGCGGCGCGGGCGAACAATTCGTCGACGGTCGGCTCGTCGAGCCGAATCGGCAGCATGCCGTTTTTGAAACAGTTGTTGTAGAAAATGTCGGCGAAGCTGGGGGCCACGAGCACGCGAAAGCCGTAGTCGTGCAAAGCCCAGGGGGCATGCTCGCGGCTGGAGCCGCAGCCGAAATTGCGCCGCGCGAGAAGGATGCTGGCTCCTCTTAGGTCCGGATGATTCAGCTCGAACTCGGGATTCGGCGTGCCGTCGTCCAGAAACCGCCAGTCGTGGAACAAGAACCGCCCGAAGCCGGTCCGCTCGATGCGCTTGAGGAATTGCTTGGGAATGATCTGGTCGGTGTCGACGTTGGCCCGGTCCATGGCGGCGACCAGGCCGGTGTGTTTTTTGAAGGGTTGCATGGTGACGGGTGGTTTCTAGTGCTGGGCTAAGCCGCAAGCAGGGCGGATGACGAGATTCACTTTGCGACTTCAGGTTTTGTATTCCCACTGGCGGATGTCGACGAAGTGGCCGGCAATGGCGGCGGCGGCGGCCATGGCGGGCGAAACCAGGTGCGTGCGGCCACCCTTGCCCTGGCGGCCCTCGAAGTTGCGGTTGCTGGTCGAGGCGCAGCGCTCGCCGGGCTCGAGCTTGTCGGGATTCATCGCCAGGCACATGCTGCAACCGGCTTCGCGCCACTCGAAGCCGGCGTCTTTGAAGACGCGGTCGAGCCCCTCGGCTTCCGCCTGGCGCTTGACGAGTCCGCTGCCGGGGACGACCATCGCGCCGACGCGGGTGGCAACCTTGTAGCCCCGCGCCACGGCCGCGGCGGCGCGCAGATCTTCGATGCGCGAATTCGTGCAGGAGCCGATAAAGACCCGGTCCAGGGCGATTTCCTGGATCGCACAGCCGGGCTTGAGATCCATGTATTCAAGCGCCCCGGCCACGTGTTTGCGCTCCGCCCGGTCGGCCATGTCGTCGGGCGACGGGACGCGGCCGGTCACCGGCGCGACCTGACCGGGATTGGTGCCCCAGGTGACCTGCGGCTGGACGTCGGCCGCGGCGAAGACGCGCGACTTGTCGTACGTCGCCCCGGGATCGGTGGGCAACTTGCGCCAACGCTCGACCGCGGCGTCATAGTCGCGGGGCGCGAACGGGCGGCCGCGCAGGTACTCATACGTCGTGTCGTCCGGCGCGATCATGCCGGCCCGGGCTCCCGCCTCGATGCTCATGTTGCAGACGGTCATCCGCTCTTCCATGCCCAGCGAGCGCACCGCGCTGCCGGTGTACTCGACACAATAGCCGGTGCCGCCCTGCGTGCTGATCTCGCCGATCAGGTAGAGGATCAGATCCTTGGCCGTCACTCCGCCGCTCAGCCGGCCGTCGACGCGCAGCTCCATCGTTTTGGGGCGCGATTGCAAGAGCGTTTGCGAGGCCAGCACGTGTTCGACCTCGCTGGTGCCGATGCCGAAGGCCAGGGCGCCCAGCGCGCCGTGCGTGGCCGTGTGGCTGTCTCCGCAAACGATCGTCATGCCCGGCTGGGTGAGCCCCAGCTCGGGTCCGATCACGTGGACGATGCCCTGGTTCGCATCGTCGAGGTCGTAGAAGCGAATGCCGAACTGCCGGCAATTCTCCCGCAGCGTGTCGATCTGCTGCTTGGAGATCGGGTCGAGGATGGGCAGGCTGCGATCGGTCGTCGGCACGTTGTGGTCGGCCGTGGCCACGGTTAACTGGGGACGGCGCACCTTGCGGCCGGCAAGCCGCAAACCCTCGAACGCCTGGGGGCTGGTGACCTCGTGCACCAGGTGAAGGTCGATGTAGAGGATCGTCTGCTGGCCCTCTTCGGCATGCACCACGTGGTGGTCCCAGATTTTGGCGAACATCGTTCGCGGGGCGGTGGTGGCCATGGATCCAAGCGCTCAAAGTGGCACGTCGAAAATCAAACGCACGTACAGAATACTCTATTATACGACGCTCATGCCAGCGCCCGCCGTGCCACCCCTAGGGCTCTCAGATGGCGCTGGCGGCCAGGGCTTCGGCCGCGAAGTCGGACTGGCCGTGGGCCTGCCACCACTTGGCGGCGTCGCCGTGCGTCCAGCCGCCGGCCGATTCGCACTCCGCCAGCGCCTGGCGAAGCGTCAGGGCGCTGGGAAAGCGCTCGTTTGGGTTCTTGGCCAGGCAGCGCAGAATCACCTGCTCGAGGTCGGCCGGGATGTCCGAGCGATGCCGCGAGGGCGGCACGACCGACTCGTGCGCGTGCGCCAAGATGATCTTGATCGCCTTGTCGCCTTCGAACGGCGGGCGGCCCGTCAGCAGGTAGTACGCCACGGCTCCCAACGAATAGATGTCCGAGCGCTCGTCAGGTTCGCTGTCGCCCAGGGTTTGCTCCGGCGACATGTACAAGGGGGAGCCGGTAATCGAGCCCTCCTGGGTCAGTTGCACGGGGACCGAATCGGTGGAAATCGGCTTGGCCAGCCCGAAGTCGAGCAGTTTGGCCACGTCGTGGTAGCCGCCGCGCTGGGCGGAGAAGATATTGCCGGGCTTGAGGTCGCGGTGAATCAGCCCGCGGCTGTGCGCCTCGGACAAGGCGTCGCACGCCTGCGCCAAAAGGTGCACGGCCCGCGCCGGCGGAAGCGGCCCGTGCTTTTCGACCAGGTCGTGCAGGCTCAGCCCGGGCAAGTATTCCATCACGTAGTAGAACGTGCCGTCGTCGGTGCGTCCGTAGTCGAAGATTTCGATGGTGTTCCAATGCGACAGCTTGGCGGTAGCGCGCACTTCGCGCTCGAAGCGCGCAAGCGCCTGCTTGTCGGCGGCCTTGCTCGGTCGAATGAGCTTGATGGCCACGGGGCGCTTCATCATCTGGTGTTCGGCCAGATAGACTTCGCCCATGCCGCCGGAGCCGATCAAGTGCAGGAGGCGGTATTGGCCCAATTGCCTGGCTTCGAAGGCTTCTTCGCGCAGCGTGTTGATGACGTGAGTGCCATACACGCAGCACAGAAACGACACGCCGAGCATGATGACCATGTCGACCGTGAACATGCGGTTGTTGGCCAACGCATCGGCAAAGACGGCGTCCGTGAACCGCAGGTAGCCGACGAGCAACAGCGGCAGCACGCACATGCCACCGATAATGACCGCCGCGCGACGCCAGGTATTGGGAATGAACATGGCGTAGGTGAACATGAGGCCCAGCCAGTAGGGGAGCGGACTATGGACGGCTCCGTCCCGGGCGTTGATTTTCAGCAGTTCGTGCTGGTGCATCAGGAAATACGCCACCGGCGTCCCGAAGATGACCAGTTCATACACGCGCAGAATGCGCAAGGGAATCAGGCACGTGCGGCACAGCCGGAGGAAGGATGCACCGAGCAAGACCGTAACCGCGAAATGCACATAAAATGTGACCGTGTCCCAAGCGCCGAGCAGGTCCGGATTGAAAATGCGCCAGATAAGAAACGCCGCAAAGGCCAGGCACAGAATCCCCGCCGCGGCCCGCAGCCGGCTGCGCAGCAATGCCGCGGTCTCGGTGGAAATCTCCGGGCAACTTCCCTCGACGAATTCCACGCGGTGAAACTGAGGAGAGGCGCTCGACAGCGCGCCGGGACCGGCGTCGAGCGTGATCGCCGTCGATGACTCGTTGGCCCTTGGCACCGACGATCTCCCGAAAGAGCCCTGGGCTGGATAAAAACCAACTGCAGTACGCAACTACATCATATACAGTTCGAAAAGGGTCCGGGAGCGCGGGGGCGTGCCAGATTGCCCGTCCGGACGCATCGCGGCGCCAGATGCATAAAAGGGGCAATCACTTGCGCGCTGCTAGACACGGCCCGGCGGCCTCAGGTTCCGCAAAGCGAAGAAAAGCGCCGTCGCCGGGCAGACAAACGCGGCTAGGCAGCGTGTTGAAGAATTGGGACAGGCACCTCGCGACCGCCGTTTTTCGCGGGTCTCGCCGCGACGTGCTCGGAGCCAGTCCCATTTTTCAACAGGCCTGCTAGGCCGCGCGGCGGCGGCCCGTGGCGGCTCGCGTCTCGATGTCGCCGGCCTCGAGACGTTCCAGCGTCGTGCCGGCCGGGGTATCCGCTCTTTCCCGATAGACGGCCGAACCGCCGTGCAGCATGCGCGGAAAATAAAACCACGCCTCGGCCAGCGAGGCGTCACCGTGCTGGGCGGAAACGAGCACCAGGTCGACGTTCGGCAGGGAGTTGGCCACCCGAGCCAGCGCCTGCGCCGGTTCGCCGGGGATCAGTTGAATCTGCGCCTGCGTGCCATGCAGCAGCCGATGGGCCTGCTTGAGCGACAGGCTCTGGCCGCTTGTGGCCGGGCGCGCTTCGAAAAGATCAATCGCCGCGTAGCGCACCGGCTCGCCATCCGAAAAACGACGCGCCAGTTGAATCATGCGCAAGGTCCGAGCCACATCGCCGATCCCAATTTCAAGAATCTTGCGGGCCCGGGTGCGGCGGATGGCCCGATACAAAACGCGCTCGCCGACGGGCTTGGAAAAATAGGCAAGATAGAAGTATCTTAGACAGGTGGTAAGACGCAACGGCACCCTCCCTGGTGGTATGCGTTTTTTTCGGCGGGTATCTGGACTCTTTTTTCGGTTCGCGGCCGCCGCGAAATGGAGCGGAAAACGGTTTGACGATGATGGTCCGGGCAACTCGGCACGATTCGTCGGGAATGCGCGGCAAGAGTTGCCCATTTTTTCGGCCAGCGCTCGGGCGCGAACCAAAGTTCAGCCCGAAGCGCCAGCGAGGCGTCGCGGCACCGGGAAGACTGATCGATGTCGACACATGAATCGGAAGTGGCGCGCGGCGAGCGGTTCGAGTTCGGCGCGAATTGGCGACGATTTCTCGACCGGGTCTCGCCCCATCGAATCGAGACGGCCCGGCGGTCGCTGGCCACGATGCTTGACGTCGAGACTCTCGCGGGTGTTTCGTTTCTGGACGTCGGCTCGGGCAGCGGATTGTTCAGCCTGGCGGCGCGGCGGCTGGGAGCGCGCGTGCGCTCGTTCGATTACGATCCGCAGTCGGTTGCCGCCACGCGCGCATTGAAAGAGCGGTTTTTCGCCGGCGACCCAGAGTGGACGATCGAAGACGGTTCGGTCCTCGATCGAGCGTACCTCGAAGCGTTGGGATCGTTCGACGTCGTGTACGCCTGGGGCGTACTGCACCATACCGGCGCCCTGTGGCAGGCGATGGACAACGCCGCCATTTCGGTGGCGCCCGGGGGGCGGCTGTTTGTGGCCATTTACAACCATCAGCGGATCTGGACGCCCGTGCACACCGCCTTGAAGCGGGCATACGCCCGCGCGCCGCGGCCGGCGCGGTGGATGCTGGCGGGCTCGTCGATTGCCTATTACGTGTCGCGAGGATTGGTCAAGGACCTGGTTCTCTTGCGCAATCCGCTCGCGCGCTATCGGAACTACGACGACAGGTCGCGCGGCATGTCGTGGTGGCACGACCAGCTCGATTGGATCGGCGGCTATCCCTTTGAAACCGCCACGCCCGAGGCCGTTTTCGCGTTTTACCACAAGCGCGGGTTTGCGCTTGTGCGGATGACCACCTGCGGCGGCGACCGGGGCTGCAATCAGTTCGTCTTTCGACGGGAGCGCGCTTGATGCCAGACTCCGGCGCGGGCCATCGCCGCGTACTTTCCAACGCCGCCATGCTGGGCGGGGCGACCGTGCTTGCGAAACTGGCGGCCTTGGCCAAGGACTGGCTGGTCGCGCGTCAATTGGGCGCCGGCGACGAGCTGGATGCTTATCTGGTCGCGTTTCTGATCCCTTCCTACGCCGTGGTGGTGCTCGCGCATACGTTCGCCTCGGCGTTCGTGCCGACCTACATCCGCGTTTGGCAACAGCAGGGTTTTGCCAGCGCTCAGCGGCTCACCAGCCGCGTCCTGGCAACCGGCGCCGGCGGCCTGGTGATCGTCACGCTCGTGCTTGTGGCCGCGGGCCGCTTCGTGCTGCCGGTCGTCGGCCTGGGATTCGACGCCCAGAAGCTGGCGCTCGCGCTTGCGCTGTTCTATCCCCTGGCCGGCGTGGTGATCGCGGCCGGCCTTTCGGCCATGCTGGCCGCCGTGCTGAACGCCCACGAACGATTTGTCGCCGCGGCGCTTGCGCCCGTGGCCATTCCGATCGGCACGCTGGCCGTCTTCTGGATCTATCAGGACCGCTTTGGCGTTCACGCCCTGGCCGGCGGAACGTTGGCCGGTTTCGTCGCCGAGCTGTGCATCCTGGTCATCGCCGGATCGCGCAGCGGGCTGCTCGTGTGGCCGCGGTTCGCGCGGCTCGGGGGCGAGCTGCGGCACGTCGGCTCGCATTACGTGCCGGTGGCGTTGGGCGGGCTGCTGATGAGCAGCTCGCTGGTGGTTGACCAGGCGATGGCCGCCAGCCTGGGGAGCGGCCAGGTTTCGATTCTCAGCTACGGCGGCAAAATCGTGGCGGTCGTCCTCACCACCGTGGCCGCCAGCTTGAGCACCGTGCTTCTTCCGCGTTTCTCGCGCATGATCGCCGCCGGCCGCCCGAACGAGCTGCGGCGCACGATCGGCTGGTACACCAAAATGATCCTGTTGGCGTCGATCCCCGGCGTGGCCCTGTTGGCGATTCTGTCCGAGCCGCTGGTGCGGCTGCTCTTCCAGCGCGGAGCTTTCACACCCGAAACGACCGCGGCCGTAACCGGGGTACAGCTTTGGCTGCTGCCTCAGATACCGTTTTATGTGCTGGCCATGCTCGGCGCCCGCGTGCTCAGCGCCCTGGACGGAAACCAGACCGTGCTGCGAATCGGCGCGCTGAACCTGCTGGTGAACGTCACCGGAAACTTTGTGCTGATGCAGTGGTTCGGCGTCAACGGCATCGCCATGTCGACGTCGCTTGTCTACATGATCGCCGCCCTGGCCACGCTGGTTGCCATCCGCCGCAAACTGGCCGAAGCGGCCGCGCCGGGGGAATCGAGCCGGGGCTGACGCGCAACCGGCCCATTGAGGCAAATCCGGCTGACCCGGCAACCGGCGCTCTTTCGGGGCTATCATGATCCCACCACGAGGGTCTTTGGGGCGCCTGTCAACCCTACGAGCCGCGGCCGATAATCGCGCGGACAAAAACCCGTCAAGATCGTGGCGCGGCACGACTTAGTGCGGCACATGTCCGAGCGCGCCCCTGCGTCCACCTGGCGAGCGCCACCGGGGGTCGCAGGGGCCCGAGCCGCGCGAACCTTGCGTTGCAAACCGGTCTTTCGGTATTATCGGGGGGCTTAACAGGCCGTTGAAAAATGGGACTGGCTCCGAGTACGTCGCGGCGAGACCCGCGAAAAACGGCGGTCGCGAGGTGCCTGTCCCAATTTTTTCAACACGCTGTTAAATCACACCTTCTCCGTCCCACGAAGGCGCGGCAGTGAAATACGCGGCAGTCGGTCCGATCGCAGTGCACCTACCCGAGCGGGTGGAAACCAACGAGCACCTGGCTGCGCTGTTTCCCAAGTGGGACCTGGACCTGATCTACAGCAAGACCGGCATTCGCTCGCGGCACATCGCGGCGCCGGACGAGTGCGCAAGCGACTTGGGCGTGGCGGCGGCCGAGAAGTTATTCACCACCTGCGGCGTCGAGCGCGATTCGATCGATTTCCTGCTGTTCTGCACGCAGACGCCCGATTATCCGCTGCCCACCACCGCCTGTCTCGTGCAGAGCCGGCTGGGGCTGCCGACGACGATCGGTGCCTTGGACTTTAACCTCGGCTGCTCGGGGTTCGTCTACGGGCTGTCGCTGGCCGACGGCCTGATACGCGCAGGCGCCGCCGGGCGCGTGCTTTTGATTACCGCCGAAACGTATTCCAAGTACATCCACCCCGAAGATCGATCGCTACGGACCATTTTCGGCGACGGAGCGGCGGCCACGCTCATCGAAACCTCGGACACGCCGTCGCTGTCGGCTTACGTCTTCGGCACCGACGGCAGCGCCGGCGACACGCTGATGGTCAACAGCGGCGGGGCCCGGCCCCCGCGAGATGCGCTGCGGCCGCGCGCCAAGTGGCGCTGGGCCAGCAAGCTCTACATGGACGGGCCGGGGCTGATCAAGCTGACGCTCGACACCGTCCCGCGGATGATCGAGCGCGTGCGCAGCGACGGCAAGGTCAGTGACGAGGACATCGACCTGTATCTCGTGCACCAGGCCACGCACAAACTGCTCGAAGAGCTGCGCCACGACATGGACCTGAACGAAGAGCGCATGCCGACCGTGCTGCGCGACTACGGCAACACAGTTTCCTGCACCATTCCCATCATCATCGACGAGCTGCGCGCAAGCGGCCGTCTGCGGCGCGGCACGCGCTCGCTGTTGGCCGGCTTCGGCGTCGGCTTCAGTTGGGCCGGCTGCCTGTGGACCGAAACCTGGGAAAACAAGGCCGTGCTCACCGCCGATCTGGAAGCGGCGTAAACACTAAAACACGATCTTGCCGTTTTCTTTGGGCTCACTGGCGGCGCCGTCGGGCTTGGGCCGCGGAAGAAAATCGTTCAACAACCGATCTTCATTGCCGCCCAATTGCGCAGCGCGGGCAAAAAACACGCCGGCCCGATCGCCCTGGCCGTCGAAGAACAACTGCATGCCCATAACCAGCAGCAAGTCCGCGTCCAGCGGATTGGCTTCCACGGCCTTGGCCAGGCTCTCGATGTGATGCGTCTTGGCTAGCGCCGCGTCGGCGTAAAGCTGGTCCAGCCGAAACGGCGATCCGGTCCAGTCTGAGCGAATGCCGAGGCCGCGGCGAAATACCTGCGCCGCCTTTTCATATCGTCCCATCGCCGCCAGCGCGAAGGCCTGGCGAAAATACGACTCGGCCACGTCGGGTGCGATTTCGATCGCCTTTTTGTAACGCTCCGCGGCCGAAAGGTATTTCTGCTTCGCGAAGTTGGCGTCGCCGAAACCGATGAATTGGCCGGCCCGCGCCTTCTGCTCGGCATGGGTCGCTTTCAACTTCGGCGGAGGCGCCGGACCAGCAGCCGGTTTGTCGATTGCGGCCGGGTTGTTCGCCAGGAGCCCAACACCAGCAGCAGGGGCCACACCGGCAGGCGCCGGATTGAAAGCCATCGGCGCGGCGACCGGCGGCAGCACAATGCTATAGCCAAAGTAGGTGAACGAAGGATAGTACGGCTGACACTCCGGCGCGAATCCCCCGCTCCCAATCCAGGGAAAACTCAGATCGAACCACCAGCCCGAGCGGCCGCCATGGTGATGATGGTGATCGTGGTGATGATGGTGACGATCGAAGCTCGCCGCTGGCGCGCTTGCTCGCGCGCCGAAGCTCTGCGCGGACGCGTGACGCGCCGCGAGCACCAGCAAGATCAAGGTGCCGCACAAAACGAGACGTCGCATAGGCCCTCCCCCGTGTGTGGCAAGGAATCCTGGCAAGTAGCTGAGTTCGCAAGAACTCAGATGATTCAGGCTGAATTCTTGCGAATCCAGCTACACACGCCATAGAAACTTGCCACACACCCTGCCTCTGGACGCTTGACGAGGGCGTCGCCAGCGGTATTATTGTTGCCCGCGCGTGCCGATTCAAGCCGAATGTCGTCGTCAGTCCATGCTGGCCTGGCCGAGAATCTTCTCGAGCGCGGTCATGGCGATCTCACCAAACCGCAGCGGCCCGACGCGCCAAATCTGGGGGTTCATTAACTCGATCGACACGCACCCGCGGTAGTCGATTTCCGTCAAACGCGCAATGAGCGGTGCGAGGTGCATGTCGCCGTCGCCCGGCAGAATGCGGTCGGCGTCGGTGGCAAACTCGCGCGCCACGCCGGCCAGATCGCAAAGCTGCACGTGAAACAGGTTGTCGGCCGACAGGTACGCCAGGTCTTCCGGCTTGCTCGGCCCGACGGTGTAGTGAAACGCGTCCAGGCAGATTCCCAGATGCGCATCCGCCGTTTCAGCCACCAGCGCCGCGGCGGTTTGCAGATTGTTGACCAGCGCCGAACGGGCCTGAAATTCCAGGGCCAACCGCACGTCGTGCCGGCCGGCCAGCTCGGCCGCCTGGCGGAGCGACATTTGCACGCGATCCACGTCCTGCTGCCCGAGCGGCCCGGTCGCGTCGGGCGCCACGACCAGGGTGCCGATTCCCAGTGCCCGGCATTGGGCCAGGCGTTTCTCAAAAGCATCCCAATGCTGCCGGCGAAACTCCCCCTGGCTGGCCAGCAAGCCGCCTTGAAAGCTGGCGACCGGCGCCGTCACCTCGTGTTTTTCCAGGAGCCGGCGCAGGTCGTCTTCGCTGTGCTTCTCCAAGTACGCGTCGAGCTTGCCGACCCACAGCTCGATCGCCCGGCACTCGCCAGCCGCGTAGCCCGCGATATCCTGTTCGAACGGCGAATCGAGCGAACAGACCTGACTGAGGGCCGGTTTCATGCAGCGCCTCTGCACGCGCACCCCTTGTTTAAACGGGACACGCTGTCCCGTTTACGTGCCCTCGTGCCTACGTTCTTCTGGCCGAGCGAAGTCACAGACCCAATTTGAATTTATCGGATATACTCTTGATTTGCTCGCTTAGGGCGGGGTTCAACGCCACGGCCTTTTGCAGATCGCTTCTTGCCTCGTCCGTCTTTCCTGGCACGCCATTCTTTCCTAGCACGGCATTTAAAAGCCCTCGGCTGATATACGCTGGGGCATTTTTCGGATTGAGTTCGATGGCCTTGTTGAAGTCAGAAATGGCTTCTGTGTATTGCCCCAATTCACCATACGAAAGCCCTCGGTTGTTATATGCTTCGGCTAATTTCGGATTGAGTTCGATGGCCTTGTTGAAGTCAGAAATGGCTTCTGTGTCTTGCCCCAATTCACCATACGAAAGCCCTCGGTTGTTATATGCTTCGGCTAATTTCGGATTGAGTTCGATGGCCTTGGTGTAGTAAGAAAGCTGTTCGTCTTGCCCGATCAAGCTGCCGGTATCATCGACGTCGAAATGGATGGTCACAATCGACTCCGATGAAACCGGCAGCTTGGTCGAATTGCTGGCGCTGCTGTGCCCCGAGTACAGAGACCCTCGGTTGCAATAGATGCAAGCGACAACACCACTCTCATTCAGGATTTGAATTCTCCGGTATATTTCGTAAGAAGTGTTTGCCTGCTTGCGCTCCCAGTAATTTCCGATTTCAGCAAACGTTTGTTCGAATACGAATGGCCTGCTCACATGATGTAGCGCTAGATCCACCATCATCGCCTTCCCATCCGACAGACTCACTAAGCAGGCTACGTGCCCTTTTCCTAATGGGAGAGGACCAGAAACGAGCTCCAGAACATTGATGACTCTGACCTTTAGCCCGATGGAATTGCCCAGAATATAGAACAATTGAGAATACCCCAAGCATTCGGCCTTCTTATGTCGCACAACTTTGGACAAACTGAAGTAAAACCTAGCTTTCTCGTCACACGGACGAATCTCTCTTCCTATTGTCTCGTAGAGTGCTTTTGCTGCCTCCTCCTCCACCCGGGCCACTTCAGCCGTCTGGCCTGTTGGGGAAGCGGCGCGCGCCCGGCTGAGTTTTTGCTTCCATAGTTCGCATTTCCAGTCACGCGCCAGCCGCGCCAGATCGTCGGCGGTGCCCTTGGGATACTCTAAGGCGACCACCGATTTCTCGATATCCTTCGCTATGACATCCTGTGTGGACTGAGCGTTCGTTGGCTCACTGGTTGCGTCAACCTTCGTTTCAGCGGAGGGATGCGCGGTTTTCTTTTTCTGGGCGGCCGCGGATTGGCGTGCAAACTCTTGGTCCGCCTGACTCAGTTTCTCGAGTGGCACGGCTTTTATCGTTCCGTTTTGCCGCCTCAATTTGACCTTGCCGTCCTGCAACTCGATGAATTCGGCCTCGGTCTTGTACTTGCCGGTGGAGTCCGTCCATTCGCGCGCGTTTGCGACCGCGATGAACATGGATAGGGCCGAGATGCCACTCAAGCAGCGTCGTAGCCACATGGTCCCCCTCCTTCTCCATCAGCCTTTGATGCGAATGGTGTTTGTGCCCGGGTCTCCTGTCTCCGCGCAGCGTCCCGACCGAAGATCTCCTGCTTCTCGCCAAACCGGAGACCCGCGTGCGACCACGTGACACGGTCGGGAGAGCGTGCCAAATCAGCAGTCGGAGTGCTGGTTATCTTACCAACGCGCACCCCCCCTGTGTCTAGCGCGCGGTGAATTCTTCTCCAGTTTTTTCTCCCACGGCGCGCGTTTCCCAGGTTCGCACGATCGGCGATGTCCATTTCGAAGGTCCCGTCGAGCGAACAAACCTGACTCAAGGCCGGCTTCATGGCACTTTGCGATAATCAGCGGGTGCAGTTGGTGCCACGGGTGGCTTGCCTAGCAGTGCGGGCAGCACGGGTGGACGAGCCACCCGTGGCACCTGTGGCTTATGACCGCTCTGGCTTTTTCCCTCGCTTGCGCTTCGGGCTAATGTGTCTACTGTGTCTACGGAGCCTGGCCCGCGTTGATCAGGCGGCCGATCTCATCGGCGCAGTCGTCGATCTTGACGCGCCATTGTTTCAAAGTGTCGCGATTTCGCACCGTGACGGTCTGGTCCTGCAAGGTCTGTCCGTCGACGGTGATGCAATACGGCGTGCCGGCTTCGTCCTGCCGGCGATAGCGGCGGCCGACGGCCCCTTTCTCGTCGTAAAAGACCGTGAATCGCTGCTTCAACGCGCGATAGATCGCCTGGGCCACCTCGGGCATGCCGTCTTTTTTCACGAGCGGAAAGACGGCCGCCTTCACGGGCGCGATGCGCGGATGAAACTTCATCACGACCCGTTTTTGCATCTGGCCGTTTTCGTCGGGCGCCTCGTCCTCGGTGTAAGCCTGGCACAAGAAAGCCAGCGTGGCCCGATCGGCGCCGGCCGACGGCTCGATGACGTGCGGCACATAGCGCTCGCCGGTCAGATCGTCGCGATAGGTCAAGTCCTTGCCGCTGCCGCGGTGGCGGGGCTTGCCCTCGGCGTCGAGCTCCACGACCAACGAATCGCCCTGGCGCACCAGCTTGCCTTCCATGTGGCTGCGGAGGTCGAAATCGCCGCGATGGGCGATCCCCTCCAGCTCGCCGAACTCGCCGGCCGCCAGGAACGGAAACGCGTATTCGATATCGGCCGTGCCGCACGAATAGTGGCTCAGCTCGTCCTGGTCGTGATCGCGCAGCCGCAGCCGATCGCCGGCCAGTCCGAGGTTCACGTACCACTGGTAGCGCCGGTCGCGCCAGAATTGGTACCACTCGGGCGAGGAGGTGGGATGGCAGAAGAACTCGATTTCCATCTGCTCGAACTCGCGCGAGCGAAAGGTGAAATTTCGCGGCGTGATCTCGTTGCGAAAGCTCTTGCCCATCTGCGCGATGCCGAACGGCACCCGCACCCGGGTGCTGTCGAGCACGTTTTTGAAATTGACGAAAATACCCTGGGCCGTTTCGGGGCGCAGAAAGGCCGCGCCTTCTTCGCCCGACAGCGCGCCGACGTAGGTTTTGAACATCAGGTTGAATTCGCGCGGCTCGGTGAGCGTGCCGGGCTCTTTCGCGTCGGGGCCGAGCACTCGGGTAAAATCCTCGACCGTGGTGAGCGAAACCAGCGGGCCTTGCCACTGCAACTGGCCGGCGTCCTTGGCGCGAAGATTGAAAAACTTGAGCGCCCGCTGCTCGGTTTCGGCCAGGCCTTCGTCGCCGCCCGATTGCGTGGCGACGAACAGCCGCTGGCCTTTCGCCTCGACCCAGCGGCCCGATACCTGGTCGTGCCGGTAGCGCTTTTTCGATTCGCGGCAGTCCACCATGTAATCGTGAAACAGGTCGTAATGGCCCGAACATTTCCAGACTTGCGGGTGCATGATGATCGTCGAATCGAGGCCGGTCATTTCGAACGCTTCCGGCGCGCCGCTCAGCACGTCGAGATCGTCGTGGCCGCGGACCATGTCCTGCCACCAGGCTTCGCGAACGTTGCGCTTCAGCTCGACGCCCAGCGGGCCATAGTCCCAGAATCCGTTCAAGCCGCCGTAGATTTCGCTCGATTGAAACAGAAACCCGCGCCGCTTGCACAGCGAAACCAGCTTGTCCATGTCCATGGCCAAAGGTCATCCCTCCTACGGAGATTCGCCCGTTCGAAAGAGTTTGAAGTGTACCCCGCGCGGCCGCGTGCGGTCTACGCCATGTCGTGACGGCGCGGCCGGGCACGCCGCGCGGGAATACCAGCCCGAAGCGCCAGCGAGGGAGCAGCGAAAAACGGCTCCGCTATTTCCCTTGCTGGCGCTTCGGGCTGGTATCAAAATGGCGCTGGGGGCTTGTGATTATTGCGATAGGGCTTCAATGCGCATAGTCTTCGCATCGAAGCGGGGGACGATGGCAAAGCGATCCACGTCGGCGGCCAGCTCGATATCGCCGGCCATGCCGATTTGAATCAGATTCCCCCCGCCGCGGCTTGCGCGCAGCGCCGACGCCAGGCGATCCTTAAGCTCGGCGCCGGTGGCCGAAGCGGACACTGCCCGCCACGCATCGCGGGCAATCGCGGCCTCGTCGTCGAGTTGCCAGCCAGCGCCGGCGAGCCGCTGGGCAACGGCGCCGGCCAAAAGCACGTCCTCGCGCGTCACGTGCATTTCCGTGCCCGCGCAAACGAGGTTCACGTCCGTCGCGCCCGCCTGTGCGTTTTGGGTCAAGTACCCGCAAAGGGCCGAAAGGTTCACAAAGGCCCCGAGCACGATTTCTTGCGCAGCCCGGCAATGCAGGAGCGCCTTGGTGCCGTTGGTCGTGGTGAGGACGACCGTTTTTCCGGCCACGGCACGAGGCGTGTATTCGGCCGGCGAATTGCCCAGATCAAAACCCTCGATCGGCAATCCGCCGCGCTCGCCCCCCAAAACGGCTTGGCCCGGCGGAAAAGTCGACGCCAGCCGGCGCGCCTCGTCCACGCTTAGACAAGGCACGACCGCGCGGGCACCGGCAACAAGCGCCGACACGACGGTGGTCGTCGCCCGCAACACGTCGACAACCACCGAGCGGCCGCCGGCCAGGTCGCCGGGGTCGACCATTTCCGCTAGAAAGTGGACGCGAAGATTCGGCATGGTGCACCTATGATAGTCGATCCGCCGGGCGTGCCAGGCCGCCAGCGGACGACCGGCGGGAGGAAGCAAGGATCTCGTCTGCCCCGTTTTTGACGGTGCCGCTACAATTGGCCGCATGGCGTACAAGTCGCTGGCCGATTTTCTGGATGAGCTCGCGCAGGCGGGCGAAGTGGCGCACGTCAGCGCCCAGGTCGATCCCCATCTGGAGATCGCCGAGATCACGCGCCGCGTGGCCGCCGCGGGTGGCCCGGCCTTGCTGTTCGACCGCGTGCGCTCTCAGTCGATCGCCGTGGTCACGAACCTGTTGGGCACCGACGCCCGGGCCTGCCGCGCCTTGGGAATCGAGTCGCTCGATGCCATCGCCTGGCGCATCGAAACGCTGATCGAAGAGCATACGCCGCAAAACTGGTTCGACCGCTTGAAGATGTCCCCCGACGAGGCCGGCGCGAACAAGTTCCTCCCAAAATCTGTCAAAAGCGGCGTCTGCCAGCAGGTGGTTCACCTGGGACGCGACGTCAACCTGGCGACGTTTCCGCTCATCAAGTCCTGGCCGGGCGAATCCGGCCCGGCGATTACGGGCGGAACGCTCATCACCGGCGATCGAGACGCGCTCGCGCGCGGCGCATCGCCCACCCCGCTTGTGGCGCTCGACGAGAACCGCCTGGCCGTGGTCGACGACGGCCATTCGGTCTTTTCGCGCCATTGGACCGATCACCAGGCGGCCGGCCAGCGCATGGCCGCGGCGATCGTGCTGGGCGGAGATCCGGCGGGCGTCGTGGCCGCCAACCTCGAGCTGCCCGCTTTGATCGACGCGTATCAAGCCGCCGGCTTGCTGCGCGGCAAAGCCCTGGAGGTGGTGAAGTGCCGCACGCACGGTCTGGAAGTTCCGGCCGAAGCCGACTTGGTGTTCGAAGGCTACCTCGATCCCCAGGTACCTTGCGTGACGATCGCGGCCGCCGGAGCGGGGGGGAGTCATTATCGGGTGCCGAGGCCCGCGCCGGTGTTCCACGTCGCCGCGATCACGCACCGCACCCGCCCGATCTTTCCGGCGCTCGTGGATAGCGGCCTGGCGGGAGAAGCCGGCGTGCTGGTAAAAGCGCGCGAGCGGATGCTTTTGCCCGCGCTTGCCAACGTGGCGCCCGACGTGGTCGACCTGCACTTGCCGCTGCTGGGCGGGTTGCACCGCTTTGCGTTTGTCTCGATTCGCAAGCGCTATCCGTTTCATGCCCGGCAGATTGCCGCCGCGCTGTGGGGCACCGAGGCGCTCAAGTTCACCAAGTTTCTGATCCTCGTCGACCACGACGCCAACGTCCACGACGCCAATCGCGTTTGGGGACTGGTCGGCGCAAACGTCGCCCCCGAGCGGGACGTGTTTCCGTTCGACGGGCCCGGACACAGCTCCGATCACGCAAATGGGCCCGCGCCGCTGGGTCGGCACTTGGCGATCGACGCCACGGCCAAGCTCGCCGGCGAGCAGCCGGGCACGTGGCCCGAGATGCTCGACGTGGGCGAGGAAACGCGCCATCAGGTGACTTCCCGCTGGGCCGAGTACAAGCTGGCGACCCAAGAAAAATAACGACAGACATCACCGCGACGACGCAGCGAGCACAACGGAACTGCGAATTGGTTTGCTTCCGTCGTGCTCGTTGTGTCGTCGTGGTAAGAAATGCGGTTTTAATGTCATGCCGCTGGACAAGTCGGAAGCTCGGGTGCGGGGGATGTTCGCGGAAATCGCCCCGCGCTACGATTTTCTAAACCACGTGCTGTCGCTCGGGACCGACGTTTACTGGCGCTTCCGGACGGTGCGAAAGGTGCCTCCCGAGGGTGATGCTCCGATTCTGGACGTTTGTACCGGCACGGGCGATCTGGCCTTGGCCTACGGTCGGGCGGCCAGCGAAGGAACTTCGGTCGTGGGGGCCGATTTCTGCCATCCCATGCTGGCGATCGGCCGCGGCAAGGCGGTTCGGCGTGGAGCCACCCGGGTGGCATTCGTCGAGGCCGACGCCCGGCGGCTGCCGTTTGCCGACAACGTGTTTCAGATCGTTTCGGTGGCCTTCGGACTGCGGAACGTCAGCGATGCCGACGGGGGTTTGCGGGAGATGGTTCGCGTGTGCCGGCCGGGCGGAAGGATCGCGATTCTGGAATTTTCGCTCCCCCGGCTGCAGCCTTTTCGGCTCGTTTACGGTTTATACTTCAGGCACGTGCTGCCGAGGGTCGGGCAGTTGCTCGCGCGTAAGGGGCACGGCGCGTACGCCTATTTGCCGGCCAGCGTCGGAGAATTCCCTTCCGGGGCAGCCCTGGCCGAGCGGATGCGGGCGGCCGGCGCGAGCCAGGTACGCTACTATCCGCTCACTTTGGGCGTGGCCACCTTGTACGTAGGCACAAAATGACCGAGGCACCGCAACACACGCGGCCGAACTTCGTCCTGGCCATGACCGGCGCGAGCGGGTCGATCTACGCGCTGCGGCTGTTGCAGGTTTTGCTGGCAGGCGACCGGCGCGTCCATTTGTCGATCAGCCCAGCGGCCGCCCTGGTGCTCAGGCAGGAATTGGGAGTGGAGATCGACTTGGCGCGTCTTGATCCGCGGAGCCTGCCGCTAGAGCCCGACTCGCGGGCCTTTGCCAACCTGCCGCCGGCGATGGCCGAAGTGCTGGGCGGTTCGTTGCCCGCTTCGTCCCAGCGCGGCGAAATGGTCTATCACCACTTCGAAAACCTGCTGGCGCCGATCGCCAGCGGCTCGTTTCTCACCGCCGGGATGGTGATTTGCCCCTGTTCGGGAAGCACGCTGGGGGCGGTCGTGCACGGGACGGGCGAAAACCTGATTCACCGCGCCGCTAGCGTCCACTTGAAAGAGCGGCGCAAGCTGGTGGTCGTTCCCCGCGAAACGCCCCTTTCGACCATTCAGTTGGAAAACATGCGCCGGGCCGCCGAAGCCGGAGCCGTCGTGCTGCCGGCCATGCCGGGCTTTTATCACGGCGTGAATTCGATCCGCGACCTGGTCGATTTCGTGGTGGCGAGGATTTGCGACCAGTTGGGCATTGCCAACACGCTCGTGCACCGTTGGGGGACGTAGTTGTAGCAGGCACGCTCCGTCGTGCCGTCCGCAGCGCTGGAGAAGAACAACCATCAAACGTGATTCTGCTACGGCACACGGCGTGCGCCTGCTACTTTAGGGGACATAAGCCATCATGTTCGGGCGACTGCGTGACATCCTGGCGATGATTCGCTTCAGCCACACGCTGTTTGCGCTCCCCTTTGCGCTGTTGGCGGCGATGATGGCGTGGAACCTGGGTGCGCGAAGCGATCCGCCCGTCGCGTGGCGATGGCGGGAGCTGGCCGGCATCCTGCTGTGCATGGTCACCGCGCGCAGCGCGTCGATGGCGTTCAATCGGATCGTCGATTGGCGGCTCGACGCCGCGAACCCGCGGACGAAACTGCGGCACATTCCGGCCGGAATCCTGAGCACGTCGAGCGTGGCCGCCTTTGCCGTTGTTTGCTCGCTCGCGTTTATCGCCTCGACGCTCGTGTTTCTGCCGAACCGGCTGCCGATCTACCTGGCGGTCCCCGTGCTGTGGTTTCTGCTGGCCTATAGCTACACAAAGCGGTTTACCGCGGCGGCCCACTTCTGGCTGGGCGCGGCGCTGATGCTGGCGCCCGTTTCGGCGTGGATCGCCATTCGCGGCCAGCAAATTACCGAGAACCCGGCCGATCTGTGGCCGGCGCTGGTCTTGGGCGGAGCGGTGCTGTTGTGGGTCGCGGGTTTCGACATCGTCTACGCCTGCCAGGACGTGGAGTTTGACGCGCGCGCGAAGTTGCACAGCGTGCCGGTGCGGATCGGCGTTGCTCGTGCATTGCATCTGGCCGCCGCATGTCATTTGGGGATGGTGCTCTTGCTGGCCGCTCTGCCGTGGGTCTATCCGCAGTTGGGATGGATTTATGGCACGGGCGTCGCCGCCGTGGCCGTGCTTTTGGCCTACGAGCATTACCTGGTGCGGCCCGACGATCTCGCGCGCGTGAATGTGGCCTTTTTCCAGGTCAATGCGGTTGTCAGCATGGGGCTGTTCGCGGTGGGGAGCCTGGACTTGCTCCTATCGTAGGTCGGGCCTTGGCCAAGTAGAGAATTCGCAGTATTGTAGGTCAGAGTCGACCTGACATGAGGAATTGCAACGCGACTACAAAAGCCCAGGGACGGCCGTCCCTGGGCTTAATACCCTGGTAATTGAACGATGATTCGAGCTACGGAACTTTCGTTGCAATCGATTCGCCAAAAGGTCGAAGCGGCAGAGCGCCTGTCGTTCGACGATGGGATGTTTCTGTATCGTCCTGACGTGCCTCTGCCCGAGGTGGGAGAGCTGGCGAACCTGGTGCGCGAGCGGAACAACGGCGACCGCACTTATTACAACATCAACACGCACCTGAACCCCACCAACGTCTGCGTCTATCGCTGCATCTTCTGCGCGTTTCGCTCCGATTTGCGCAGCCCCAAGGGCTACTTGATGAGCGACGAGCAGATTCTGGCCCGGGGACAGGAGGCGGTCGATAGCGGGGCGACCGAGGTGCACATCGTCGGCGGCCTGCACCACCAGATGAAGTACGACTGGTACTTGCACCTGATCCGGATCCTGCACGACTCTTATCCGCGGCTGCACCTGAAAGCCTGGACGGCGGTTGAGCTCGACTGGTTTACGCGCATGACCGGCAAGCCGATCCGCGCTGTGCTCGAGGAAATGATCGAAGCCGGCTTGGGCAGCCTGCCCGGGGGCGGGGCCGAAATCTTTCATCCCGAGGTGCGCGACCGGATTTGCGAACACAAGGCCGACGCCGGCCGCTGGATCGACATCCACCGCACGGCCCACCAGCTTGGTCTGCGCACCAACGCCACGATGCTCTACGGACATTTGGAAAACGCCTTCCACCGCGTCGACCACCTGATCCGCCTGCGCGAGCTGCAGGACGAGACCGGTGGATTTCAAACCTTCATCCCGTTGGCGTTCCATCCCGACAACACCGGATTGAGCCACATCAAAAAGCCGTCGGGTGTGATGGATCTGCGCACGATGGCCGTATCGCGGCTGATGCTCGACAATTTTGACCACGTCAAGGCGTATTGGATCATGCTCGGAATCGGCACGGCGCAGACGGCCTTGGCCTACGGCGCCGACGACCTCGACGGCACGGTGCGTCACGAGCTGATCTATCACGACGCCGGCGCCACGACGCCCGAAACTTTAAGCGTCGAAGATATCCGCCGCCTGATCATCGAAGCCGGCCGCGAGCCCGTGGAGCGCGACACGCTCTACCACCGCGTCGTTCGCGACGGGCAGACGTGGGAAACCGCCGAGCCGCTGTCGGCGGGCTCTTGAAAACGGAATCGAAACGGCAGCGTCACAAACGAGGCTTGGCGGCAAGTCCGGTTGCGTGGTATTCTGAGTATTGGGAGGTATTCCTACATGGCTTATCCGTTTCCGCCCGACGTCAAGAAACTCATTGACGAACAGATGGCCCTTGGCGGCTACAGCAACGAGGACGAGGTTCTCAGACACGCCCTGGCCGTGTTGGGCCAATTCGCGTATTCCTCCGCGGAAGTTAACGAGGAGTATCAGCAGACCGTGACGGCTGTCCGGGAGGGCATCGCGGATATGGAGGCGGGTCGCGTGCGGCCGTTACGAGAAGTGATCCACGAAGCGCGGAATGTGCAAAGCCGCGATCATGACTAGTGCGGTTTACCGTCCTGCTCACCGCCCGTGCTCTTCGCGACCTGGTGGACGCGCGCGATTATATCCGCCAGTCCGCTCCCCAGACCGCCGAGCGCTGGTATTTCAGCTTTCTTGAGGCTCTGCTTCGTCTTGAGCAACACCCTGAAGCGTGGCCGATCGCTCCGGAAAGCGGCGAATTCCCTTTCGAACTGCGGCAGTTTCTTTTCCGCACCAGAAGTCGGCGAGCGAATCGAGCACTCTTTGTCATTGCAGGCACCGAAATACTCGTCCTGGCGATTCGCCGGCCGGGGCAGCCTCTGATTACCAAAGAAGACATCAAGTAGTGTTCGGCGGTTTCCCGTGAAAGCGTAACAGAGGGAGAGACAAGGGAATGCGCACCCCGCACGTGCGCATGGCATGCAATCGGCGCTATCCCACGTCGCCCAGGTCGAGCGATTTGCCGTAGCGGACCAGGGCCATTCGACGCAAGAGGGCGTGCTCGGGCCGGGCCAGGCCGGGATCGCTCTCGACCAACGCGCGGGCGTCGCGGCGGGCTTCTTCCAAGGTGGCCCCATCGCGCCGCAAGTCGGCGATTCGCAACGGCGGCAGGCCGTGTTGGCGGGTGCCCAGCACGTCGCCGGGACCGCGCATGGCGAAATCGATCTCGGCCAGGCGGAAGCCGTCGCTCGTCTCGACAAACGCCTTGAGCCGCTCGACCGCCGCGTCGCTCTCGGCGCCGGCGAACAGGCAGCAGTAGCCCGGGTGCGATCCGCGGCTGATCCGCCCGCGCAACTGGTGAAGCTGGGCCAGCCCGAAGCGCTCGGCGCTTTCGATCGTCATCAGCGTGGCATTGGGGACGTCGATGCCGACTTCGACCACGGAGGTGGCCACGAGAACCTGAATTTCGCCGGCGCGAAAGGCGGCCAGGGCCGCCTGTTTTTCGGCGCTCGTCATGCGTCCGTGCACCAGGGCGATGCGAAATGCCTCCAGTTCGCCGTTGGCCAGCGCCTCGTAGGCTTCGTCAACACTCAAGAGCGGCGCGCGTTCCCTCTCCCCTGGCGGGAGAGGGTCAGGGTGAGGGGGCGTTTCCTGTGCCGTGTGTTGGCGCGCGGAACTCGGCTCGCCGCCATCACCCTCACCCCAGCCCTCTCCCGTCGAGGGAGAGGGAGGACCAGGCTCTGCTTCCAGCCACTCGTCGGCGTCCGCGTCTTTCGAGCCTTCCACCAGCGGCACGATCACGTAGCCTTGGCGCCCCTCGCGCAGTTTTTTTCGAAAGAACTCCCACCACTTCGCGCGGTCTTCGGGCGGCGGAAAGTAGGTGTGCACGCTCTGCCGCCCCGGCGGACTGTCCACCAGCGTGGTCACGTCCAGGTCGCCGAACATCGTCATGCTGACGGTCCGCGGAATCGGCGTAGCGGTCATCACCAGGTAATGAGGGTGCAGGGCCGAATGCTTGAGCGCCGCCCGTTGGCGCACGCCAAATTTGTGCTGCTCGTCGATCACCACGAGCGCCAGCCGGTCGAACGTCACTTCATTGGCGACGACTGCCTGGGTGCCAATGACGATTTGGATTTCGCCGGAAGCGATCCGCGCGAGCAGCTCCTGGCGCGTCTTGGGGGTTTGACCGCCCGCGAGCAGGCCCAGCCGCGTGTGGCTGCCCGCCAGAAGCTGCTCGAGCGTATCGAGATGCTGCCGGGCGAGCAATTCGGTGGGAGCCATGAGCACCACCTGTGCTTTGTGCGCCACTGCCAGCAGCATGGCGTACACCGCCACGATCGTCTTGCCGCTGCCGACGTCGCCCTGCAACAGCCGGTTCATCGGGAAAGCGCGGGACAGGTCGGCCACGATTTCGGCGATCGCCTGGTTTTGTCCCTGCGTCAATTGAAACGGCAGCAGCCGGCGGATGCGGGCGTCGATCTTGGCTGAGAGCACGAGCGGGTGCGCCTTCAGCGACTGGTGCACTTGTTGGCGCTTTACCGCCAGGGCGAGCTGCAAGATCAGCAGCTCCTGATAGATGAACCGCCGCCGGGCCCGTTCGAGCTCTTCGCGGCTCGATGGGAAATGCACTTGGGGCAGGGCGGTGTGAATGGGCGAGAGGTCGTGTTCCCCCAGGTACGCCGCGGGAAACACTTCCTCGAGCTGGTCCAGGCAGGCATCGAGTGCCCGCCGCACGAGCTGCCGCACGTGCCGCTCGGCGAGTCCCTCGGTAAGCGGATAGACCGGCAGCAGTTGTCCGCCGGGCAATTCGCCCTCCGTCTCGATCACTTTGACGTGCGGGTGGGCCATTTCCCAGCGCGTGCTCCGCCGCTTCGCCTTGCCGGAAAGCAAAAGCATCTGGCCGCGACGGAATTTTTCGAGCATGAACGGCTGGTTGAACCACACGGCCCGCAGGTAACTGCTCCCCTGCCGCACGAGAACCCCCAGGATCGAACGTCCAACGCCGCGTTCCGCCAGGTCGATCTCTTCGACCGTTCCCAGCACGCTCACCAGCGGTCCCTCTTCCAACTGTTCGACCGTGCGCAGATCGGTCAGGTCCTGATAGTCGCGGGGAAGCAGGAAGAGCAAATCGCGCACCGTGGCCACGCCGAGCCGGGACAATTGCTCGGCGCGCCGCTCGCCGCAACCCTTGAGAAACCGCACGGGCGTGGAAGGGTCTAGGGGGGGCAATTTGTCATGCGTCTGCGCCATCTTCCCATTGTACCGGCATCGCGTGCGGCCCGCGCACCGCGGCCGCGCCCGACGCCTCGATTCAGTCGCCGCGATGGAACCCAAGCCGGTGCCCGTCGCGTACGGCACGGCCCGCTCGCCGCTGATGCCCGAGTGGAAACACGAAAGGAAGAATCGCGGTGTCCTTGTGGCATTGCTGACGGAAACCGTTACAATCGGTGACTTCGCGCGTTAACTTCCGGTGTGGTCCATTGCCTTAGGAGCTTACCATGTCACCGACAAGAATCTGTCTCTGTTGTGCGCTCTTGATCCTTTGCACTCGCCAGCTCGCGGCCCAAACGCAGAATACCGACCAACCCATTCCCGAAGACCCATCTCAGCGAGAGAACGTCAACCAGTACGAACCATTGCGGCAGGGCGAACGAAACACCGACACGTATACGGGCCAGTTCTGGTATAAGGTTCGGACCCCTCGCAGCTCATTCCAGATCGAGCATTACAATGAGACCATCTGGAGAGTGTGCTGGGTATATGATCCTGCCACCTGCAGCAACGTGGCGAGGCGGTATCCGACGACTGTCCTGAGGCAAAGAAGGGTGCGCAGGACTCGCTACGAGACGGAGACCCTCTGCGCCCAAGTCACAATCCCGCGCAGCCAGGTCGTGAACGGAGGGGTGTGCGATTGCGACTTGCGCGTGCCTTACGAGGGACGTAGCTCCGCGCCGCAGGCACCGTCGGTCGAGGCCCCGGAAAGCACGCCCTCGGCGGCAGAAGACTCCGCGAATCGCGATGAATCGACCGAAACGCGCCTGGTCGCCGTGTCCCCCAGGCCGCCAGCGGCTGCGCGGCCGATGCCAACCATCACATCGCGACGAGCCAAAACGCAGGCAGCGGGATCCGCCACCACCGATGGCGTTTACTATTCGACGCGCCCGACGACGGTTTCCCCGAGCGCGGCACCTGCAACCTATTACCCTACCGCGCCCGTGGTGTATACTGCGCCAATCGCCGTGAGCTCCTCGCCGGTTTACTACGGCCATTAGTGGCGGCAGTTTTGGTTATCTCTGACGGCGCCCGTCGGCCTGGATAGCTCGCAGCAATTCCGGGGAGGCGTCCTTCAAGACGTAGACCTTGCTGGGTGACGCGTCGTGCGTTGATCGCACGATACAAATCACCTCGACGTCGGACGTCGCCGAATCTCCAACCGCAATTTCCTGCGAGGCCTTTTCGGCCGGACGGTCCCTCGGTCGCGAATCGATACGTGGGGATGCGGCGCCCTGCCGCGCAAGCTGGCCCGTCGTATCGGGGACGGCTTCGCGCGCCTGCGTCCACTCGCCGATGCGGGCCAATTGTTTGTGCACGGCGGCTATGCCGGCGTAGATCCCTTCTCTTTGCTCGGGATCGATGCCGTTGCAGACGCCGATCAAGCGTCCGTCGGCAGAGATCACGGCGCCGCCGCTGCGGCCGTCGCGCGGGACTTCGGCCACTTCGAGGTTCGGTCGTCCAAAGAAGCGATTGACCGCGGTCACGTGCGTGTCCCAGGTGGCCGGGGAACCGCCTTCGTCGCAGCCGGCAACCGTCACTTGCTGGCCCACGGAAACCGAATTGGATTGGCGTGACAATTCAATCGTCGCGACGTCGCCGATTCCATCCACGCGAACCAAGGCGACGTCCAAGTCGAAATCGAGCGCCAATACCCGCCCCGTCAATTGGCGCTGGCCGCCGGCCGAAAAAACGGTGACGTCGATCGGCCCTTTGCCGTCGTTGATCTCAAAAACGTGCGCGCACGTCACGACTAGCGCCCGTGAACCCGCGCGCTCGACGATCGTCCCGCTACCGTATTCGCTGAATCGTCCCTCATCAACCCGGATGCGAACGGTAGCGCTCCGCAGTCGCGCGTGGATCTCCTGAGCGATCGTCGCCGTCACCGACACGGTGGGAAAAACGATCAACACGCCGGCCAGGGCGGCGCGCGTCCGGTGGGAAAACGGCATGGACAGTCATCCGTGATGGGGCGGGCGACACGGGCTTCGGACCGTATCGTGTAGCGACAACCTATACCGCCAGCACCGCCCGTGGCAACAGCGAAAACGGCCACCCCTACGTTGAGCATTTGTGTCATCCGTGGTGCGCGACTTAGCCACCGACGCTAGCTGATGCCACTAGCAGTCGCTCAGCGTACGTGCGAAACGGCGAGTCGGAATCGTTCGCCCGCTAGCACAATGGCGCACCACGCTAGCGCTTCAGATACTTTTGATATGCCGCCACGGCCAGCTCGTCGCAGCGGTCGTTTTCGGGGTGGCCGCTGTGGCCGGCGACGCGGATGTAGGTGAGTTGGTGCCGGGCGATGAGCCGGTCGAGCTCGCGCCAAAGGTCCTCGTTTTTCACCTCTTTCCACTGCTTGCCCTCGCGGCGCCGCCAGCCGTTGGCCTTCCATTTGGCCATCCATTCGGAAAGCCCCTTGCCGACGTACACGCTGTCGGTCATGAGCTTGACGTGCGAGGCCTTTTTCAACGCCTCCAATCCGCGCACGACGGCCATTAGCTCCATGCGATTGTTGGTGGTTTCCCCTTCGCCGCCGGAGGATTCCTTTTGCCTGTCCGTGGCCGGATGCCGCAGGATGAACGCCCAGCCGCCGGGTCCCGGATTGCCGCTGCACGCGCCGTCGGTGAACAATTCGACTTCGGGCAAACCGGCGATTTTGCGGACTGGCATGGCGGCACATCGTAGCGGAATTACAGAAAATGGAAAGCCGTGCCCGCGGCCGGACCAACGCGCCCAGGATTGACGCGCGACGCCAAAGGGCAGGCCTACGAAGTCGACGTCGGCGCTTCAAGCCGCGACGTCGGCGCTTCGAGCCTTTGCACGTCGCCGCGACGGGGCTTGGCCAAATCCTCCAAACCGGCCGGCGGCAGGCCGTCGTGCTTGAGCGCATCGGGTCGGATCCACGGCAATCGCACCGTGAACGTGCTGCCTTTACCCAACTCGCTTTCCAGCGAAATCTCGCCGCCCAAGAGCTTGCACAGCTCCTTGACGATCGACAGCCCCAGGCCCGTCCCGGAGTATTCGCGCGTCATGGCGTCGCCGCCCGAAAGGACCGACTTGCCTTGGCGGAATTTTTCGAAGATGGACACCTGGTCCTCCTCGGCGATGCCCACGCCGGTGTCGGCCGCCTCGAGCACGAGACATTGGCCGGGTCCGCGCCTCGCGCCGATCACGATGCGGCCCCCCTCGGGCGTGAACTTGATGGCGTTGGAGAGCAGGTTGTTCAGGATCTGCTGCACCTTGGCCTGGTCCTGAAACATGTCGGGCAAGTCGGGCTCGATTTCGGTCTCCAGATCGATGTTCTTGCGCTCCGTCAGCGGCCGGGCCATGTCGCACTGGGCGGTCACGACCTGCTCGACGCGGAAATCCGACAGCCGCACCTCCATCCGGCCGCTTTCGATCTTGGCCAGATCGAGAATGTCGTTGATCATCTCCAACAGCACTTTGCCCGAGGTTTGAATGTTGCGGACGTAGCGCCTTTGTTTTTCGTCGAGCGCGGCGATCGAATCGAGCACGTCGCTGAACCCGATGATCGCGTTGAGCGGCGTGCGCAGCTCGTGGCTCATGGTGGCCAGAAAGTCGCTCTTCAGGCGGTTCATCTCGTAGAGCCGCATGTTGGCCTGGGCCAATTCGTCCACCTTGACGTTCAGATTGTCGTTGACGTCCTTGAGCTCCTCGGCATTGGCGGCCAGTTGGCGGAGCATGCGGTTAAACGCCGTGGCCAGGCGCTCGAACTCGTCGCCGGTGTGCAGCTCGGCCCGCAAGGCGATGTCGCCCTGGGAAATCCGGTCGCTGACGTCGCGCAAATGCGCGAGCGGCTTGACAATGATGTAGCGCACGATCAGGTACGAAGCCATCATCGCCAAAAATGCCGTAATGATGGCCGTGCCCAACAGGATGGCGTTGTTCCAGACGAGCGCTTCCTGCGTCTGTTCGTCGGGCATGCTGAGCTTGACTACGGAAATCAAGTCGCCGATCTCCTGCGGCGGCATCCCGGTAACGTTCAGATTCAAGCTGGCGTGGCAAATGATGCAGCGCTGGTTGGTGATGCGGCTGGCCGTGTAGAACAGGTAGGTCGGCTTGCCATCGATGACGGCGCGGCGCTCGACGGGCTCATCCGGGGGAATGACGCCCGCAACGGGCCGGGCCGAGGGACTGAACGTTTTGAGGATTTCGATTTCCTCTCCCTGCGGAGCATGCGGACCTTCCGCGACCGGCCGAATAAACTCCCAGTAGTATTCCCGGTTTTCCAGGCCCTTTTTCAAGTCATCGACCAATGCCACCAGGTCCTCGTTCTGCCACAGCCGGGTGTGGTGCAGGGCGATCACCGAATAGGCCAGGCTCTTGGCGCTCTCGCGGCTCGAGTCGTACACCAGATCCCGCGTACTGCGGCCGTACCAATAGAAACTGCCGGCGATCAACACCAACAGCGAAGCGCCGAAGAGCACCAGGAACTTCCGCTCCAGACTGGTTTCACCCAGAACGCGTTTCAGCCAGCGGTACGACATGCGGTTTCTGTGGGGTGGGATCGATAACTTTCCCCGATTCCTCTAGTTTACGGCGATTGCCGGGCAAACACCAAGAGGAAAGTCGGCCCCAAAGCCCCCGGCTTTGCCGGGGGATTCCTGGCTGCCGACGGAGACGTTGCGTCGATTCCTCCGGGAAGTCGATCCCCCGGCAAAGCCGGGGGCTAGCAGGCCGTTGAAAAATGGGACTGGCTCCGAGCACGTCGCGGCGAGACCCGCGAAAAACGGTCGTCGCGAGGTGCCTGTCCCAGTTTTTCAATAGGCTGCTAGAGCATGTCGATCGGATCGACGTCGGCGATCCATTGCACTTCCTCGGGCGGTTTCAGCCCGGATGTAGATTGGTCGACGGCGCGGCGCAGCACGGCCGAGTCCGCGCCGTGCACCTGGATGTGAAAGCGATAGTTGCCGCGCAGCTTCGAGATCGGCGCCGGCGCCGGACCCAACACGCGCGCCCGTTCGCCCGCCAGCGCCTGCCGCAGCCCGATCGCGATCTGGTCGGCGAACTGGCCGGCGGTCAACTCGGCCGGGCCGCGCACGACCAGGCGGATCAGGCTGGCAAACGGCGGATAATCGTGTTCTTCGCGGGGCGGCAGTTCCTGGGCCGCGAACGCGTCGTAGTCGTGGCGCACGGCGGCCAGGATGGCCGGGTGATCGGGATTGAAGGTTTGCACGAGCACGCGGCCCCCTTTTTCGCCCCGCCCGGTGCGGCCTGCCACTTGCGTGACCAACTGAAACGTCCGCTCCGAAGCGCGAAAGTCGGGAATGTGCAGCGCCGTGTCGGCATTGATCACCCCGACCAGGGTCACGTTGGGGAAGTCGAGCCCCTTGGCGATCATCTGCGTGCCCAGCAGGATGCGCACGTCCCCGTCGCGAAACAGTGTCAGGGCCGCCTCGTGACTGCCGTACTTTTGCATCGCGTCGGTGTCCATGCGCAAACAGCGGTACTCGGGAAAGCGGGCCTTGACTTCGGCCTCCAAACGCTGGGTGCCCAAGCCCCGATAGCGAATGCCCGCGAACTGGCACTGCGGACATTCCACCGGCGCCGGCACCTGGTAGTCGCAATAGTGGCACAGCGCAATCCCGCGCACCAGATGGTGCGTCAGCGCGATCGCGCAGCGGGGACACTCCATGACCATGCCGCACGCGGGGCACTGAATGTGCGTCGAGTAGCCGCGGCGGTTCAACAGCAGAATGACCTGTCCGCCGTCGGTGAGCGTCTGGCCCATCGCCAGGCGAAGCTGGCGGCTGATCGCCCCGCGATTGCGGCGGTCGGCGAATTCGCTGCGCAGATCGATGGTGCCGACCAAGGGCATCGGGCGGTTGAAGACCCGTTTGGGGAGCGAAACCAGCCGATATTCGCCCATCCGGGCCCGATGCCAGCTTTCCAGCGACGGCGTGGCTGAGCCCAGCACGAGCGGAATATTTTCCAATTTGGCACGCCGCAGCGCCACGTCGCGGGCGTGGTAGCGGGGAGCCGTTTCCTGCTTGAACGTGCCCTCGTGCTCTTCGTCGAGAACGATCAGCCCGAGATTGGGCACGGGGGCAAACACCGCGCTGCGCGGGCCCACCACGACACTCGCGCGCCCTTCGGCAATCTGTTCCCAGAAGCGGCGGCGCTCCGCGTCGCGCTGATGGCTGTGCAACACGGCGACGCTCGTGAACCGCGAGCGGAAGCGCGACACGGTCTGCGGCGTCAGACTGATCTCCGGCACCAGCACGATCGCTTGCCGGCCGAACCGGCGCACCTCTTCGATTGCCTGAATGTACACTTCCGTCTTGCCGCTGCCGGTCACTCCGTGCACGAGCACCGTTTGATGGCTGCCGTCACGCAGGGCCTTGAGAATCACATCGAGCGCGACGTGCTGATCGGCGTTGAGCGTCAAATGCGGTTCGGCGGCCGCCTGCGCGATTTCGCCCGCGGGCGGGGCGTCGAGCCGGCGCGATTGGATTTCGACAAGGCCTTTGTTTTGCAGATTCCGGATCGGGGCGAGCGTGCAGCCGGCGGCGTCGGCCACTTGCCGGATCGGCACCGGATGGGCGCGGCCGGCCAGGTAGTCGAGGACGCGCCTTTGCGTCGGAGTGAGCTTGAGTTGCGTCCGCCGGGCCGCCACGCGATTCGGCAGCCGCACCAATTGCACGATCCGCGTTCCGGCCGCACCCCGAACACCGGCCGGGATCACCGCTTCGAGCACCTGCCCCCAGGGGCACATGTAGTAATCCGACATCCACTCGGTCAGCCGCAGCATCGATGGGGTAATCAGGGCCCGCGGGTCAATAGCGCTTGCCAGCGCCTTGAGCCGCCGATTGCCGGCCATCCCCTTGGCCAGCCGCACGCAGTAGCCGGTCATCATCCGGTTGGCCGGTCCCAACGGTGCGCGCACGCGCTGGCCGGGCACGATCTGGCCGCGCAAATCGTCGGGCACCCGGTAGTCGAACGGCCGCTCCGGACCGCTCGAGAAAACGAGCGTCGCCACAAGCTCGTCGCGCGCGTCGTCCTCGTCCCACGGCGCCGGGTTCAGCTCGAACAGGCTTTGTTGTTCGCTCACGTGGCCGGTACTTCTCTGGGGGCAATCGGTGTACGTCGTGGCTGCCGAGTGGCGGTGTGCCGTCGGAGCGGCTACGATACGTGCGTGTCGGGATCTCCCGCTTCAATATCTTAGGCCGGCGGCGTGCTGGCAAGCGACGAGTCTGCGCGTGTCGATGCGACTGGGAATTTTTGGGGGCACCTTCGATCCGATCCACTACGGGCATCTGCTGTTGGCCGAAAGTTGCCGCGAGCAGTTGCACCTGGACGGGGTCTGGTTCCTGCCGGCCGCCGTGCCGCCGCACAAACAACAGCGGGAGCTTGCGCCGGGACGCCAACGGATCGAAATGATCGAGCTGGCCATCGGCGGGCACGAAGCGCTGGCCGTTTGCCCCTACGAAATCGAGCGGGGCGGCGTGAATTACACGGTCGACACGCTGGCCCACCTGAAAGACGAGGACCCGTCCCGGCAGTTGTTCTTCCTGATGGGTGCCGATTCGCTCCGCGATTTGCCGACGTGGAAAGAGCCGGCGCGGTTGTGCAGCCTGGCCCTGCCGGTGGCGGTAGGACGTGTCGGTGTGGGAATCTCCCAGAGCGAAATCGACAAGCTCAGCCTGAAGAACTTTACGTCGCTGGCCGAGCGTCTCGAGACCGTTCAAATGCCGAACATTGAACTTTGCAGCAGCGACATTCGCGCTCGGGTCGCCGGCGGCCAAAGCATTCGCTACCGGACGCCGCGGGCGGTCGAAAAATACATCGAATCGAACGGCCTATATCGCACTCAAACCACGGCCCCGGAAACGCCGCCGGGAAATTGCCACGGATCTTAGCCAGTCACGCTGCTTTGCGCATATCTACTAGTGCTTGCAATTGGGGGCTTAGGGTTGAACGAGAAAGATCGGTAAATTCCCGTAACGCGTCCAGCACCTGCTCGAGCTGCTCGCGCGGGTTGAGCGCCAGATCGATAAAGATCCACCGCTGGCCTTTGATTTCGCAAATCCCGGCGGCAGCTCCGCCGAACCAGTCCTGCCGTACGCCAAAGCCACGTTCGATGGCCAATGCCACGGCCTCGTCGACAAGCTCAACGGTGTGCATTTTTCCCTTCCCTGTGGTTCGCGCGGATTCGAGAGCATCACCCCCGCCCACCGCCCGCTCCGGACGAGGGGGCGGGATTGTAGCCGCTTGCGTTTTAGTTGCCCAGTCGGGTGCGTCGATATCGACCAAAGACCTTCGCGAGCAAGTTCGTTGAGGCACGTCATATCGGTAAAACAGGGCGATTGAGCTCAACGGTAGAAATGGCTAATAGCCGTGTTCTATTTAATTTGGGCTGTTTCGCTTTCCGCGCACCACACGGGAACCAGGCATGTCCAATACCCAGCCGCCGCATGCTCCCAGTCTCGAAGAGCAGGTGGCCATTCTGAAGGAACAGCTTTACCAGGCCCAAAAGTTGACCGCCCTGGGGGAACTGATGAGCACCACGACGCACGAATTCAACAACGTGCTCACCACGATCATCAACTACGCCAAGATGGGGCAGCGCCACCGCGACCAGGAAACGCGCGACAAGGCATTTGGAAAAATCCTGGCGGCCGGACAGCGGGCCGCCAAGATCACGCACGGAATTCTCGGCTTCGCGCGCAACCGCCCGCAGGGCTTCGAGCCCACGGACCTGGTGAAACTGGTCGAAGACTCGTTGTTGCTGCTGGAGCGCGAGATGAACAAGTATCACGTGGTCGTCGAGCGGCAATTCCAGGACGTGCCGCTGGCCATGGTCAACGCCAACCAGATTCAGCAGGTCGTGATGAACCTTCTGGTCAACGCCCGGCAGGCCATGCCCGCCGGCGGACACATCTTGATTCGTTTGAGCCACGACGCGCCCGGCGACACGGTGGACCTGGCGATGCGCGACACGGGCTCGGGCATTGCGCCGGAAAAACTGCCGCGCATCTTCGACCGTTACTTCACGACCAAAAGCGGCCCCGACGCAAGCGGCAAAGGGGGCACCGGACTGGGACTGTCGTTTTGCCGCGACATCGTCGAAACCCACCACGGACGGATTCGCGTTGAAAGCAGCGTGGGCAAAGGGACCGCCATTACGCTGAAACTACCCGTCGCCCGACTCCCTGAACCGGCGCCGATCAAGCTCGGCACGCCGATGGGAATCGTCCAGACGCCCGCGAACCAGGGGTAGGATGTCGGTTTCGTGTGCCGTTCGTTGCTCGCCAGGCAGTGCCGATCGGGCGGGTCGATAGGCCACCCGGGGCACCAGGATACGGCTAGAAATGCGCCGGCGAGGTCATCATGCCGCCGGCGCGGGCCTGGATGCCGGCCAGAATCACTTGTTCGAGCGCCGTGTCGCGCCCCAGCGCGAGCCAGCCGACTGTCGGCTCCTGGCCACCGAGGGGGTTCGTGAGACGAACGAGTGCGTCGTCGTTGCGCAGCGTCTCGGCGTTGGCCAGGCTGACGGCGCCCGATTCAGGCCGAGGCACGTCTTCCAGCTCCTTGTACACCTGGACGTCGACCAGGAAACCGCCTTCGGCCGGAATTACGCGCACGATCGCCCGGCGTCGCATCGATTGCAGCGTCGCCTGCCAGCGTTCATAGGGCGTCACCGAATCTTGGTTCCACGGCTCGAAAATCGTCGACGCCGTGCGCGGATACGTCTGCAACACTCCCTCGGTCAAAAGGTCGCCGACGAGCCGCACGCGCTCTTCGTGTTCGATGCGAAAGTAGTCGTCCACGACGTCGACCACCTGCTCCCACACGAAGTCGCGGTCCATCGACGTGACCAACAGCGGGTTGGACTCGGGCGACACGAGCGGCGGACCGAAGCCAAACTCGGGCGGCGTGTAGCGGGCCGGCTGCCAGGCCTGGCAACCCAATAGCGCAAGCGAGCAAACCCCCAGCGCGCAAATCGGCAGCGCCAGGCGCAATAGCGCATCGATAGCCCGATCGCAGTGCATTCGATCCAATGCGAAATGAAACGGTCGCGAGAAATGAGGCGGTAGTGTGATCGAAAGCCGTCGGGGCAACAAGAGCAGGTGCCACGGGTGGCTTGCCCACCCGTGCTTGCCGGGACACGGCTGGACAGGGAGGGACGTGTCGGGAATTCGCGTGCTACTGCTCGCTCTCGCAGCAGAACGGCACGGGTGGACAAGCCACCCGTGGCACCAGGCATGCATTGCTAGGCAAGCTAGCAGTCGCACCCGGCTCGATCCGCTGGCGGCAATTAGTCGTAGTTCGAATCGATTCCCAATCGGGTCCGCAACTGTTCGAAGTGTTGCCGGTAAATATCGCTCGACGAGTGCACGTGCTCAGCCTCGGTGATGAACTTCATCCGGTCGTCGCAGCGCACGCCCCGCGACCCGAAGATGCGCTCGTACTCTTCCAGGTCGCTGCCGTATACGATCACCAGCTTGTGCTCGTCGAATTGCACTTCCTGCGGAATGCCGGGGTTCAAGACGGCGATTCCGGTGCAACCGTCGTTCACCAGCAGGTCTTCAAAGTCGTACAGGATGCTTTTGAGCACCGGCATGTCGATGTGCTCGCGATACAAGTCGACGTGGCCGCGCGCCTCGCGGTTGTGGCTCGTTTCGAGCACGACGTCGACTTCCTGGCCGAGCGGGTCCAAAATGTCCATGAAGACTTCGAACAGGTGTTCCTTCGAAGCCGCTCCCATCAGCACCGGCACGGTGGCGTGGTTTTCCTCGTCGCGATAGACGTCGTGCCGATAACCCTGGGAGGGGATCACCTGCAGGTCGAAGGACGGTCGTACGGCTCCGGAAAGCATGAAATCGCCGTAGCGCACAACGCCCAGGTGCGTTTCGAGCTCGTCCGGGCTGACGCTGTCGAAGCTGCTGGTCGTGTGCGTCGCGATCTCGTCGCGGAACACGTTGCGAAAAAATTTCTTCAAAAACCCCATCGGCGAACCTCGGAGTCAGTTATCGGTAGCCGGACAAAGCCTGTCAGTCGCCAGCCAATGGGCGTCCGCAATGCGCGGGTCAAACGCCGGGGGGCGCGTGGTTTTGTTCGGTTGTTCCAGCTCTCGTGGGTGGGTAAACAAAAAACTCTTCAAGCAAACATAGGTTACGCCGCCGCCCGTGTTCCGCCGCGGAAACTCGACTTTGCGCAACCTGGAATCGAGCGAGTTTTCCGCCAGCAGAAACGTCACAGATCGCGCATCTGGGCATCCGGCTCGCCGGGCGTGGAGAGCGATCAATGCCTGGAAGTGCGGCGTCGCCTGCCCCAAACGCGCGTGAAACACCTCAACTCTAGCACCGCCGTGTCCCGACCGACGCCGCCAACGTCAAAAACGGCCGCAAACGCGCCAACCGACTGATTGGTCTCGGAGGAAAACACTGAGTTTGCCTGCCGCAAACTCGACCCGTCCGCCCGGTTGCGCGCCAGCGTCAATCTCGAAGGGTGCGGTGGCCGGGCCGGGGGACGTGCAGCGCGCGCCGGGTGGAAAGTCGGCGGGGCTCATGGATACAATCACCCCTCGGGCACCCACGCGGCAAAACGCGCGCGAGTGGCCGCTCCCCCCAATCATTACCGCGACGGCATGGGGCGACTAATCTTGACGGGCCACGGCGAGAAACTCGGCGACCGACACGTCCCGGCGGGCGTTGCACGCCGATGGCTCCTGGCGATCCTGGCGCTTTTGGCCATGGCGCCGGCCTGCCAGCGCCATCAACCGCGTGCCCCGGCGGCCGAAACATCGGCCGACAATGGCCCCCACGCGGTCAAGGCCCCCTCGGAGGAAATCTGGGAGGCCTTCTACCTGCAAGGGGCAAAGATCGGCTACGGCCACACGACCATTCACAAGGTGAGCCGAGAAGGCCGCCAGCTCGTCGAGACCCGGTCCAAGAATCATCTGGCCATTACCCGCTTCGGCCAGCGGACCGAGCAGGACGTGAACATGGAGATCCTCGAAACGCCCGCCGGGAAGGTTTTGGAATTCAAAACCCAGGTGGCCTTCGGTCCCTCGCCGACCGTGGTGACCGGCCGCGCCGGCGACGGCCAAATGGCGTTGACCACCGAAACGAAGGGCCGGCGCGACACAACCCGCATCGGCTGGTCGAGCGATATCCGCGGGTTTCGGGCCATCGAACAATCGCTTGCCGAAGACCCTATGAAGCCGGGCGCGCGGCGGACCTTCAAGATGCTGATGCCGCTGGTGAACCAGATTGCCGAGGTGGAGCTGGCGGCGCGCGACTACGAGATGGCGCCGGTCTTGGGCGTCGAGGCGAAGCTGTTGCGCGTCGATAGCGTCGCCCGGCTGAGGGATGGTCAGTCGTTAAGCTCGATCCTGTGGACCAACGAGCAGGGAGAGGTCATCAAGACCCGCATCGCGGCGCTGGCGCAGGAATCGTTCCGCACGACGCGCGCGCTGGCCCTCGCGCCCGCGCGAGACGAGGGGAAATTCGATCTCGGATTGGACCTGATCGTCCGAGTTGATCCGCCCCTGAAACGCGCGCACGAGACGCGGCAGGTCCGCTACCGGGTGGAGTTGGCCGACGGCGATCCGCTCAAAACGTTTGCCACGGGGCCGACGCAGTCGGTCCGTTCGCTGGGACAAAACGCGGCCGAAGTAACCGTGCGCAGCCTGCGGCCCGGCGACGTGAAGAAGCCGGCCGAGCCGCCGGCGACGGTTTCGTCCGAGTACAAGTCGGCCAACAGCTTGCTGCAAATCGACGATCCGCGCGTTCAAGAAATGGCGCGGGAAGCAAAAGGAGCCGCGAGGGATCCCCGGGACGTGGCGATCGCCCTTGAGCGCTACGTGAGCCGGGTGGTGAGCGAAAAGAACTTTTCGCACGCCTTTGCCACCGCGGCCGAAGTGGCCGAGTCGCGCGAAGGCGATTGCACGGAACACGCCGTGCTGCTGGCGGCGCTGGCGCGGGCGTGCGGAATCCCCTCTCGCGTGGCGATCGGGCTGGTCTACGTCCAGCGCGCCGGAGGGTTCGGCTACCACATGTGGACCGAGGTGTATCTGGATGGCCGGTGGGTGCCGCTCGATGCGATTGTGGCGCAGGGGGGCACCAGCGCGGCGTATCTGAAACTGGCCGATTCGAGTCTCCACGGGGCCAGCGCCTACAGCAGTTTTCTGGCGGTGGCCGGGGTATTGGGCCAGCTCAAGATCGAAGTATTGGAAGCAGAGTGACGCCCGTCGGTTCGCCAGCGATCGCTCGGGGCACGTCACTGGGGCAGCTTGAAGTCGGCGATCCACAATTGGCTCGATTGGTCGCGTGTGCGATTGCTGGTCCACATCAACTGCTTGCCGTCGGGTGAAAACACCGGCAGCACGTCCGCCGTCGGATGATCGGTGATGCGCGTGATTGGTCCAGGCACGATCCGGCCCTCCTCGTCTCCGTATTTCATCAGCCACAAATCGTAGTTGGGCCGCTGCGTCGGATCGGAATGGTCGGCGCCGGTCCAGACGATGTAGGGTTCGCTCGGATGCCAATACGGAGCCCAGTTGACGCCGATGTTGTCGCAGAGCGCCACGTCGTTCTTGCCGTCGATGCCGATAGCGTGAATTTGCAGCATCTCGGGCCGCTTGCGATCGGTGCGATAGACGACCCAGCGGCCGTTGGGTGAAACGAACGGGCCGCCGTCGTAGCCGGGCACGTCGGTCAATTGGCGCAAGCCCGAGCCGTCGGCGTTCATGACGTACAGATCGGGGTCGCCGTCGCGGTCGCTGCAAAAGGCGATCAGCTTTCCGTCGGCCGAATAGGCTCCTTCGGCATCGTAGCCTTTGACGTCGGTCAGCTTGCGCAGGTTCCCGCCGTTCACGTCGCCTTCGAAAATGTCCATGCAGGGATCGAAATCCCACGAATAACGCCGGTGGCGACCACTCTTGGCGTCGTCTTCCTGCTGCTTGCGCGCTTGTTGTTCGGTTTGCTCGAGCTTGGGATCGAGGTGGCTGGACGCGAATAGCACGTGCTTTCCATCGGGCGAGAAGTAGCTGCACGTCGTGCGGCCCCGGCCCGTGCTCACCAGCTGCGGCTCGCCGCCGGAAAGCGGCTGCTTGTAGATCTGGTAGAACGGGTAGCCGCGCGGCACGGCCTGATAGATGATGGTCCGGCCGTCGGGTGAAAAGTATCCCTCGCCGGCCTTCGTCATACCCGAGGTCACCTGGCGCACGTTGTCCAGGTACGTCGGTTCAATCGACTCGTCCGCGTAGAGGGCGGCGGCCAACGACAACCAAGAAGCGGCCAGGCCTGCCGCCAACGCGCGATGGCACATCATCATGGCTCCTGAAAGGTGCTGACAGCGGGAAATCCAACTCGCGGCGGCCCAACGGCGGGCGTAGTAATCACATCGGCGGGCGATGTGCGGCGGGTTCCACCAGGGTATTATAACGGGCGTGCTGACGCCGGGCGACGGGGCGTCCTGGCGGCTGCGGCGACGCGTTGCCAAATACGAACCCGACGCACAAGCGAGGGCCGTGTCGGCGTCCCGTCGCGTTTTTCCCTCGCCCAGCGCGTCGGGTTCGTTATGGCCCCTGATCCGACGAGCTCCGAGAAAACGACGCCATGAAAATCTATACCAAGACGGGCGACAAGGGCGAAACGGGCCTGTTCGGCGGGCCGCGCGTCAGCAAGGACGCGCCGCGCATCGAGGCCTACGGAACGGTCGACGAGCTGAACAGCGTGCTGGGCGTGGTGCGCGCGCAGCTTCCGCCGGGCGAAGTCGACGCGCTCTTGGCTCAGATTCAGAACGACCTGTTCGCGCTGGGAGCCCAATTGGCCACGCCGGATCCGCCCACCCATCAAACGGCGCTGGTCGGTTCGCCGCAAATTGCGGCCTTGGAACGAGCGCTCGATCGCTTCGAAGAGCGGCTCGAACCGCTGAGGGAATTTGTGCTTCCCGGCGGCACGCCCGCCGCCGCCGCCCTGCAACTGGCCCGCACCGTCTGCCGGCGTGCCGAGCGGCGCGTCGTGACTTTGGCGCGCGAGTCGCGCCAGCCGATCTCGGGCGATACGATCGTCTATCTCAACCGCCTGAGCGATCTGCTGTTTGTGCTGGCCCGGACGGTCAATCGCCAGGCCGGGCGACCCGACGTGCCCTGGCAAAAGCCGTCCTAGTGTCCTGAGTTGGAAATACGCTGATTTAGTCTTGCGCCCTGGCTTCGGCT
>JBBDNV010000134.1:0-16686 GCA_040877415.1 Pirellulales bacterium
GAGTAATCGCACATGGCCGGCGTGTAGGCCCCGCCGGCGGTCGAATTGCCGAACACCAGGGAAATGGTGGGGATCCCAAGCGCGGACAGATTCGTCAAGTTGCGAAACGACGCGCCGCCGGGAAGGAAGATCTCGGATTGACGCGGCAAGTCGGCACCGCCCGACTCGGTCAACATGATGTGCGGCAAGCGATTCTGCCGGCAGATTTCGAAGCCGCGCATCGATTTGCGCATCGTGTACGGATTGACCGAGCCGCCGCGGATCGTGGGATCGTTGCCGCTGACGTAGCACTCGACGCCCGAGACAACGCCGATTCCCGCGGCCGTCGACGCGCCGACCTCGTATTCCGTGCCCGCGGCGGCCACCGGCGACAATTCGAGAAACGGAGAATCGCGGTCGATCAACAGCTCGATCCGCTGGCGCACCAGCATCTTTCCGCGGCCATGATGGCGGGCGACCGATTTTTCTCCGCCGCCGGCGCGCGCGGCGGCGAGCAGCTTTTCCAACTCGTCCAACTGCGCCAGCACCGCGTCGCGGTTGCGCCTGAAATGGTCCGATTTCGCGTCGAGTTTCGAAGGGAGAATCTGTCGCCGCACCGGTGGTGATCTCCTGGTTCTCCCAGATACACCCCTGGGCTCCGTCTTCGAGCGCTCGAAGTCTCGCCCGTGACACGCGACATGGCGGATCGCAAGCGGAGACTGCCGGACCTCTTCGCGTGCCGCGCCGTGCGCCGAGCCCAGGAGTGGGGCAGCTCGGGTCGTTACCGCGGCGGGGCGATGCCCTCGAACTTGGCGATGATACCGAGCATGATCTCGTCGGCGCCCGCGCCGATCGACATCAGGCGGGAATCGCGGTAGTACCGGGCCATCGGGTACTCTTCCATGTAGCCCATGCCGCCGTGGAATTGCAGGCAGGTGTCGGCCACTTGCCGCACGAGCCGCCCCGCCTTCAGCTTCACCATCGACGCTTCCCGCGTATAGTCCTCGCCCCGGTCCATGATGCGGCCGCACTGGTAACACATCTGCCTCAGGAATTCGACCTCGGCAATCAGTTCCGTCAGCTTGAAGTAGATCCACTGGTTCTCGATGAGCGGCTTGCCGAACGTTTCGCGGCCGCGGCAGTATTCGATGGTCATCTTGATGATCTTTTCCGCGCCGGCCGCCGCGCCCAGGCCGCTGATGAGCCGCTCGTTCTGGAACTGCTGCATCTGGTAGATGAAGCCCTGGCCCTCTTCGCCGATCCGGTTGGCGAGCGGCACGCGAACGTTGTCGAACACCAACTCGGCCGTATCGCTGGACCAGTTTCCCATTTTCTTGAGCTTCTTGCTGACCGTGAAACCCGGCGTATCGGTGGCCACGATGATGAGCGACATCCCCTTGAACGTGGTTCCCGGCGTCGTCCGGGCGAGCAGGCAAACCCAATCGGCCTGAACGCCGTTGGTGATGAACAACTTGCTGCCGTTGATCACATAGTGATCGCCGTCGCGCTCGGCCCTGGTGCGGATCGATGCCACGTCGGACCCGGCTCCCGGCTCGGTGACGGCGACGGAACAGACCGCGTCGCCCCGGATCGCCGGCTCGAGGAATTTCTTTTTCAGCTCGTGCGACCCAAATTGGTTGAGCGCCGGCGTGGCCATGTCGGTTTGCACGCCAATGGCCATCGGAATCGCTCCGCAATTGCACCGCGCCAGCTCCTCGGCCAGGGCCATGTTGTACCAATAGTCGGCGCCGGCTCCGCCGTACTCCTCCGGGTAAGACAGCCCCAACAGTCCCAGGTCGCCGGCCTTTTTAAACAGGTCGTGAGCGGGAAAGATTTCGGCTTCTTCCCACTCGTCGACGTAAGGATTGATTTCCTGGTCGATGAACCGGCGGACCGTTTCACGAAATAGCTGGTGGGCTTTGGTGAATCCGGTGCCCGGAATGATTGCTTCCATGCCCGTTTCGAGTAACTCAGTCGCCATCGCGCTAACTCCCCGAAAAGACGAACGTCGAACGCCGCCTAAAATTCTATCTGACTTCAAGGGGAGACGCCAGAGACGGCCGATGGGCGGCCGATGGGCGCCAGGGCGGCGGAAAGCGGGCAAATTGCCGGGCCGTCACCGCCGCGGCTCTTTTCAGCAAAGTCGCCGTATTCTACGATTTCTACAAATCTGGTGAGCCGACAAAATCTTTCCCCATGATTCTTTGAGGAGACCAACCGTGAGCAGTTTTGAGATGATCGACGTATCGGTCGACGCGTCGGGCGCGGCGCGGCTGGTGCTCAATCGGCCCGCAGCCAAGAACGCGATGTCACAGCCGCTGATGCGCGAGCTCGGCACGGCGGCCGCGCAACTGGCCGATGACGAGAGGGTGCGCGTGATCGTGCTCACCGGGGCGGGCGAAGTGTTCAGTGCCGGCGGCGACCTGAAGGGAATGCAACATCAGGCCGCCAATACGCGCGAAGGCCGCATCGCCGACGCCACCGAGTTCGCCAATATCCTGGCCGATCTCGACGCGCTGGCCAAGCCCGTCATCGGGCGGATCAACGGCTCGGCGTTCGGCGGCGGCCTGGGGCTGATCTCGATCTGCGACATTGCGATCGGGCTGGCCGACGCGACGTTTCGCTTGAGCGAAGTCACGCTGGGCCTGATCCCGGCTACCATTTCGCCCTACGTGGTGGCCAAGATGGGCGTGCCCAACACGCGGCGGATCATGCTCAATGCCTACAAAATGGACGGCAACGCCGCGGCCCGGTTGGGGCTACTGAACGACGTCGTGCCGACGATCGCGGAGTTGGACTTGGCGATTGAGCGCGAAGTCGCCGCGGCCCTCCAGTGCGCGCCCGGCGCCGTGGCCAACGCCAAGAAGCTGATCCGCTACACGAGCACGCACAACGCAAAGGAGAATCTGGCCTACACCGCCACAGCGCTGGCCGACGCCTGGGAAACCGCCGAGATCAAGGAAGGCATCGACGCGTTTTTCAATAAACGCAAGCCCACCTGGCAAGCGTGATTCAAGGGAGTAGGTCAGGGCTTGCCCTGACATGAATCGGTCCGAAATCCCAATGCCAGGGCAAGCCTTGACCTGCTATCGAGACTATTCGCCGGCGTTACCGGGGACGCTCGGAGGAGTGATTCCGGCGCCCCAATTGATATTGTAGTGGCCCTTTGCGACCCAACGATGAAACGTCGACCATCGCCAGTCGCGCGGGCGCGGGACGTATCCGTGCTTAACCGGATTGTAGTGAATGTAATCGAAGTGGGCTTCAAGGTCATCCTCGTTGCGGATCGTGTGTTCCCAAAAGCGACGCTGCCAGACGCTCCGCCGCCCTTCGCGACTGCGCGACCCTTTGCGCGGTTGCTCGCGGCCGCCGAAAGAGAGCCATTGTCGCGTGAACTGACCTTTGATCCAACTCCACCGCAGCGAATAACGCGCATCGCCCGCCGGCAGAGCCCAAAGTGCGTGCAGGTGATCCGGCAACAAAACGACCGCGATCACGGTCAACGGATATTTTGAGAAGCAGCGCCGCGTGACGTCGCCGAGAAGGCGCCGCGCACGACTGTCCATGAAGAGAGGGGAACGGCGTGCGGTGACGACCGTAAAGAAGAACGTGCCACCCGGCACGAAATAGCGAAGGTAGTGTGACATCACCATAACCCCAGGTAGGTCAGGGCTTGCCCTGACATGAATCTGACAGTGGATGCGTAGCGTTTTTTTCGCCTGTCAGGGCAAGCCCTGACCTACGACTGACATGAATTGGTCCCAAATCCCAATGTCAGGGCAAGCCCTGACCTACTATTTCACGGTGCCACCCATCGTGTCCGTCATCTACGAATTCGATGCCTCCTCGGCCGCCCTCTCGCGCAGCACGCGGCGGAGAATCTTGCCGATGCTGCTCTTGGGAAGCGACGGCACAAAGTGAACCCGCGTGGGGGCCTTGAAGCGTGCTACTTGTCCGCACACGTGCTCGATCACCTCGGGCTCGCTGAGCTTTGCGCCCGGCTTGACGACGATGAAGGCCACCACGTTTTCGCCGTACACCGGGTCGGGCACGCCGACCACGGCGGCTTCGGCCACGGCCGGATGCTCGTGCAGCACCGCCTCCAGCTCGGCCGGATAGATGTTCTCGCCGCCGCGAATGATCAGGTCCTTCTTGCGATCGACGACGAACAGGAAGCCGTCCTCGTCCAGGTAGCCGATGTCGCCCGTGTGCAGCCAGCCGCCGCGGAGGATTTGAGCGCTTTCCTCGGGCCGATTGTGGTAGCCCTGCATGACGATCGGGCCGCGCAGGCAGATTTCGCCGCGCTCGCCCGGCGGGAGCGGCCGATCGTTATCGTCAAAGATCTTCAATTCCGTGTTGCAATAAGCTCGCCCGGCCGAACCCGGTCGATACGGCTCGCTGCGGCGGTTGACCGTGCCCAGGCCGGTGGCTTCGGTCAGTCCGTACACCTCGCGGATGCGGCAGGGATAACGGCGAATGAAGGCTTGCGCCAGTTCCACCGGCAAGGGCGCCCCGCCGCAGATCACCTCGACCAGGGACGAAAGATCGTAGTTCTTGGCCATCGGGTGGTGCAGCAGCAAGGCCAGGATCGTCGGCACCACGGCCGTCGTCGTCGAGCGATGCTCCTGGATCAGGGCCATGTACGGTTCGGGATCGAACCAGCGCATCTGAATCAGACGGGCCCGGCCGGCCAGGTGCTTGGGCATCATCAGCAGGTCGTTCATGATGGCCACGCCGAAAATATGCGCGATCGGCATGCCGCTGAGCGTAATGCGCGGCCCTTCCCACGTGTCGAGCTGCGACGCCTCCGAAATGGCCTCGGCGCTTGCCAACAGATTGGCGTGCGTCAACGGCACCCCCTTGGGCCGGCCCGTCGTCCCTGACGAATACAGCATGATGGCCACGTCTTTGCTGTCGATCCGCGGCAGCGCGGTGCGCGGCGCGTCGTCCACGAGCGCGTCGAGGCGAATCTCGGCAGGCGCAGCGCGCGGATCGTCGCTGCCACCTTGCACCAGAATATGACGAACGTGCGGCAGTCCGGCCACTGCTTCGCGCACCATGGGCAGCCGATCGGCGTCGGTGACGACCATTTGCGCCAGGGTGTCGGCCAGCACATAGTGCAGCTCGGCTGCGGCGGACTGCGGCATGATCGGAATGGCCGTTCCGCCGGTGCGAAAGATTCCCTGGAAAACCGGATACACCAGCGCGTGGTTCATCATCACCACGACGGCCCGACCGCCCCGGGCGAGCCCCAGCTCGGCCAGAGGGGCCTGGAGGCGCCGACCGTGGTCGAGCAACTGAAAGTTGGTGTACTTTTTTCCGTCGATCTCGAAGACCACGTGTTCTCCCAACCGCTCGGCCGACGATTCGGCGAGCTCCGCCAGGCTGCTGATCGCCATGATTCCCCCCGACGTGTCTCGAAAGTTTGCTTGACCCTGGAAAGATGAGGAGGCAAACCGCCCGGGCCGTGCAGGCGCGCCGGCCCGACGGGTTCAATCAAGATAGCGACTTCCGCGGCGCATGCGGCGCGAAAATCCCCCAAAAATGCCTGTCTCAATCCGAACGTCAATCGCCCATGAAAAGCCGGCGGAGATGCTCATTGAGGAATCGTCCGTCGGGATCGAGCCGTGCTCGCACCGATTGAAACCGCTCCCAATGGGGATACAGCTCGCTAAGCTCGCGGCCGGAAAGGCTGTGCACCTTGCCCCAGTGTGGGCGGCCCTCGTGCCGGCGAAATATCGTTTCCGCGTCGCTGAAAAACGCCTCGTACGGCAATCCGACCCCCTGATGGATCGAAAGGGCCACCGTCGCGCGGCCTTGAGCCGGACTGATAAAGATGTCGTCGGCGGCCACCGTGCGGTATTCCAGGGGCCAGGCGACGCGGGTGTGCCGGCGGCGCATCAATTCGCGCACTTCGAGAAAGCATTCCACGCCGTGCTCGGCCGGCACCGAGTATTCCATCTCATTAAAACGGTTCTCGCGGACGGTGGGGAAAATCCGCCAACTCTCGTCGACCCGCTCGCGCTCCCGGCTCGACAGGCCCGTGCCCTCTTCCGCGCTGTCTTCCGCGGCGGGCGGCGTCGGCGGCCGGTCGGTCGGATTGAGCGTCTTGGTCATCGCGACGTCGTCGGCCGGATACCAGAAGAACTCGAAATGCCGGTTCGCGCGGATCCGCTCGTCGAGGCTCTCGAGGCAGGCATCGAGCGGCTCGCGTCGCACTTGCTCGTGCAACCGGTAGAGCGGCGCGAGCCGCAGCCGCACGGCCGTGATCACTCCCAGCGCGCCCAGCGAGACCTGCGCGGCGCGGAACACTTCGGCGTCGGCCTCGCTCGAGCCATCGAGGACGTCGCCGGCGGCCGTGACGATCCGCAGTCCGACGAGCTGCGTCGAAATGCTGCCCAACGTCGGCCCGGTGCCGTGCGTGCCGGTCGAAACCGCGCCGGCGATGGCCTGCACGTCGACGTCGCCCTGGTTTTCGAGCGCCAGGCCGTGCTCCGCAAGCGGCCGGCCCAGATCGTGGATTTTGCTGCCCGCGCGGATCCAGGCGCACCCCCGGGCGGCGTCGACCGATTCGATCCCCGCCAGCCGATCGAGCGAGAGCAACACGTCGTCGCTCGCGCACAGCGGCGTGAAAGAATGACCCGTTCCCGTCACGCGCACGATCTGGCCGGCGGCGGCCGCGCGCCCGACGATCGCAACGACCTCCTCTTCGCCGGCCGGGGCGAGCAACTCGCGCGGCTGACAGCAGACCGAGCCCGACCAGTTCGACCATTCGTGAGGCATTGCCGAAATCTCGCGACCGGGGAATCTCGCGCGTCCAAAAACTTACCCCCTTGCTACAACACCGCGGGCGCCTCGGCAACTGGCCTGGACGCGGCCAGCGGATGATGCCATAGTTCGCCCAAGCTCACTTCCACGGGAGTTCACCGATGGGCGGAAGCCTCTGGGGCGAGAGTCGCTCAGCCCTGTTCAATTTTTGCCGCCGGCGCTTAGGCCTGAAACCCTTGCTGGATCGCGTTCAGGCGCGGCAGCGTCTGATCGGAATTTGCGATCGCCCAATTCGGACCGTTTTCGACATTGGCGCGAACGTGGGAAAGATGGCAAAGCTGTTCCGGCGCCGCTTTCCCGATGCTCAGATTTACTGCGTCGAGCCGCTGCCGGCGTGCCACGCGAGGCTTGAGGCCTGGGCCGGACGTCAAGGGGGAACGGCGAAGCTCTTCAAGTGTGCTGTGGGGGCGCGGCCGGGCGAAGCGACGATCTGGTGGAACACGGGCCATTGGGGCGGCTCGTCGCTGGTCAACCCCATTGGCGTTGGGCCGGGCGCGGCGGCCACCAGCCCGCTTCGTCCGCTCGAGGTTCGCCTGGAAACTCTCGATCGGCTGGCATCCCAGGTGCCCGTCGAGTCCGAGATCTTGGTCAAGATCGACGTGGAAGGGTTCGAGCTCGAGGTGATTCGCGGCGGCGCGGAAACTCTCGGGCGCGCGAGCGCCGTGATTGTCGAAGTCGCGCTTTTGGATTCCGCCTCGCGTCCGGAGTTTCTAAGTGTGGCCAGCGCGCTGGCCGAATTGGGCTACGCGTATCGAGGCCACCTTGGTTGCGCGTGGGTCAACGGCATTCCCCATCTGGCCGACGCGGTCTTTTTGAAGAACGACGCCTCACAACGACAAGCCGCGTAGAGCTTAAGCCGCTGCTCTCGTGCTCTATTCTTGGCTGCTCTAGCAGCGTTCCTCGAAGATGAGCAGGGGATCAGGTGAACAGGCGACCGCAGGAAAGCAGGTCGATCGGCCGTTCAGCGCTGTCTTTGCCTTTTCACCTTTTCACCTGCTCCACTGCTCTCCTGCTCTATTCCGACGAGTCGGAATCGGGGCGACACGACACCGTTAGAACTTTCCTTGGTCGGTCTGTCCGCATGGCCCACGGAAGTGCGTCACACGAACAAGCGGCTAACTTGTTGTTGCGTTGGCACTTGTGCCGAGCAAGCGAATCACACTATTCCACCAATCTCCCAATCTCTCCGTCAGGACTGACAACTCCCGCAGCGCGATCCCCGGCGAATCCGCCCGAAAAGCGGACCTGTCGTTCAAGATCTAAGTCGGGGAACCGAATCAGAGAGGTGAGAAACCGCATAGCCCGCAGGTAATATACCGTCGTGTTTCGCGAAGGTAGTGAAGGACCCGCGGACAGAATGTCTCCGTCCTCGCCCCGCAGATGGCAGACGCGCAGAACGATGGAGGTACCAACCGTGTATTGTGCCTGGCTGTTTCGCGTGGCCACTGTCTCGCTTGTCTTGTTGTTAAGCGCAAAAGGCGATCTCGGCGGAAACGAACCGCATGTGTCTGGCACTGTCGGGGATGCGACTCCAGGGCGAGCCGCTCGCATCGATCCCGAAGAATTGGAAGCCTTTCTGCAAAAATTCTTCGATGAACGAATGCGAGAACTGCACATTCCGGGCGCTGTTTTCGTTCTCGTACAGGACGGCAAGATTTCCTTCAAGAAAGGATATGGGTATGCCAATCTGAATGGGCAGGCACCCGTCGATCCCGACAAGACGTTGTTTTGGGTTGCATCGGTAACCAAGCTTGTGACTGCGACTGCTGTAATGCAACTCGTGGAGCGCGGTCTCCTCAACGTCGATGAAAGCGTCAACAAGTACCTTCGGGACTTTCGCCTTGACGAATCACGTTTCAGCCCCGTGACCATTCGCCACTTGTTGACTCACACGAGCGGACTCGACGGCAAAGAGATCGGGATGGCGGCTCGCACCGCCGCCGACGTGATGCCGCTCGGCAAGTACGTCGCACAGCGCATGCCGCGGCGCGCGTTACCTCCAGGCGATGTGATCATGTACTCGAACTACGGCTACGCGCTCGCCGGCCATTTGGTCGAGGCCGTCACGACGCAGTCGTATGCCCAATATGTCCGTGAAAACATCCTCACGCCCTTGGAAATGCGCCATAGCACGATCCAGCAACCGTTGCCGCGGGATTTGATTGGCGATTTGGCGGTGGGCTACGAATTCAACGACAATGCCTTCCAGCCGGTGCGCGACACGTTTCTGCACGACCTTCCGGCCGGCGGATTGGTGGCCACGGGCACGGACATGGCCCGCTTCATGATCGCCCATCTGGAGCTCGGTCGCTACGGCAACGTGCGCATTCTGAACCAGGGGACGGCGCTGGAAATGCACCGCCAGCAATTCACGCAGCATCCCCGACTCCCCGGAAGAACGTTTGGGTTCAACGAGCGACTGGCGCACGGAGTGCGAGCGATCGAGCACGGGGGTGACTTGAGTGGATATGCGAGCCTGTTGTTCTTGCTGCCTGCAGAACGAGTGGGCTTCTTCGTAGCCTGCAACAATGACGTGCCTCGATTTCGTGAAGAGTTGCTTGACGCGTTTCTCGACCACTATTATCCCGTCGCCCCGCCGCCGATTTTTCATCCGCCGGGCGGGTTCAAGAACCGCGCCGCGCATTTTGCGGGCCGCTACCGTTATAACCGTTATGCGCGATTCGGCCTCGAGAAGCTGCTGACGCCATTCAGTGAGTTTCACGTGACCGCCGACTCAGATGGCGCGCTGACCGTTCGCTACCCGGCTGGCTTCGGCGACTTCCGGAAGCCCTTTCAAATCACTGAAGTCGAACCACTCCTGTTCCAGCGAAGTGACGACGCGGGGTACGTCGCATTCCGGCAAGACGATCACGGCCGCGTGACGCACATGTTCGGTTCGTTCTTCGGCCCGACCGTCTTCGAAAAGTTGGCGTGGTACGAAACTGCAACAATTCAAGCCCTGCTGCTCGGATTCTTCCTGATGGTATTCTCCTTGACGATCCTCGCTTGGCCGATCGGTTATCTCCTCCGCCGCTGGCGAGGACCGAGTTCGCGGCCAATGCAGCGATGGCCCCTGGCACGCGTCATCGCCGGCGCTGTCGCCGCGCTGAATCTGTTTTTTGTCGTCACGTTTGTGCTCCTGCTGCTTCGGGTCCTCCGGGAAGGCGCGGGTGAATTCAACTTCGGGGTACCGCCCGCAGTCGTTGCGTTGCTCTATATTCCGCTGATCAGCACGGTTCTGACGCTGCCGCTGCCGGTCTTCGCGGCCATGGTCTGGAAGCGGAGGTGCTGGTCCCTGCCGGGCCGGGTGCATTACACTCTCGTAGCCATGACCGCGATAGGCTTCCTTCCGTTTCTGCACTACTGGAACCTGCTGGGGTTTCAATTCTGACGGGTTCAAAAAAGGTTCCTGGAACCTTTTTTGGTCCGCCGCTACTCGATCAACCGGTGGTAACGGCCCATCCAATAGGGCAACAAAATCGCAGCGCCGTCGTCGCGATAGTCGCCGCCCGAGCCGCCGTCGAGCAGATAGGGATCGCCGTTCCAGCGCATCACCGGACGCTCCGAGACCGGCAGCACGGTCTGGCTCGTGAGTCGGCCGAAGCGGTTGGTGGACAGCGAACCTAAATCGTTGCGGCCGCTGTTGCGCACGATCCAGTTAAACGTCTCCGAGGGCACATCGCGAAACCAGGCGATGCACTCGTCGCGATCGTACTCGGCCGGCTCGACCAGCGCCGCGTCGGGCCGCTCGGTCGGAACGGTCCAGGTGTTGGCCTGCAAGGCGGCGCCATAGATCAGGTTGAACAGCGGACTGCGCTCCGGCCGTTCGGCCAGCCAGGTACGCCGAATGCTCGCCAGGTAGAATTTTCGCAACTCGGCATCGCGCTCGTGTATCAACAGCGGGTAGTAGGCCAGAAAGGCCAGCTCGTCGTCACTGTGATTCACCCGCTCGGGCGGCCAGGCGTGCTTTTGAAAAACCGTGTTGGCCGCGTAGGCGTGCTTCTCGACAAGCTCGCGCGCCGTCTCGGCATAGCGCGGCTTGCCGACGATGTGTTGGGCGACCTTCAAAAATGAGAGGATTTCGAGTGAATTCAGCCCGCGATCGCCCTGGCGGCGCAGGTCGTGGTTCAGCTTCTGCGGCGACCACACGCCCCATCGGGTGGGCACGCCCGGTGGGCCGACGTACTGCAGGCCGTTGTCAATAATGTGGTCGGTGATCCGCGCCACGTACTCGCGGATTTCCTTCTTCTCGCCCTCGTCGGCCGCCACGTTGTAATAGATCGAGTAGGCGAAGTAGTGGCCGTCGACCTCGTCGCTCGAAGTGTCTCCCTTCCACCACCAGCGCCCGTCGGCGGAGCGGTGCCACTCGCCATGGGTCGGCATCGGCTCGCCGGCGGGCACAATGCTGCGGGCCGCAAAGCCGGGTAGGCCCGAGACGCGCTCGAGAAACATCAGCGCTTCGAGCGACCTCCGCGCATTGCGCTTGGCGGCCGCATCGCCGGTGACCCCATAGCGAAAGGCCTCGGCGGCGACATAAATGCTGGTCCACAGCCCGTCGTTGTCGTTCGAGTGCTGCTGGTAGCCGGCTGCGAGATTGCCCGGCTCGCTGAGATGGATGCCGCCGACCAGTCCTTCGCGCACGTGGTGCTTGACAAGCATCTCGTCGATCGCATTCATCTTCCGCTCGAGCGTCATCGGCCGCCGGGCGAGCCTGCCGATGCCCGCGGAAGTCTCCACCAGCACGTCGCCTGACTCGGTAATCGCCACATCCTCGACATCGTCGCCCGGCAGCCAGCGCCGCGAATGAAACACCCGCCACCGCGCCGCCCCCGGCGCCAGATACATCAATCCCCTGTGCGACCCAACCCAAGTGCCGCCATCGGCCGCGCGCATGCCGACCGTCACGTCGTCGAACGGCAGCATGGGCTTGCCCCCAGCCAGCGCCGCCAGTTCGGACCGCGACAGTCGCTGAGCTTTATTATCCCCCAACGTTGACACGCCCGCGGGCTCGCTCACCCATGCCAGGAATTGCTCCTCCCCAGCGACGAGAATGGCAACACAGCAAAACAGGGCTTGGAGCATAAGATCGGACCAGTTGGGCAAGGGCAGACTGCGCGACGCAGCTTCCACGATAGGCTAGTCGCGCAAGCGGCCAGTCGCAAGCCGCGAAAAGCAGTCGGGGCGACTGACCTTCATTTGAACCGTTGATCGCGGCGTGCGTCAACACCGGCCTATCGCACCTCGACTTGAGCCACCACACCTGGAAATTCCTGGGCGATGGCCTGGGTCTCGCTTGGCGTATCATTGGCCGCGGTCCAGGCCAAAACCTGCTGCAACTGGTTCTCGATCGCCTGCATTGCGAACGCGATGTTCTGTTCGCCGCGCCCGCTTGACTGCGGAAAGTCGAGCTTCCGCCGCAGTGCCGCCACGCGACGCTTCGCCTTGGAAACGTCGATCGCGACGTCGTAGTCCGCCGTGTCGGCAAGCTCGGCTTCAATGCCGGTGAGCGTAGTTAGATCGGCCATACTTCAATCGTAATGGCCGCGCGGCGTTTTCGAAGTGTGGTATGGGAGGTCTGATGGGGCTTTGCTCAGTGCCTGACGCAACCGAGCTGCTGCAAGGCGCCGTCGGGGAGCCGTCGTTGTCCAAGAGCATCACCCGCGGAGTTGTTAGGGTGGGGCGCCGTCCAGAAAACCTGCGGCAGAGAGGCCGTGCCGACTAGCCGCCGGGTTTATGAGAATTTGGGACTCTGATTTACGAGACGGGTTTATGGGACTGGCACGGTCGGCAATTAGGCCCTGAAGCCCCGATGCCGGGGGCTCGACTCGAAAAACCAAGGTATTTTGCGACTGTTTGATTCGACAATGTGCCGCACCGGAGCAGAATATCTTCCGACCCGCTGATTCTCGAGTATCATGCACAGTGAGGTCCCCGATCAGGGCGCGGTACGCCAACTACGATGCCCTCGACGACGAGTTCATCGATCTGGCGGACGACGGCCGGCTGGGTTCATGCGGCAGTGCGAGGCATGTTGTGGCGTTGAAAAGGAGGCATGTCATGCGGCATCACCTGGCAGCGACTCTGATCCCGGGTCTTCTCCTCGCAGCCATCGGGAGGCTGATGGCCCAGAGCCCCGAACCGCAGAAGGAGGTCGACAGGAAGCTGATCGCGCAGTCCCAACCCGAAGTACTCTGCGAGCGAACCGAGTTCGGTTACAACCTGCTCTTCGGGGGCTTGGCATTCACCTTTAACAGCGAGTTGGCCCCGGACGAGGGGAAGAAAGCACAGGCCGAGAGCAAGTACAGCCTTTCATCCGTGACAGTTCCCGCGGGCGGCTGGAAGGTCGATGCGGTGGCGATCTATACCAACCCAAGCCAGCCCGCAGACTGGCGCAAGGTCGGACGGGCACGGTTCAATGTCATTGCAAAAAAAGGGGATCTGCCGGGCGAGGCGGACGATCCCCGCAAAGGTCGGGAAGTGGAAGTCACGGTTCGTGAGGCGCAGAAAGGCGTGTATGAAGTGCGCGCCGCGGATCTCAAGCTGACCCTTGAGCCGGGGGAATACTGGATCGGCTTGACACCGATTTGTTCGCAGACGAATGGATTCGCAGGCCATCTGATCGCGTTCGGCGTCCGGGACGCCCGCTTTGACGACGTCCACCGGGCCGCCGGCGAAGATCTCAGCCCCGAGGAGCGCACCTGGGCCGCCCTAAGCCCCACTCGCCCCGGCGAACACCTGTCGATTCGCATCGAGGGCCGGCAGATGCGCCGCGGTCAGATTCTCGATTGGCCCGCGGATAAAGCCATAGACGCAAAGCAACTGTACCTGCGGTATGGCACCTTCGACCCGGTGGCACAGCCTCCCAGGATCGCAAGGGAATTGACAGCGTCCGACGGAAATCTCTGGATCGTTCAATGCCGGCAAACCGTCGGTCGAGAATTCCGCGACCAACTCACTCGAGCAGGTGCTACGCTCCTGCGCTATGTCCCGGACGACGCCTACATTGTGCGGCTCACACCGGAAACGGTCGAGATGGTTCGCGAGCTGGAGAGCGTGCGCTGGATTGGCCCTTACCACCCGGCCTACCGCCTCGACCCAAGCGTCGTCCCGGAGCCGTTCGAGCGCAATGGAAGCATCTTACCGATGCGATCTCAGTTGATGGAGCCCGCAGGATGGCGATATGTCCTCGTTTACTTGTTCGACCGCGACGAGGGCGCCAAAAAGCAGGTGCGGCAGGTCATTGAAGATGCGGGGGGTAAAGTGGTGTTTCAGAGCCCGCGCGGGTTCTACCTTGCCGCCAACTTGCCGCAGGATCAGCTGGCGGCGGTGGCCCGGTGCGATGCAGTCTGCGCGATCGAGCGGCGGTTCGGCGCATTTGAGCTTCGGGCCGCCGGCAAAAGCGGTGACGGTCTTCCGCCGCTGGCGAACGGCCTGATTACCCTGTCTCAAATCCGCGAGCTATGCGGCGCGGAGGCGGTCAAGCAGGCGGGCGGCTACGAGGGCTTAGGCGTTCGCGTGGCCTTCTGGGACCTCGGGATTCGCGACGACCATGTCGATCTGTTAGCGCGCCCGGTGACGGTCCTCGGTCCGAATTATTGGGCCGAAACCTACCACGGGACCGCGGTTGCTAGCATTCTCTGCGGCGAGGGACGCGGCGATCCGCGCGCGAGAGGCCTTCTGCCGCTCGGCGGTTTGGTGTTCGCGACGGACCAGGCAGACCCGGTCCATGAGGACCGCTACGGCCTGGTTGAGCGCTTCGTAAGAGATCATCGGGCCGTGGTGCTGTCCAGCTCCTCGAGCAATTGGGGCGGTGGGGGATACATCAAGCATTACGATGGTTATTCATTCCTTGTCGACGATTTGGTGCTGGAATCCGATCTGTTGATTTGCACAGGAATGAGCAATAGTCCCGGCAGGGCAGGCAAATGTGGCTCGTGGTCCAAGAATGCACTCCTCGTCGGCGGCGTGGACCCGCGCGGCAGCCTGCGTCGGGAAGACCATCGCTACGGCCACCACACGAGTGGCCCCGCTCCGGATGGGCGCGTCAAGCCGGACCTCGTCCACTTCGGGCGTAACGTGTATTGCGCAGACGCATCCTCCACGCGCCGCTATGGCCCCTTCGGCGGGACGAGCTGCGCGACGCCTTTGGTCGCCGGTCACTGCGGCCTGATGATGGAGATGTGGGCCGACGGTGCATTCGGGAACCTTCCTCTCGGCCGAACGGTCTTCGACCGAAAACCCCACGCCGCTACCGCCCGGGCGTTGATGATCAACAGTGCCTACCGCTACTCGGTTGAGGGCGATAATCCCGCGTTCACGCGATTCAAACAGGGGTGGGGCATGCCTGACCTCGGCCGGTTGTACGAGTCGCGCAATAAGTTGTTCGTCGTGGACCAGGAAACGGCCCTGCGCGACCACCAAGCCGTCGAATACCGGCTGCAGGTCCCAGAGGGAGAGTCCGAACTACGGGTGACACTGGCCTATACCGATCCGCTCGGTTCGACCTCGTCCGCAAAGGATCTAGTGAATGATCTCGATTTGATTGTGATCGCCCCGGATGGAAATCGCTATTACGGCAATCACGGCCTCCTTGACGGGAACGTCTCTCGCGGAGGAGGAACTCCGGATCGGCTCAACAACGTCGAGAACGTCTTTCTCGACAAGCCCGCGCCAGGCGTCTGGCAGGTAATCGTGGCCGCTCACCGCATCGCCTGGGACCAGCATCGCGGAACGACGGCATGGGACCAGGATTACGCCCTGGTGGTGAGCGGTGTCGTGCAGGATTGAGTGTCGCCGAAGCCGGTGTCGAAATAGCAGAGGCCTTGAGGCAATTGAGGCGAAAACGCCGAACGCGACGCTGCACCCCAAATCATTGGCGATCGACGCCTTGGATCGCCCCACGGCACTCATCAGAATAATCGTGGCATTGCGGAACACGGCCTTGCCCGAGGTCGAAAACCGCAGTTCGTCCAACGCGTCCCACTGCTTGTCGGTCAACTTCCAGCGTGCCATCGTACCCTCCGTGAATTCGAAGCGTTCCTTGACTGCGCGAACTCACGAAGTTTACCCTAAACCCACGACCTGCTGAAATTCCAGTGCGGGTCTACTTAGTCGAAGGCGAGCGATCCGACCGCTCGGTGTGAGAAAGTTCAAATCCCGCCAAAAGTCACTTTCCCAATCGCCAGCGAGATTCGTATCGACGTCGAAGTTGGGACGCGGTGATTGGAGCATGCGATCGCCAAACGCGCACGACTCAGCTCGGGACCCTCGCCTTTGCCTGGGGGGTTGTTGGGCTGCTCAGATGGTCTGGCCCCGGTGCCGCTTGGCGCTTCTCCAGGCCATTGATCAGGCCCGAGAGCATGCGGGCGATCTCTTCCAGATCAGCCTTGAGTTGCTGATGCCGTTCAGGCTGCACAAGTTTCTGCCGCGCGGCCAGCTCCAAGAGCGGCACGCATTCCTGGACGCTGCCACGTGCGATGCCGAAAAAATTGCGGCGATCGGCCTTGGTAAAACGGCCGTTGCCCTCGGCGATGTTGGCGGGGATGGAGAGGGCGGCTCGATTCAGTTGGTCGGCGAGAAAAAAGTAACCTCGCGGCAGGTCGCGCGACAGCGTGCAGATTGCATCGGCGAAAGCGATCGCCTTCTGATAGACTTGCAACTTTTCGAAGGCAAATGCCATGTGGTGGTGCTTCAAGACGAGAGAGTAGAAAGTAGAGAGGAGACCGCAGGAGCCTCCGCGGCGGTTCGGCGCGTTCCTGGATGTCTTCGTTTCCTGGCTCTCCTTTCTCCTCTCTACACCTCTCCTGCTCTATTCGCCTGCGGCGAATCGGGGCGACAAGATTTGAACTTGCGACCTCTGCGTCCCGAACGCAGCGCTCT
>JBBDNV010000135.1:0-16610 GCA_040877415.1 Pirellulales bacterium
CCCGCGAAAAACGGCGGTCGCGAGGTGCCTGTCCCAGTTTTTCAACACGCGGCTAGGGCACAAGGGCCGATTCTCGGGTACATTGTCGACCGAGGGGGCGACGTCGGATAAGCGGGGCTATTTCGCGTGCTGGCGATCGTGGCCGGCGCGGGGGCGGTGATCGCGGTCGCGAGCAGCGGCCACGGCGCCGGGGCGCAAAGCACAATGGCAGGGAAATTGAGCATGGCGGCGACCTCCCGCGCGATCGTCTTCGAGGGCCCCGGACGGCCGCTCGCGATGCGCGCCTTTCCGCATCCGGCCCTGGCGGCCGGCGAGCTGCTCGTCGCGGTCAGTTGCTCGACGCTTTGCGCAAGCGACCTGCACACCTTTGCAGGCCGGCGCGAGACCCCCTGCCCCACGATTCTCGGTCACGAGATGGTCGGCCGCATCGCCGAGCTGCCCCCTGGCGATCCGCCCCTCGATTTGTCGGCTCGTCCCCTGGCCAAGGGCGACCGGGTCACGTGGTCGGTGGCCGCCAGTTGCGGCGAATGCTTCTACTGCGATCGCGGCCTGCCCCAAAAATGCGAGCGGCTGTTCAAGTACGGCCACGAGCGAATCGACAAGCGGCATCCCTTGAGCGGCGCTCTGGCCGAGCATTGTCATCTGGCCCGCGGCACGGCCGTCTTGCGGGTGCCCGACGAGCTGGCCGACGAAGTGGTCTCGCCGGCCAACTGCGCCACGGCCACGGTAACCGCCGCGCTGCGCGCCGCCGGTGAGTGTCGCGATCAGGCCGTATTGATCCAGGGAGCCGGCATGCTCGGCCTGACGGCCGCCGCGATGGCCAATACCAAAGGCGCGCGCGAAGTGATCGTCGCCGACCCCGACCTTGGGCGTTTAGAGCGAGCCGAACGATTCGGCGCGACGATTGCCGTATACCTGCGCCCCGGTGCGAACGAGCTGGCCGACGTCGTCGCAGACGCGACGAGTGGACGCGGCGTCGACGTCGCCTTGGAACTGTCCGGCGAAGCGGCCGCGTTCGAAACCGGATTGCCGCTCGTGCGCAGCGGCGGACGCTACGTGCTGGTGGGCGCGGTCTTTCCCAACCGCGCCGCGGCACTGCCGGCCGAACTGGTCGTTCGCCGGTTGCTGAGAATCGAAGGCGTTCACAACTACACGCCCGCCGACCTCCTGACGGCCCTGCGATTCCTCGCCGAAGCGCACACGCGATACCCGTTTGCCGAACTGGTCACCGCCCGATTCCCCCTGGCCCTCGCGGAAGCGGCCTTCGAACACGCCATCGCGACCAAGGCTCCCCGCGTCGCCGTCGTGCCCCAGTCGTAGAGCGGGCTTATTTCTTCGTATCGTCGGGTCGGCGCCGCTCGGGCGTATGGGGGATTTCGTCGACCAGCTCGTTGATCTCGCCCGGCCGTTTGTGCAGGCTGAAGGCGTCGTACAGTTCGCCGGTGGCCGTGCGCGCCTCATAGCGCAGCGTGTCGCCGTCGATCGAGATGATCTGGTAGAGCTGCGTGTCTTCGGCGGCGCGGCGCATCTGGGGCACGCGGTCGATGCGATACATCTTGGGGCCGCTGATCGAAACGACGTAAATCGTGCCCCCCTCGGGACTGCGAACGCTCGCGCCGGTGGCCACGTTCTCGGTCAGCATCTGTCCAAATCGCCCGTACGAATGGTCGTGGCCGGTGAGAACCAGGTCGACTTTATATTTGTCGAACAGCGGCTTCCACAGCCGGCGGATGGTGGGATTGTCGCGGCCGCGAGCGGTCGAGAAGACCGGATGGTGAAACGTGAACACCGTCCACTTGTTGGGATTGTCGGCCAGCACGCGCTCGATCCATTCGACCTGCCGCTGTTCCTGCTCGTTGGAATTGAGCGAGACAATCCGCGCTCCCTGGTAGTCGAGCCAGTACGCCGTTTCGGCAAGTCCCTCCGGCCCGTTTTCGGGCAGCGTGAACTGCGGCCGCCAGTGATGCGACAATTGGCGCCCGGCCAGCGGCGTCTTGGGATCGCGCGGGTACTCGTGATTGCCGGGCGTCGGGACGCTGGGAACCATGGCGTTGAGCCAGGCGCCGGCGCCGAACCATTCGCCCCATTCCGCGTCGCGGTTGCCGCTATTGATCAGGTCGCCGGCGTGGACCATGAAGCGGGCCTTTGGCGCGTCGCTGTGCGCCTCGCGAATCACGCGCGACCAATGCTCGCGCACGGAGTTTTGCGCATCGCCAAAATAAATGAACGAGAACGGCTCGGGCTTGTCGCCGGCGGTCGAGAATTGGAACCATTCGCTAAAATTGACTCCGTCGCCGACGCGATAGGCGTACTTGGCGGCCGGCTTGAGATCCTCGAAATTGACGCTGTGATAATGGGCCGGCCCCAGGTCGCTCTCGTGCGCGGCCGTGGCGGCCGCAACTTCTTTGGCGTTCTTAGCAAACTCCGGCCCCGACGTGGCAAGCGCGATCTGGGCCACTGCTTTATGGATCGAAGTGTCGGTCCGCCAGGTGACCGCCTGCGAATGGGCCGGATCGTCCTGCCACGTCAGGATGATCCGATCCGGCATGGCCGTGGCCCGGTACAGATCCTCGTCGAGAACCTTTTTCGGCGGATGATCGTCGTGGGCCACGAGCGGCCCAGTCGCCCCCAGGCAAACCACCGCAACCGCCAACGCGAACCGAAAAGGATTGTAAATGAGGAGGTGGTTCATGAGTCGCTTCCACCGGATGGATGACAGGTGAGCTTCCTGGCGATTAGTCTAGTCGACCGTCGAGATTCAATCCACGGCCCGGATGCTCCGTGCGCGACAAGATTCTATGGCAACTGGAGGTGATCCAGTCCGTCGGGCCGCGCAGCGGCGAGGGATCTAGCGGCGGGCGATCAGCCCGCCGGTTCGACGCCGCCAATCTGCCCGACAGCCGCGCAGCGGCGCAGCCAACGCCCTTTCGCCCGCGCCGCTGCGCGGATTTTTAGGAAAGACGCGATGCCTCGGCCCGTGGGCTGCCGCCCACGGCTTCACTCCCGGGCCGCTCTCGCGGCCATCAATCGCGGCCGCCTGGCGCCGACCCCGACGGGTATTGCCTGCGCATCACGTCGCGCTGAATGGGCGCCGTCGCCCTCGAGCGACGGGTTGATCCCCTCTCGGGTAGGTGCCGCGAGGGCGCGTCGCCGAAAAAGGTCGCCATTTTTTAGTCCACGGCTGGATTTTCCGTCCGGTTTTCTTTTTTTTCGCACCTTAGTGGATAGGGGAACTCTCCTTCCCCCACGCGTGACGCCGTCGATGCCCATCGGCGGGCAGCTAGTTGTAGGAATGCAACACCACCCAAGCTGCCCAATCCCGCATGCGGGGCACTCGCGGTTCGAAGGGTCCGTCCGAGGGACATACCAAGGTCGGGCGGACCCTTTTTTTCTTTGGGCGAACCAACCTCTGGCGAACTCGACCCGGCGTACATCTGCATCGCCGACCTGGTCTTGAAACGGCGCATTTGCTTGACGAAAGCGAATGACCCGCTAAACTCCCTATCCTGGCGCAGTTTGTCCCCCCTATCAACGCTACATAGATACAGGGGTATTTTGGTCACGATGTCGAACCAATTGGCGAATGGAACCGGGAGGCAGTTTGGCTCAATGCGGCGCTGGTTGGCGGGGCGCGGCAGTCTCGACGCAGCGAGTAGGAAGGTGCCCACTTCGCGACCAGGCGAATCCCGAGTCGCGCCGATCGGTGCGATCATTTGACAACTACGGAACAGGAGGACGTCGGTCGTTTCTACCATGCCGTTCAGGTCAACAACAATTAGGAGGAGCTCACCATGTCGACTGCCCTGATCCGCCACCTCGCGTTAATCTCCGAGTCGGAGAAGGTAAACCTCGAGGAACTATCGATCGTCAGCGCAGCTTTGCAAAAGCAGGCGGTCCGCGATCTGGCCCCGATTTGGAGCACGCAAGCTACCGTGCAAGCATTTCCTCGGCTCGACGATCTGCCGCTCGACTATTGGCCAATGATCATTCGCGACGACATTGGCTTCGATGCCGCGGGGATTCATCTCGACGAAGATGGACAGCCGTTTGCGCTCGTCACGTCAAGCGACGACAACGACGTCTGGTCGCTGACAGCGGCTCACGAATGTTTGGAAATGCTCGTCGACCCATTGGGCGATCGACTCGTCGCGGGCGACTCACCCAAATCGGACCAGAGCCGCGTCTTGTTTTTGGTCGAGGTGTGCGATCCTTCCGAGGCCGCGGCGTTCGGCTACAGCGTCAACGGCGTTCTGGTTTCCGACTTCTATACTCCGCATTTCTTCGATCCGGTCACTGCGCAGGGCGTGCGTTACTCGTTCACGGACGCGATTACCAAGCCCCGGCAGGTATTGAAGGGGGGCTATGTCAGCTGGCTCGAGCCAGCCAGCGGCCACTGGTGGCAAGAAACGTGGTTTTCGGGGAGTCAATCAAGATTCCGCGATTTGGGTCCACTCACCGCAAAAGAGGGTAGCATCCGCAGCCAGATTGATAGAATTACTGGTAAGGAGACACATGAAGCGATTGCCACCGGCCGCAAAGTTGCCCCCGCAGCCGGGCTGATGGTGGCCGCTTCAAAGAAACCGGCGGCCGCGCGAGCCGAAGCGCTTCACAAGCAGATCAGCCAGATTGCAAAAGGCTCGCAAAGAGAGGAGAATGTGGCTAGTGGGCGGCGAGGAGCACCGTCCGCTCGACGAACGAGCGACGATTAGACCGTCCCAGGAGAGTCTTTTCAATGACCGAGCAAGACGACGCCAAACGCCGGCGGGCGAAACGGATCCACGCGCAGATTGAAGCTCTCGTTGAGCCCAAGAAGTCCGATTCAGACACCGAGCAACGTCGCGCCCCACCAAAGTCCAGGCCGACGCCGCGGGAATTCATCCACCGGAAGATGCGCGAGCGCGACGAGCAGAAGCCCGACAAGAAGACCTAAAACGGTCGTGCCGGATCTCTCGATGTTCGCCACGATCCCCGCGAGTTGCTGGTCCTGCGCGCGGTTCCTTGTTCGCGGGGGTTTCAGTGGCGATACTATTGAAGTCCATAGGCCGCGGCGCGCCGTCGGCATGCGCCCGGCCGCCGGACTCCACGCCTGTCGAAGAGGGACGGCCACCATGAGCCCGAAACTCATCGTCCTTTTCGTGAAAGCCGCGGCCATCTCGGCCGCGGCCGCCGCCATCGGGGTGTGCGAGCTCACGACGGCCGAGCAGCCGGACGGGCCCGTTGTCGGGCGCACCTACAAGGAATCGAAACCCGCCTGGAAATTGCCGCCGCAATCGCCCGCCGGCGCGCCGAACGTGATCTACCTGGTGCTGGACGACGTCGGTTACGCACAGCTCGGCTGTTATGGTTCGTCGATTCAAACGCCCTACATCGACCGCCTGGCAGCCGGCGGCTTGCGGTACACCAACTTTCATACCACCGCCCTGTGCTCGCCGTCGCGCGCGTGCCTGCTCACCGGACACAATCATCACGCCAATCACATGGGCGTCATCGCCGAATACGCGACCGGATATCCGGGCTACGACGGCCGCATGCCGCCCAGCCAGGCGACGATCGCCGAAACCCTCAAGCACAGCGGCTACAGCACGTTCTACGTCGGCAAATGGCACCAGGTCCCCTTCGGCGAATCGAGCAACGCCGGACCGTTCGATGGCTGGCCGCTGGCGATGGGCTTTGAACGGTTCTACGGGTTCATCGGCGGCGAAACCAACCAGTGGTTTCCTCATCTGGCGACCGACAACCACAACATCGAAACTCCCACGCGCCCGGGCTACCATCTCACCGAAGACCTCACGGACCAGGCGATTCGCTTCATCGCCGAACAGCAGCAAGTCAATCCCGGCAAGCCGTTTTTCATGAACCTGGCCTACGGGGCAGCCCACGCGCCCCTGCACGCGCCGCGGAAATATATCGAGATGTACCGGGGAAAATTCGACAAGGGCTGGGACCAGGCTCGCCAGCAAACGCTCGCGCGGCAAAAACAACTGGGCATCGTGTCCGCCGACAGCGTGCTGCCGCCGCGCAATGACGGAATCGAAGCCTGGGACGATCTGTCGGCCGACGAGAAGCGCTTGTTTGCCCGCCTGCAGGAATGCTTCGCCGGATTCCTGACGCACTGCGACAAAAACATCGGGCGGCTCGTCGACTATCTTGACGAGAACGAGTTGTTCGACAACACCCTGTTGATCGTGGTCTCCGACAACGGCGCGAGCCAGGAAGGCCGCTTGACCGGCTCGTTCAACGAGTCGCTCTACTTCAACCAGATTCCCGAAAACATGGAGTTGAATCTGAAGCTGATCGACGAGCTGGGCGGCCCCTTGACTTATCCGCACTATCCGCAGGGCTGGGCCATGGCCGGCAACACGCCGCTGAAACGCTACAAGCAAAACACGCACGCCGGCGGCAACACCGATCCCTTGATCGTTCACTGGCCCAAAGGCATCGCGGACAAGGGCGCATTGCGCACGCAATACCACCACATGATCGACGTCACGCCCACCGTGCTCGACGTGGTCGGGCTGGCGCAGCCCAAATCGATCAGAGGCGTGGACCAGCGGCCGTTCGACGGCACGAGCATGCGGTACAGTTTCACCGACGCGCAGGCTCCCAGCCGCCACGAAACACAGTACTACGAAATGCTCGGCCACCGCGCGATCTACCACCGCGGCTGGAAGGCCGTGGCCTGGCACGAGCGCGGCACCGATTTCGAGCTGGACCGCTGGGAACTTTACCACGTCGAGCGTGATTTCTCGGAAAGCCAGGACCTGGCGACCGCGCAGCCTGAAAAGTTGCGCGAATTGATCGAGCGCTGGTGGAGCGAAGCCGGAAAATACAACGTGCTGCCGCTCGACGATCGCGGCACGGCGCGCATCCTCGATCAGCCGCGCATCGGCCGGCCGCAAACGTCGGTCACCTATCTCGCGGGCATGGCGACCGTGCCGCGCGCCAGCACCCTTGACTTTCGCGACCGCTCGCACGCGATTACCGCCGAGATCGACGTGCCCGCCGGCGGGGCCGAAGGCGTGCTCTTGAGCCTGGGCGGGCGCTTCGCCGGGTTCAGCCTTTTCCTCGAAGACAACCGGCTCAAGTACGTCTATAACTTTTTCGGCCTCGAGCGCTACGAGGTAGCCTCGGCCGAGCCGGTCCCCCCGGGCCGCGTCACCCTGCGCATCGAGTTCACCCGCACGGGAAAAAACCAGGGCACGGCATCGCTCTCGATCGACGGCCGCCAGGTCGCCAGCGGAGCGATCGCGCACACCGTGCCGTTGACGTTCGGGCTGAGCGAAGGTCTCGCCGTCGGCCGCGACCCGTCCACGCCGGTGACGGAAAGCTACGTTTCGCCCTTCCCCTTCTCAGGCAAGATCAAGAAGGTGACCATGGAGCTGACCAAAGACCCCGACCCGGTCGCCGGACAGTAGATCGTTCTTCTCCCTCTCCCCTCGCGGGAGAGGGCGGGGTGAGGGGGAGCGTCCAAGGTCGCCCGGTGCCACGGGTGGCTTGCCCACCCCGTGCTACGAGTCGGCCGATAGCCCGAGCGCCTCGTCGATTCTCGCCAGCGTCGAGCCGATCGGCTCGCGGATGACCGCGTCGGCCGCGGCGTCTTGTTCGGTCGGATCGCGGTTGATGATCACGAGCTTGGCGCCCGCACGGCGCGCGACTTGCGGCAATCCGGCCGCCGGATAAACCACCAGCGACGACCCGATCGCCAGGAACAGGTCGCTCGCCGCGGCCAGCTCGGCCGACTCTTCCAGCACGCCGGCCGGCAGCTCCTGACCGAACGAAATGGTGGCGCTCTTCAGCCGTCCGCCGCAAGCCGAGCAGGGAGGAACCGCCTGCAAGGCGCGAAACGCTTCGATGAGCGGCATGGGCTGGAAACGTTCGTGGCAATCGACGCACTCGATCCACCGCGCGGTGCCGTGCAATTCGAGCACCCGGCTGCTGCCCGCCTGCTGGTGCAAGCCGTCGATGTTCTGCGTAATCACGGCCGCGATCCGGCCCGCGTGCTCCCACCGGGCGATCGTCGCGTGTCCGGCATTGGGCACCGCGCGCTCGAAATCGTCGGCGGCCTCCGCCTTCTGCCGCCAGTATTCGAATCGCGCCTCGGCGGACGCCAAAAAATCCTGGTAGTAGACCGGCTGGTTCCGCGCCCAGACTCCGCCCGGCGAGCGAAAGTCGGGAATCCCGCTTTCGGTGCTCATCCCGGCGCCGGTGAAGACCACCGCCCGCCGAGCTTCGCTCAGCCAACCGGCCACGCGCTCGATGGCCGACGGCACGGTGCTGGTCATATTGAACTGCTCCAATCGAAGATCAATCGCTGCCATGATAGGGATCGCTGTGCCCGATTGCGAGGCAACCCCGGCGGCAGTCGCATGGTGCGACGGGGACTTAACGCAAGCCGCCAAAGCGGCTAAACTTGCGCCGATGACAAGCTTCGGGCGCCCTTGTGCGCACGGGGTTCATCCTGTCCAAAGAAGACTCGGGGAGAACAGACAGGATGAACAGGAGTAACAGGATGGAATTGCCGGTGGCTTTCCGTCGCCTTTCCAATCACCCTGTTGATCCTGTCGATCCTGTCCAAGAAAGCCGACTCTGTCGATCCTGTTCATCCTGTCCAAAGAAGACTCGGGGAAAACAGACAGGATGAACAGGAGTAACAGGATGGAATTGCCGGTGGCTTTCCGTCGCCTTTCCAATCATCCTGTCGATCCTGTTCATCCTGTCGATCCTGTTGATCCTGTCCAAGAAAGCTGATGCCGACGGAAATCTCATTGGTATCGAGGTCCTGGACGCATCGAAGCGGGTGGACGAAGCTCGCACCATGCAATTCCAGGTGGCCGAATGATACGGCAGCCGATGCGCGAACTATTTGGCCGTCAGCTTTTCGATCAGAAACGTCTCGACCGACCCGTATTTGGTGTCCTGGTGGCCCGGATAAGCCACGACGACCTCCACGCCGGCGGCGCCCAGCCTTTCGGCCAACTGGGCTCCGTACATCGCCGAGTGCGTCGGGTCCGCTTCCTCCTGGCCCAGCTTCGGGGGCACCTTCTGCCTCGGGTAGTCCAGATAGATCGGCGGGTCGTCGCGAGTGACCAGCTCGATCGGCGAGTATTCCTTGATCCACGGCAGGACCTTTTCGCGATTGGCAATCAATAAGTCGAATTCCTCGGCCCGGTTGCGCCCCGGCGCGGCGAATCCAAAGGCGTGACCGCCGTAAATCGAATTGGGAATCCACTCGCGCAGCTCCTTGGGATCGAGCGACGTCTGGGCCCCGACGACGGCCGCGCAACTTAAGCGCGACGATTGGCGCGCGATGGGGTCGCTGCTTTCCGCGTCGGCCAGATCGTCATGAAGCGCCAGCCACAACGACGTGCAGGCGCCGGCCGAGCTGCCCGTCGCCCCGACGCGTTTTGGATCGAGGTTCCATTCCTTGGCCTGCGCGCGGATCGTTTGCAGCGCCCGGGCCGCGTCGTAGAGGCAAGCCTTGACCGGCGGCTCGACGTTCTGTTCCATCGCCTGGTCGATAAACCGGTAGTTGACGGCCGCCACGGAAATCCCGGCGTCCAAAAACGGCTGGATTGCGCTCGTGCCGTAGCCCGACTTATCGCCCCCCCGCCAGCCCCCGCCGTGGATCAAAAGCACAAGCGCGGTCGGCTTGTCACTTTCGGCCCGCCAGAAGTCGAACCTCTGCCGCTGGGAATCCTTGCCATAAACAAAATCCGCCACGCTCGGCGTGGGCCGCTCGGGCGGTTGCTTCGCCTTGGCCTTATCCTGAGCAAAGACCAGCGACGGCGATAACAGAATCAACAGAGCGACCAGCATTCGGCGCATCATGGGCGAGCTTCCTTTGTAGCCGGCCTCAGTGAGGCCGTGACTAAGGGCGTCCAACAGAATGGCCGGGGACTGTCCCGATTTTGCGCGGAGCAAAATGGGACTGTCCCCCTCTCCGAGGCCGTTTTGTTAGACGCTCCAAGTTTCATTTTGTAGCCGGCCTCAATGAGGCCGGCGACCGGGTTTCACCCGGGTCAATGACCCCGGCCACAGGTTTTTGGAAACGTTTGTGCACCCATAGTCGGCGATCGAATCCAAAAGGTCAAGCTTTTGGCGTGCCACCCTGGGATTCTCAAGAATCAAGGCCGTTCCCACGAGTTCTTGGCACGAGGACAGATGCCGACCCAGGCAGAATCCGTGTAACGTCGCCTAGCTGCTGAGTGCACCGGTCGATGTGACCGAGGCGCGCAAGGGGATTGATGTGTCTCTCCTACTCACGACTCTTTGGATTGGGGTTTTGTCGAAATACACGAGATGGAAACCGCTGCCGTTCTCGAAAATGAACGACAGAGCGGGCATTGCCGCCGATCAGGTGGATTGCCTGATTAGGCGTGTCTTCGCGCCCGGAGACTCGGCGAGCTTCGCGAGCAGGTCAGCCCGCTGCTCATCCGATAACGGCTGATACCAGCCAAGGTAAAGAAACTTGGAGTTGGCCACCCACCCTGCACCCACGGGGTGCAGCGGGAAGTGTTTGTACCAGTACATGACGGTGAGCCATCGGAAGTGGCTCCCGCACTGGTAACCGACGAGTTCCCCAGTTGACTGACATTTGTGTTCGAGCAGTGCCTGCGTTCCAATCGCCTGGTCACCGGAGTCCAATAGAAGCTGGTCCTCGTTGACCTGGAACGTGACGTACAATGCGGTCTCGAACGAGTCCTTTTCCATGAGGTCGATGACATCCTGTGGCACGTCGCGACCGGCCTCATCGACACGGCACCCGAAGCACTTGGCGAAGAACTTAAACAGATCTCGCTGCTTGTTTTCCCAGTCGGCGCCATAGACCGCTTCGAAGTCAATTACTCGCCGTTTCAGAACCTCGGCTTCATTTTCCATAACCCAAGGCACGAACTGCTCATATGCCTTGTCGAACGGCTGGGTCGCTGTGCTATTGCAGTGTGCGCAGAGATTCTTCTCGTACTTGACCAGTTTGGAGTTTGGGCCCTGCAGGTCACACATCTGCTCAGCTTTGACGTGGACGAGGGCGTCAGCGCCGCGGAACGGCCCCTTGCCGAACCGCTCGACGAGATCGCTCTTCTTAATGCGGTGCTCGCCGGTTTCGCTCGCCTTTCCGCACATCCAGCAATTGGCGCTCGCCATCGGGTGCTCCGCTGCCTAATGCCCAAGCTCACCTGCCCCGCCCGCGCCTGTGACCATCGCCTTGTAATGGCGCCTGTCTACCAGTTACGCTCAAGGTCGGGAATGTACTTTTCCAAACGATCAAGTTCCTCACTGAATTGCGAAACACCGTTAGGCTCCTCGAACACGATTTGAAAATGAATGTGGTTTTCGCCATCCGGATCGCATTCACACATTTGCTGCAGGAATCGGAACAGTTGGCGCACTCCATCGCGAATCGAGTCTGACCAACCTAGTTGGAGTTGGTGTAGCTCCTTCAAGTGCTCAGACGGCAACACCGCTCTGGATGAACGTTCAAACGCCACGGTCTCGCCGTAGAATCGAGCAAGCGATTCGACGGCACCCAGAATTCTCTTTGGCTCTGCCGGGTTCTCAGCGGTTGATTGTAATGCGGCAGGAAAGTCGTTGAGGATTAGTTGCTTGGCAACGGAGAGCATATTGAACAAATTCTCGGTTCGTGTGCCAGCCCATCGAATGTATGCTTGCAGGCTTTCGGGCTTTTCGGCATTTACGAAGAACCGACCAGCCTCCATGTCACGCAGTTCACGTTCAAACGCGCCAAGCTTTTGCGCTAACAGTGTTTTTGCAAGGTGAAATTCCCAAAGTGGCCGTTGCAAGTGAGCAATGCGTCTTGCGTGTGTGGAAACGCGCTCGAATCCCTCTGGCACGCGGTCAAAGTACAGATAACCGTTCCACACCAGTGACGCGATTACCGAAGCTGCAATTAGCAAACCATACGATAGCCAACCCCGTGGACTAACCGTTGTGAATTGAATCGCCGCCTCGCCGAAGGTCCAGAGTACGCTAAAAAAGGCGACTGCAAGCGCGAGTATCGGAAGCGGCTGGCTGATGAGGTCGCGCAGATGTGTGCGAATGGTTTTGTATGAAAATGCGAATTCACCACGAAAGACAGGTTGTTCATCCATGAGGGTTGCCTCTGCGGCATAAGTTGCTTACAGGTAGTTTTTGCCTATGGGGTCGCACGTTTGCTGCCAACGTGCAGGCAACTGATTTCCGCAGCTCACACTATAGCGACTCGTTTCCGGTTCTCACGCTTTCCGGCGCATTCGACGGTTTCTCCACGGCGCTAATCGGACCGGCGGGCCAGATCGTCGGCAGGGTTTCAAACGCCTCGGCCGCCGCGGTTCAGAGTTCAGAACGTGCGTGTCGATCATCGTCGCGCGGACATTCTTGTGGCCAATCAGCACTGTAGTTCTGACGGTCTATGGCCGACGAAGCAAGCAACCCCCAACGTACGCCGGTCCGACACACCGACGCGCAAAAGTCGTTGCAGCACGCTGCCGAGTCAAATCGCCTCAAAATCGTTCGATTCATCGGAATCGTCGGCGGACTTGGACCGCGGCTATGTCTCATCACATCCAATGTCGCAGATTGCCGTTGCACACCCGTCGTGTTTGGCACGCCGATTGGGCAAAGTCGCTGCGCGAACATGCGCCGTTGCCAGCCGGCCGAAAACGCGCATTGAATCTCTCGCCCAATTTTCGTACGGTAGGCTGGACTGTTCTAAACATGCCGCGGAATTCTTCAAATTCTCGGGTGGGCGAAAAGGGCGCCGAAGACCGGGCGCAAAGGTTGCCAGATTCCAACCTTGCGTAGCGCGACTGGGTTTTGTCCCGCGCACGCTGTATAGCTATGAAAAACCCCACCCCCTCTCGTGGCGCCAAAACAGGCCCGTTTGAGAATTTTGTAGGCCAGTGAAATCTATAGCCGACCGGCTTGTGCGGCGAGGGGGACAGTCCCATTTTGCTCCGCGGACTGCGCAAAATTGGGACAGTCCCCGGCGGTTTTGTGACCGCCGCTTAATATCCCAACCCTGGGCCATCGAGAACACTCGTGCCCAGCGTGCCGTCGGTGACCTTGAACATCGTCGGAAAACGCTCGACCCAATCGCGATTGCCTGCCGGGCAGTATTGCCGGGCATTGCCTTCGATGGCGGCCACTGTGGGCAGCCGGGCCGCAAGACTGGCCGAATGCAAAAACGAGCGGCCCGGGCACGTCAGATCCTGCACGCACAGGAACATGCCGAATTTTTGCGCCGCCGCCCCCATCAACAACGCCTCGGTGTGGCCTTTGCAAGCCTTGAGGGCCACGCCCGTGTAGCCTTGCTCGCGGCACAGGAGCAGGCTTTCAAAGTCCACGAGCGATTCGTCGATCACCACCGGCTTGATCCTGGCGGCCGCGTGCATGCGGTTTTCCGGATGGACCCGCAAGTCGCGGTGCGTCGGCTGCTCGATGTACTGCACGCGGCCAAAGGCCTCCGGCGAGCGGGCTTCGAGCTGGGCGAGAAAGTCGAGCACGTATTCGACGCCGGCGCACTTTTCGTTGAAATCGAGCGAGTAGTGCCAGTCGCGACAGCCCCGCTTGTGCTGAGCCGGCGCGGCGGCCGTTTCGACGGCCACCACGCGGTTGACGTCCCACGGCAGGTTGTCGCCGGCCAGCTTGATTTTCAGGTGCGTGAGCCCGTCGGCCGCGATCCACTCCCCCAACGTCTCGGGCAATCCGTCGCCGACCGGTTCGTCGACGTCGCCGGCAGTGAGCGGATCGAGCGCGCCAACCAGGTGGTAGAGCGGCATCCGATCTTTCGGCCGCCGCAACGTGTAACGGTCGAGATGTTCGCCGGCAAAGTCGGCCGACAGGTAATGCCCCAAGTCGGCGCTCGTCCATTCGGGCCCGAGCAGGTTGTACGAATTCTGGCCGTGCAGCTTGCCGAACGCGTCGTGTACGGCCGCCTCCAGCGGGCTGGCGGCCACGAGCTGCGCCAAAATGGGCACGGGCTCGGCCAATGCCAGCGACCGGGCCAGATCGCCCGCCAGCCGGGAATGGGAACCGGCCAGTTCCCGCGTGATATCCAGCGGGTGGCCCACCAACGGGCACCTGGCGGCTTCGCCGACGCAGGCTTCGGCAAATGCCACCATGGCCTCGAGTGCCAGATCGTCTGCAACCGCGCCGCTCGGCCAAGCCCAGGCGTTGCTCATCGGCATGGACCCCAAGCCTTGTGCCCTGCGGCCGCCCGCCGTTTCGACCTCGACCGTGACGTGCACCAGAACGACGTCTGTGACGACCCGGCCGCCGAACTTAATGGGCGTCCGGTACGCGATTCTTTCCCGGGACGCCAAGGCGGATCGCAGGCGGATATCGGTCGGCTTGGGCACGGCGGGCTCCTGGCGTCGTCAGGGGAGTTGCGCTTGGCGAGCTGCCATTCTTGCCGGCTGCCGGCGGGGAAGCAAATCGCGTGCACGTCGGTGTGTGGCAAGGAATTCTGGCAGGTAGCTGAGTTCGCAAGAACTCAGATGATTCAGGTGATTCAGGCTGAATTCTTGCGAATCCAGCTACACACGCCATAGAAACTTGTCACACACGCGCATCTTTCGCGAGGCCGCCCGACGAGGGCGACGGCGGCAAGCCGGTCGAGAACCGCGCGAAAGGCTCCGACCGCTATACAAGACCCTTGCGCACTGCCCACACGGCCGCCTGCGTGCGGTCCGAGACGCCGATCTTGCGCAAGATGTGTTGAACGTGTTCCTTGACGGTTTCGTAGCTGATGTGCAAGGCCAGCGCGATTTCCTTGTTGGTCAATCCAAAAGCCAACTGCCTGAGCACTTCGCTTTCGCGCTGCGTGAGTGGAACTTCCACGTCCCCGGTCAATCGCGGCGTGGCCAAGGCGCCGGTGACCCGTCGCAGCTCGTCGCGCGTCCAGGCACTTTCGCCGGCGGCCGCCCTTCGAATCGCATCGATCAGCTTGTCCTTTGCAATCCCCTTCAGCACGAAACCGCAAGCGCCCAACGCAACCGCCCGCGCCACGTACGTGGGGTTGTCGTAGGTCGAAAGGATGAGAATCGGCATATTGGCGCGGTCCAGCTTGATCCGACCCAGTGCGTTCAGCCCGTCCCCGTCCGGCATGCGAATGTCCATCAAGACCACGTCGGGATCGTGCTTGAGCGTCAGGCGCAAGGCCTGTTCTCCCGAGGCGGCTTCGGCGACGATCTTGATGTCGGTGCCAGCAAGCAGGCTTCTCAGCCCGGCCCGCACCACCTCGTGATCGTCGGCGATCAGCAGTTTAATGCTCATGGATCCAGCTCCTAAAGCTTTTCTGTCTAGGGACTAATGCAGAAGTGTGAGGCTCCGCGCGGCAATCTTCCGAGATGTGGCAATGCGAATTCGCATACCGGCGGTGCGAATTATCATACCAATGGAATGCCCCGATCAGACCCCCCCTTGCCCAAGCAAGATTTCTTCCTAGTGTTGCTCCTAAAGAGCGGGGATGCCAGCCCCCCCTTCCAGAATTGGACCAGGATCCGCTGGGCGTCAGCCCCGCCTCGGCGCTCGGAATGCCGAAACGCGGCCCAGGTAGACCCGACGAGCCGATGAGTTGGCAGTCGCAGCTACCGGTCTTGCCCTGCCATTTTTCGAAAATAGGGCTCAACCGACTTCATGTCGAATGGCTTCAACACGAGCACGCTATCTGATCCGCCGTCGGCGGATCGGTGGGTCTCTTGGCCGGTGACTTCGAAGACATCGAGCATTTCCAGGTCCGATCCCTCGTCCACGTTTCGCGTCGGCAGACCGCGCACCAGAAACCGAACCGGCTGGACGACCGTTTCGCGCTGAGCTTGGAAACGGTGTACCGTGGTCACCACCACGGGAAAGAAGCCACGCACCAAGAGCGCGTCGTCCGAAACGACCTGGTCGACGTGGCAGGATAGCCGCGGCAGACGTCCGATCGCGCCCACTTGAGGGGGAAAGGCGATCGGCGGCACGACCGGGCGCTCGTTCGACCGCAATACGCGCAACTGCTCCTCTAGGTTGGCGATGTGACGGCTTGCCTCGCGCGTCTGGGGGGCTTGCCGGCGCAGTCCACGCAACTCGTGCTCAAGGTTTAGAATCGCGCCGCGCTTCGACGTCTCACATAGCTTCAGAAACTTCTCGATCTTGGCCGGTACCGCCCCCTCTTGGGCCACCCCGGTCTCGGCGACCGCCAGCAAGCACAATAGACATGCCAGACCAAATCGAGAAATTCCCGTCATTCGATCTCTGTTATAAGCCGAGTCAAACCCAGGCGAATAAGACGACCCGTCAACTCCCGATTGTCGCATGCCGAGCTTCCGGCGCGGTACGTTAGCCCCTCGACGTCGTGACTGGCGACACTCGGCCCGCCGTGGGTGCCCAGTCTGACGCCTTTGTCCACGCTCCTTGAGCCCCCTAGGATGTCACGCTAGACTGGCCGTTACTGGTTTGTCAACGGTTGACGGTTTTGCGGCCGATAAACAAACGGATAACGAGAAGCGGACGCCAGATTTTGAATAACCGGAGGTGGCAAGCGATGGCGGCGACGAAGGAGGAGGTGTTCTCGAAGGTGCAGGCGGCGCTGGTCGATGCGCTGGGGGTCGATGAGGATGAGGTCACGCCCG